>CAIRAO010000492.1 GCA_903876625.1 uncultured Gallionellaceae bacterium | reverse complement strand
AGGCTTGTTCATGGCTGGACAGATAAACGGAACAACAGGTTATGAAGAGGCTGCAGCACAAGGATTGTTAGCAGGATTAAATGCCGCTCGCTATTGCAAAGAAGAAAATTCATGGCACCCTCGTCGTGATGAAGCATATTTGGGCGTATTG
Source organism: uncultured Gallionellaceae bacterium (assembly GCA_903876625.1). Classification (GTDB taxonomy): domain Bacteria; phylum Pseudomonadota; class Gammaproteobacteria; order Burkholderiales; family Gallionellaceae; genus PALSA-1006. The sequence goes on along the minus strand of CAIRAO010000492.1, from coordinate 3,837 downwards.
GTAGATGATTTAATTGCACGCGGAATATCAGAACCGTATCGAATGTTTACAAGCCGCGCCGAATATCGCTTACAGTTGCGCGAAGATAATGCAGACATGAGATTAACAGAGACAGGACGCAAGCTGGGCCTAGTAGATGATTACCGTTGGACCGTGTTTGAAAATAAGCGAGAAAGAGTTGCTAAAGAAATGGAAAGGTTAAAATCGACTTGGGTAAATCCAAGAATAATAGCTAAAGAGGAAGCTGAACGGGTACTTGGAAAAGAAATAGAAAGAGAATATTCGCTTTATGAGCTGCTTAGAAGACCAGACGTAACCTACAAAAATCTAATGACCCTGGGTAATAATAACGAGGACGTTTGTGACAAGGAAATATCAGAACAAGTTGAAATTCAAGCGAAATATCAAGGTTATATAGAGCGGCAACATGAAGAAATTGCTCGCCAATTAGAAAATGAAACGCTAAAGTTACCTGAAGCTCTAAATTATTCCGAGGTGCGCGGATTATCAACTGAAGTAAGGCAGAAACTTAATCAACATCGTCCGGAAACAATGGGGCAAGCTGCAAGAATATCTGGAATAACGCCGGCAGCACTATCGTTATTGCTGGTGCACATGAAACGGGGTGGAGTAAGCGTTGCAAAGCAATAAGTTAGATATGACTTCATTGAAGATGGATTTAGCCAGTGGAATACAAGAATTAGGAATTGTTATACCACCAGAATTACAAGAAAAGTTATTGAAATACCTATTGTTGCTGGAAAAGTGGAACAAGACATATAACTTGACATCAATTCGTGATCCTCAAAAGATGGTGAGCAATCACTTGCTAGATAGTTTAGCAGTAATGCCAAATCTTTGGCCTGGTCATTGGCTAGATGTGGGTAGTGGAGCTGGTTTGCCTGGAATAGTCTTGGCAATTTTAAAACCAGATTGGTCGTTCACTTTGGTTGATAGCAATAGCAAAAAAACGAGTTTTGTTCAACAGGCAATCATAGAATTAGAATTAAAAAATATAGTGGTAATTTGCGAAAGAATAGAAAATTGGAACCCTGCAGAAAAATTTGATGGCATTATTTCTCGCGCTTTTACGGAGACAGGTAAATTTGTTTCGTTTACAAGGCACCTGCTAAATAAAAATGGAAAATGGTTAGCAATGAAAGGAATCCCGGATGATGAATTGCAAAGGATTCCAGAAAATATAAAAGTTGAACAAATAATTAAATTGAAAATTCCTAAACTAGAAGCCGCAAGATGCTTGGTGGTATTAAGAGAAAATAAATGACGAAAATACTGGCGATAACCAATCAAAAAGGGGGAGTAGGGAAAACTACAACTTCAGTAAATTTAGCCGCAAGCCTTGCAGCAGCAAAGCAACGGGTTTTATTAATTGATCTCGACCCTCAAGGAAATGCAACAATGGGAAGCGGAATTGATAAAGCGGGTCTTAAATGCACCGTCTACGATGTATTGCTGGGACAAAAAGTCATTCGAGAAACACGGGTTACCGCAGACGCCGGTAAATACGATATTTTGCCGGCAAATCGGGAATTGGCGGGGGCAGAAATAGAGTTGGTGGAAATTGAAAATAGGGAAACAAGGCTGAAAAATGCACTGGAAGTAGTACAGAACGAATATGACTATGTTTTAATAGATTGTCCCCCAGCCTTGAACCTGCTAACACTGAATGGATTATGTGCAGCACAATCCGTAATGATTCCAATGCAGTGCGAATACTACGCATTAGAAGGACTGAGCGACTTGGTCAACACGATACGGAAAGTACGCTCACACCTAAACCCGGAGTTGGAAATTGAGGGTTTGCTAAGAACAATGTTTGATCCACGCAATATGTTGGCTCAACAAGTTTCAGATCAACTGCAACAACACTTTGGAGAAAAGGTCTACCGTACAGTAATTCCACGCAATGTAAGACTAGCCGAAGCACCAAGTTACGGTTTACCCGCGCTATATCACGACAATCAATCAAAAGGTACATTGGCGTATCTGGCGTTAGCTGGAGAACTTCTTAATAACGCATCTAAAACAGCCGCAGAATCAATTTAAGGAATATTTATGGCAAAACCAAATAAGGGACTCGGACGGGGTCTTGACGCCTTGCTTTCTGGAGGCAGGGAACAGGGTAACGACACGTTGCAAGAATTAAAAGTTGAGCAACTTAAACCCGGAAAGTATCAACCACGAAGCAGAATGGACGAAGAGTCCCTCAAAGAGTTGGCTGCATCAATAAAAGCACAAGGAATAATGCAACCAATTCTGGCAAGAGAACTGGTGAACGGTGATTACGAAATTATAGCTGGCGAGAGACGTTGGAGGGCTGCACAACTTGCAGGACTAACTCAAGTCCCTGTTCTATTGAGAAAAGTACCAGACAATGCTGCGTTAGCGATGGCTTTGATCGAAAATATTCAACGTGAAGATTTAAATCCACTTGAAGAAGCAATCGGAATACAACGTCTCATAGATGAATTTAAAATGACTCATCAAGAAGCAGCGGATGCGGTTGGTAGATCAAGAAGTGCCGCAAGCAATTTATTGCGGTTACTTAAACTTCCACAATCAGTGCAAGAATTACTGATGAGTGGGTCGATTGATATGGGCCATGCGCGTGCAGTTATATCATTGGACAGCGCACAACAAGTATTACTTGCAAACAAGATCGTGCTTCAAGGCCTTTCAGTTAGGGAAACAGAAAAAATAGTCCAGAATCAAGGAAGCCAAAACGTCGAAAAAAAAATAAAAATAAATAAAAAACCAGAAGACAAATTAAATCGAGATACAGTAAAACTACAAGAAGAACTATGCGAACAATTGGGTGCTAATGTTGAAATTAAGCCAAATAAACAGGGAGGGGGTAGATTGATTATTGAATATTCAAACAACGATCATTTGGAGGAATTCATTAGCGCATTAAGAATAGGTCGCTGATTAAAAGTGCCAAAGGGAGATGTACAACAAGAAAGTTTGACACCCCCACTAAACGCCGCTATCATCGCAACGCTTTTAAAAGCCGAAGTTAAAGAAAAAAAAATCGCGGTAGATTTGTTATGGCTTCAAGTCATAGTTTCTCTAATCGCAGCAGGCATAACAGCGTACATTAGTAAAAATTCGCAGCAATTCGCGATAGCTGTGTTATGTGGGGGAGGGGTATCCGTTCTCAACAGTGCATTGATTGCTTGGAGAATGACTCGGGCGACACTGCATTCTAATCATGACGCACATCAACAATTACGGCTTCTGTATTTTTACACAATAGAGCGATTTGCATCCGTAGTATTGTTATTGGGAATTTGCCTATTAGTTGTAAAGTTAGAGCCACTTGCAGTTTTGAGCGGCTTTGTATTGGGGCAAACGGTGCTTTTACTAGGCCGATTGATTTTAAAGATTAAGACTGAAAAATAGCGACTAACAACATGTCAAGCGAAGCGCAAACATCAGCTGAATACATCCATCACCATCTACAAAATCTAACCTACGGCCACACGGCAAATGGTTCTTGGGGTGTAGCACATAGCGCCGAAGAAGCAAAAGAAATGGGATTTTGGGCGCTTAACCTCGATACTTTTATTATGTCCTTTCTGCTTGGGGCGATATTTCTCATTATCTTTCGCCGAGTTGCTAAAAATATCGTGGCTGGTACCCCTGGAAGTTTGCAAAATTTCTGCGAGTGGGCAATTGAATTCGTAGATAACAGCGTTCGTGTCCATAGTAGTTCTCCTTATCTTTATCAGGATAGTTACTGTTGTTTAGTGAGTTAGTTGTGACGTGTACATTTCGAAAATGACGTGATGTTCCTCTGCAATGTCATTGTCGGTT
>CAIRAO010000491.1 GCA_903876625.1 uncultured Gallionellaceae bacterium | reverse complement strand
TGGCCAGTTTGATTTTGTATTGGCACAACCATCCTAGCTTGAGCTATCTCTTTAGTGGAATGTTTATTGGCCCCACAAGCCAAGCTCCACGAGTCGATGAGGCTCGCAATGATCAACTGCAACTCTTCCAGAAATCAGTTAATTTCAATTTTTTTCCTGCCGATTTCCATCTGCCGCGTTGTTGATCTGCTATGCGATCGTTTATTAACCTAATCGCGCTGCTCACAAAATTTGGCAACGATTGCAATTTATCTTATTTTTTTTTAATCAATGCTTCGAATAAAGAGGTTTTTTCAGTTTAATTCGTATTATTAAGCACAAATATGTCGTAATCTTTAGGTTAATATTTGATTAAACTGCAACTCAACTTTTCACTCATGCTGTAATATTAATCGTGTTTCCGGTTGTACTATTTCCTGCTTGAGAATGCATATCGGAAATTTGTTTTTGCGCGATAGGATTATTTACTGGAATTTTTGGAGATGAAGTTGATTTAACTTCAGCAGGAATTTCCTTAGTCACAGTTGCGGATTTTTGTGTCATCAGAACTTGCATTCCGCGAATAAAATCCTGTTTCGACACAATGCCAGTTCCACTCGGGTCAAGTTTGCTAAATGCTGCGTCTTTTCCAATACTCTTTATTGATGCAGGGAGACTCAATTTATTAAAGGCCTGCTCAAATTGTGTCTTTGTGATGCGACCTGTTCCAAATGAATCAATCTGTTGAAATAAGGTATTGATCTTTTGTTGTGGCGATACTTGCTCTCCCTTACCTGTTACAACTTTAGGGTTTGACGCAGCGCGCATGTTAGAAATTCCGCTAGTAGTGGACATAATTTCCTCCGAAACAATTGATGGATAAGTGAGTTAAGACACAACTTCACCTATATAAACACCAATATAGTCCCTAAAGGAAAATAACGTTTACTTAAACAGAGGGGTAAAAAAGATGCTATTTAAAGTCTAAATTGCTGATTTAGACAGACGAAACAGGTCAAGCTCGTTCTAAAACTAGAACTTGCGCTTGGTAAAAATCGGAAATCTTCACGAACCTTTAAACAAAAAAGTTGCTTGCTCACGCAAGCAAACTATTTGAAGCTAGATGTTCAGAATGGGCGAAACAAGAAAACGTGTCTGTTAATAATTATTTCACAGACAGAAAAATACCGCCCAACAACTTCGCTGTGGCAAAAGATCCCTAGAAGGGCGAAACGTTAAAACGACGCCCGCCCCAACTACAAGATCAGGCGCCGAGAATTCCTTTTCCAGCAGCAGGCTTTTTAGCAGCTGCTTTTTTAGCGGTTGGTTTCTTGGCAGCGACTTTTTTAGCTACAGGTTTAGCTGCTGCTTTTTTCGCTACCACTTTTTTAGCGGCTGGTTTCTTGGCAGCGACTTTTTTAGCTACAGGTTTAGCAGCTGCTTTTTTCGCTACCACTTTTTTAGCGGCTGGCTTCTTGGCAGCGACTTTTTTAGCTGCAGGTTTAGCTGCTGCTTTTTTCGCTACCACTTTTTTAGCGGCTGGTTTCTTGGCGGCGACTTTTTTAGCTGCAGGTTTAGCTGCTGCTTTTTTCGCTACGGCTTTTTTTGCAGCCGGTTTCTTGGTAGTACTTTTTGCTTTGGTAGTTGTTGCAGCCATTTTCATTCCTTATAAAAATTAATTTGACTAAAACCTTGCACTGCATTGCGTGCAACTGTTGCACTCCCAAACACTCTTTTGTTCCCTGAAATCCCCTAATGCGTCTGGTGACCGCATTCTATGCGCGATTAAATTTAATACGCAACATATTTGTGTAACTTTTGTTAAAAAAATCACACTACCATTTTTTCTCCGGCGAATAATTGCTGAACTGTTTCGCGTTCGCGAATGAGATTTACATCACTGCCGTCGACCATCACTTCAGCTGCACGAGGGCGAGAATTGTAGTTTGAACTCATACTCATTCCATAGGCTCCAGCTGACATCACAGCAAGCAGAGAACCTTGATCTATTGCCATTTCGCGCCCGTGTCCAAGAAAATCTCCCGTTTCGCATATCGGCCCAACCACCTCATAGATAAAAGAATTGCCCTTCACGTTTGTCCTTTCTCCCTCCGGGGTAACCAGCGACTTAGCTGCAGAATTTTGCAGCTTAGTCGAATGGCTAGTTGTTTCATCGAGAAAGTTAGATAGGGGGTTTGCAACTTGCCTCCGATCCACTTCTAGAATTTCATGATACGCATCATAAAGCGCCGGGCGCATCAAATCATTCATTGCCGCATCCACAATGGCAAAATGTTTTTCCTCTCCGGGTTTAAGATATTCCACCTTGGTTAATAGCACGCCTGCGTTGCCGACCAGGACCCGTCCAGGTTCAACAATCAATTTTTCATTCCTGCCGTGCAAAACTTTCAGCAAAGCTTGCGCATATTCTGTTATTGATGGCGGCGTTTCGTCATCATAACGAATACCCAGCCCCCCCCCGAGATCGAGATGCTCAAGCTTGATGCCTTCCAGGGCCAAGCGTTCGACCAAAGCCAACACCTTCTCTGCTGCTGCAATAAACGGGCTAGTCTCGGTAAGTTGTGATCCTATGTGACAATCCATTCCGGTAACATGAAGGTGCGGCAAGGCTGCCGCTTTGCGATACAACGCCAGAGCTTCAGTGTAAGCCACGCCAAATTTATTTTGCTTCAAACCAGTAGAGATATAAGGATGAGTCTTTGCATCGACGTCAGGATTAACCCGCAAACTAACAGATGCAACTTCCCCCATACGAGATGCAATCTGGCTGAGACGATCAAGTTCTGAGGCAGACTCAACGTTAAAACATAAAATGCCAGCTTCAAGAGCGTATTGAATTTCAACCTCTGTCTTGCCAACGCCAGAAAAAACAACCTTGTTTGCCGCTCCTCCTGCCGCTAGGACACGCTGCAACTCCCCTCCGGAAACAATATCGAAGCCACTCCCCAGACGGGCAAACAGATTCAGTATTGCCAGATTAGGATTAGACTTCACAGCAAAGCAGATCAGATGTTCGCGAGTTTTAAGCGCATCTGCAAATTGGTGATATGCATCCGTTAAAGCTGCGCGCGAATACACGTAGCAAGGAGTACCGAATCTAACTGCTATATCAGCCAATGCGACATCTTCGGCAAACAATTGGTCTCGGTGGTAGTTAAAATAGGATTTCATATTATTTCTTCTGTTCGGTCTGAGCGGGATTGGTTGGCTTTTTTGGTATATATAAGGGTCCCTTATGCCCGCAGCCTTGCAGTACGAACACAATCAGCAACATAATGCCGGTCGGGACAAATTTAGAATTCCGCATAAATGCGTCCTTATGAATATAAACTGCGCGGGATTATAAACCGGGATGGCTCTTTCAAACCCGATCAACTTTGACCATTCGCTATTTTTTATTCAGAATGGCCAATAAGCTGACAGACAAAAAGCTCGATCGCATCAATATTGAAAGGTAATATCAATGACTGAAAGTGAATTCACCCGATTAGCCGATGGCATCTTCACACGCATAGAAAATGCTCTTGACAGTAGCTCGTCCGAAATCGATTACAGTTTTAACGGTCCCGTTCTTGAAATAGAATTTGAGGATGGCTCACAAATTGTTATTAACCGCCATACTGCTAATCAGGAAATATGGCTAGCAGCCAAATCAGGCGGGTTTCATTACAGTTTTCAGGATGGTCAATGGCTAAGTACTCGCGACAGCAGTGAGCTATTTAGTAAACTTGGTGAGCTGGTGTTACTCGGTAATGGGAAAAGCATTCAAGTTTAATGAAATACATTTCCAATCAAGTCACTTAGTCGCTACCTCCTTTACCACGGAGGCTATTTTCTCAGCCAATTGTTTGACTTGCGCCGCGTCTTCACCTTCTACCATTACCCTCAATAACGGCTCAGTGCCAGATGGACGCAACAGCACTCGACCTTTACCGTTTAAAGATTTCTCTGCGTCTGCATTAACAGTTTTAACCGCGGAGTTTTCCAAAAGTTCGGCTGCTTTGCCCTTCACTCGCACATTGATGAGTATTTGCGGATACATGACCAAATCCTGAGTAGCTTGAGACAAACTCTGGTGCTTCATACGCAATGCATGCAGCACCTGCAACGCCGAAACAATACCGTCTCCGGTGCTGTGCTTGTCCAGACAGATTATATGACCCGAATTCTCTCCGCCAAGTTGCCAATCCTTTTGTTGCAACAACTCCATCACGTAACGATCCCCGACTTTTGCACGTGCAAAGGGAATGCCCAATTTTTGCATCGAATGCTCAAAAGCAAGATTAGTCATCAATGTGCCAACCACTCCTCCATGCATTTTTCCAAGCGCCTGGCGGTGTTTGGCAATGATGAAGAGCAACTGGTCCCCGTCATAAAGTTTTCCCTCTGCATCCACCATAATGAGGCGGTCGCCGTCACCGTCGAGCGCCAAGCCGATTTGTGCTTTGTGTTCGACCACTGCTTTGCGCAAATTGGCAGGCGCCGTTGCGCCATAACCATCGTTAATATTTTTCCCGTCCGGATGTACGCCTATGGCGGTCACGTCTGCACCAAGCTCATGAAATACGTGTCGAGCAATGTGATACGTCGCTCCATGTGCGCTATCCACAACTATCTTGAGACCGCGCAGATTCATATCCGCCGGAAATGTGCTCTTGCAAAATTCGATATAGCGACCTACCGCATCATCAATACGTTTGGCTTTTCCCAAACTGTCGGAAGGATTTGATTGCATCGGGTTGTCCAGCTCGGCTTCGATGGCAAGCTCAACTTCATCCGGCAATTTCATCCCGTTGCCGGAAAAGAATTTAATGCCATTGTCTTCAAACGGATTATGCGACGCAGATATCACCACGCCCGCCTGAAGGCGCAAGGCGCGTGTAAGGTAGGCGACTGCAGGCGTGGGTATCGGGCCGGCAAGATACACATCTAGACCGGCAGCAATGAGTCCGGCTTCCAGCGCGGACTCAAGCATATAACCTGAAATACGCGTGTCCTTGCCAATTAACACCGCGGCACGTTCACCCTGCGCATGTTCAGACCTTGCCAACACTTTACCTGCCGCATAACCCAAGTGCATGACGAATTGCGGTGTGATTGGATAGTCACCTACTCGACCTCGCACACCATCGGTACCAAAGTATTTTCTGCTCATTTGAATCTCCTAAAACCACTATTCGATTGCTTGCAAAACTCTCAGTCCATCTACTGTCTCGCGCACATCATGCACACGTACGATAGATGCACCGCGTTGAACTGCGATCAATGCTGCAGCAACACTGGACACCAGGCGCTGACCAACATCACGTCCGGTTATGGCACCCAGCATCGATTTACGCGACAATCCAACCAACACTGGAACGCCAATCAATGTAAACGACTGTAAATTTTTCAGCAAGGCAAGATTATGCTCCAACGTCTTGCCAAAACCAAAACCCGGATCAATAACCAAACGTTCACTTCCAATTCCCGCAGCTTTGGCCGCAGAGATACGACCATGCAAGAAGGTATTTACTTCGAAAACTATTTCCTGATATTGGGGGTGATGCTGCATGGTTTGTGGAGCGCCCTGCTTGTGCATCAAACACACTGCGGCATTAGTTTTGGCAAGCTCATTCAGTGCACCATCTGACTGCAAAGCGTTCACATCATTCACCATGCTTGCGCCGGCGGCAATTGCTGCCCGCATCACTTCTGGCTTGTAAGAATCTATGGAGATGGGTATTGAAATATCGCGCAATCCTTCTATCACCGGCATAACGCGATCCAGCTCTTCCTGATCGCTTACCGGAGCAGCCCCGGGTCGGGTAGATTCGCCCCCGATATCGAGAATATCAGCACCTTCATCAATCAACAGTCTGGCATGTGCAATTGCAGCCTCAACCTCCAAGTTTCTACCACCATCCGAAAATGAATCAGGGGTTACATTAACGATCCCCATCACCTTGGGAGTTGAAAGATCAATTTTGAATTTGCCGCAGTGGAGAAACATAAAGCAGTCGTCAGTCTAATGTCGTTAGCCGCTGGTTTGTAACTAACGTCTAGCTACTAACGACTAAAAACTGCTCTTAAGTTTCTTGCGCAGGTTGTGTTGGTGTTGCAGGTGCCGTAGGAGTTGCATCCTGTGGCGGCTGGGTTGGCGGTGCCACGTAGGTGGGTTTGGGCTGACGTGGCGGCAGGCCTGCCATGATGTCGTTGATCTGGTCGGCATCAAGGGTTTCCCATTCCAGCAATGCTTTGGTCATCGCTTCGATCTTGTCGCGATTGGCCTCGATCAATCCACGAGCCAATGCATATTGCTGATCGATGATGCGGCGAATTTCTTCGTCCACTTTTTGCATGGTGGCTTCCGAGACGTTTTTATGTGTCGTGACCGAACGCCCCAAGAATACTTCGCCATCATTCTCGCCGTAAACCATCGGACCCAACGCATCAGACATGCCCCACTGGGTAACCATCTTGCGTGCCATATCGGTTGCACGCTCGAAATCGTTCGAAGCCCCTGTAGTCATCTGATGCATGAATATCTCTTCTGCAATACGTCCACCAAACAACACGGCCAAAGTATCCAAAATGCGATTTTTGTCCATACTGTAGCGGTCTTCTGACGGCAACTGCATGGTTAAACCCAAAGCACGTCCACGAGGGATGATGGTGACTTTGTGCACAGGGTCAGTCTTTGGTAAAAGCTTAGCCACAACAGCGTGACCAGACTCGTGGTAAGCCGTATTGCGGCGTTCTTCCTCCGGCATGATCATGGTGCGGCGTTCGGCACCCATCATGATCTTGTCTTTGGCCGACTCGAAATCATCCATATCGACAAAACGTTTGCCACGACGCGCGGCAAACAGAGCGGACTCATTTACCAAATTGGCCAGATCAGCACCAGACATGCCCGGTGTACCGCGTGCCAGGATATCTGCTTTGACATCCTGCGCTACTGGAACTTTGCGCATGTGAACCATCAGAATTTGTTCGCGACCACGAATGTCCGGCAACGGCACCACAACCTGACGGTCAAAACGACCGGGGCGCAGCAATGCAGAATCCAGCACATCGGGACGGTTGGTAGCAGCGATCACGATCACACCACTCGCGCCTTCAAAACCATCCATTTCCACTAGTAGAGCATTCAACGTTTGTTCGCGCTCGTCATTGCCGCCGCCCATGCCAGCACCGCGCTGGCGACCGACCGCATCGATTTCGTCGATGAAGATGATGCAAGGCGCATTTTTCTTGGCTTGCTCGAACATGTCTCGCACACGAGCGGCGCCAACGCCTACAAACATTTCAACGAAGTCGGAACCGGAAATAGAAAAGAAAGGCACTTTGGCTTCGCCGGCAATCGCCTTAGCCAATAACGTTTTACCCGTACCCGGGCTACCCACCATCAACACGCCGCGAGGAATACGTCCGCCTAGATTTTGGAATTTAGAAGGATCGCGCAAGAAATCGACGAGTTCGGAAACTTCTTCCTTGGCTTCGTCACAGCCAGCCACATCGGCGAACATGACACGATCTTTTGCATCATCCAGTAAACGCGCTTTGCTCTTGCCAAACGAAAATGCGCCCCCCTTGCCGCCACCTTGCATCTGGCGCATAAAAAACATCCATACGCCAATAAGCAACAGCATTGGAAACCAGGAAATAAACAGTTGCGTAAAGAAACCCTGTTCTTCTTCAGGCTTGGCTTCGATTTTGACACCGTTCTTCAACAGGTCAGACACCATCCACAAGTCACTAGGCGCATAACTCGTTATACGTTTTCCATCAGTCGTAGTCGCTTTCAGCGTGCGCCCTTCAATGGTTACTTTAGCGATATGACCCTGCTTCACCTCGTCAAGAAATTGTGAATAATCAAGCTGTGACTGTGTGGAAGTCTGTTGTCTGGAATTAAATTGATTGAAAACGGTCATCAGCACTAAAGCCACAACCATCCAAATCGCAATACTTTTAAATAAGTTATTCACTATCGCCTCTCATTGAGCCGCAAAATACACCGGCATTAGACACTTTCTGCCCTGATTACTCAAGCTATTTGCTTCTTTTCTATTCCCAAAAGATACTGTTCGCTGCTTCGATCTCGTGAAGCCTTTGGTTTACGAGTAACCACTTTAACAAAATTGCCACGCATTAATTTCAAATAATCTTCGAATCCAACGCCTTGAAAAACCTTGACAAGAAACGCGCCGCCCGGTTTTAAATGCTGCGTTGCAAACTCCAAAGCCAATTCAGCCAAGTGCATTGCCCGAGCTTGGTCGGCAGAGTCAATACCACTCATGTTGGGTGCCATATCGGATATTACAAGCCCGATCTGCTGACCATTGAGTGTTGCCTCAAGTTGTGCCAACACACTGTCTTCGCGAAAATCGCCCTGTATAAACTCGACACGCGACAAAGGATTTAACGGCAACAGGTCCAGTGCGATTATGCGTCCCTTTTCACCCAGCTTGCTTGCGACAACTTGGCACCAGCCCCCAGGTGTCGCCCCCAGATCGACTACCACCATTCCCGGTTTGATGAGATGATCTTGCTCGTCAATTTCAAGCAATTTATAGGCGGCTCGCGAACGATAGCCCTCCTTCTGTGCGCGTTGCACATAGGGATCATTTACATGCTCACGCATCCATTGTTTACTGGTTTTTGAAGCCTTCATCGCGTTCTTGAATTATTTTGAATCTTGCTGGTTGCTTTAAAAGTTGTTCGTTCGGCGATTTTTCTAAAGCAACCTGATAGAATTCGCTACTAATTTGAACAAGGCCAATATGTTGAATCTTTCAGTCACACAGCGTCGCGACCTTAAAGCGCGCGCGCACCCGCTCAACCCAATCGTGATCATCGGTAATGCCGGCCTTACACCGGCCGTTCTGGATGAAATCGAACGTAGCCTCAAAAGTCACGACCTGCTGAAAATCCGTGTCATGAACGATGATCGTGAAGCGCGTGAATCCATGCTGCAAGAAATCTGTTCAACCCTTCATACAGGCGCTATACAGCATATTGGTAAAACGCTGGTGATCTATCGCCCGCTGAGTATTCCTCTCGCCAGCCCGACCAAACGAAAAAAAGGTAAACCGCTGACCAAGAAGCAATTGGGCAATCGTTGAGAGGCAGTCGTTAGTCGCTAGTAGCTAGTCATTAGTTGGTATTGTCGCCTTGCGGATTTTGCTTTAACTAACGACTACCGACTACAAACTAAATATACTGAACCTCAACCACTTCATATTCACGCACACCACCCGGTGCCTGTACTTCTGCTACGTCACCACTGGATTTGCCTATCAGTGCTCTCGCGATCGGTGAACTGATCGAAATTTTGCGGTGCTTGATATCGGCTTCATCTTCACCGACGATCTGATAGGTCACCACATCGCCATTTTTGGTATCTTCAAGTATTACGGTTGAACCGAATACACAGCGACCATCTGCATTCAACGTCTTGGGGTCGATGACTTGTGCACTGCCCAGTTTAAATTCCAATTCAACGATTCGACCTTCAATAAAGGATTGTTTTTCCTTAGCCGCATCATATTCGGCGTTCTCGGACAAGTCGCCCTGCGCTCGGGCTTCAGCGATAGCGTTAATCACGGAAGGACGCTCGACCGTTTTTAATCGATGTAACTCATTACGCAATAATTCTGCGCCATTTACAGTTAATGGAACCTTACTCATGTTTAAATTTCCCCAGTTTTTAGTCGTTAGAAGTTAGTTGTTAGTTGGGGTTGTCGCTATGCAGTTTTTGTTTTAACTAAAAACTGGCGGCTAACGTCTAACAACTAATGTTTTTCTAGTCTCTTATGCAAGGACTGCAAATCGTAAACTTGTAATTCCGTCAAATGCCGCATCCCCATGCAAGCAGCCCGTGCACCGGACAGTGTGGTGTAGTATGTCACACGTCCCTGTAACGCCGCATGGCGGATAGAATAAGAATCACGCATCACCAAAGGCTTGCTATCCACGGTGTTGACGATCAGACTAATTTCGCCATTTTTGATCATGTCCACAATATGCGGACGACCTTCAGTCACTTTATTCACAACGATGACAGGAACATTTGCGGCGGCAATGATCGAAGCAGTGCCGCGCGTTGCCAGAAGCGTAAAACCCAATTCGTGCAACTTTTTTGCCACCTCAATCGTAGCAGGTTTGTCAGCTTCACGAACGCTGATGAATACTTTTCCATCTTTGGGGAGTTTGACACTGGCAGCAAGTTGTGATTTTACGAAGGCTTCAGCAAAACTGTTACCTACGCCCATCACTTCTCCCGTGGACTTCATCTCGGGGCCTAGTATGACATCAACTCCGGGGAACTTTATGAAAGGGAAAACTGCTTCCTTCACCGAGAAATACGGCGGAATAATTTCTTTAGTCACTCCTTGCTGCGCCAATGTCTGTCCGGCCATACAACGCGCTGCAATTTTGGCAAACGAAACACCTGTGGCCTTTGAAACAAATGGCACGGTCCTTGACGCTCGAGGATTGACTTCTAAAACGTATACTGTCTCGCCCTGAATCGCGAACTGCACATTCATTAAACCAACCACATTGAGCGACTTTGCCATCGCAATTGTTTGGCGTCGAAGCTCATCTTGCAGTTTGCCGGAAAGCGAATAAGGTGGCAGAGAACACGCCGAATCTCCAGAATGCACGCCGGCTTCTTCTATATGCTCCATGATGCCACCGATGATCACTTGTGAGCCATCAGACACTGCATCAACATCAACCTCAATGGCATCGTTCAAAAAACGATCCAGCAAAATCGGCATACGCTCTGGATATGTCTTGGACATTTCCTCGGCATCACGCATATACCGTTCAAGATCTGGTTGCGCATGGATAATTTCCATCGCCCGACCACCCAGCACATTGGATGGGCGCATCACCAAGGGGTAGCCGATCTCAGCAGCACCAGCAACTGCATCAGCCACATTACTAGCAGTACGGTTAGGAGGTTGCTTCAGATTCAATTCATGCAGCATGGTTTGAAAACGGGCGCGATCTTCAGCACAATCAATCATGTCAGGCGTAGTTCCTATGATGGGAACGCCGTTTTTTTCCAGGCCACGCGCTAGTTTCAAAGGTGTCTGTCCACCGTATTGGACAATGACTCCCAAAGGTTTCTCAACGGCAACCACTTCCAGCACATCTTCCAGCGTCAGTGGCTCGAAATACAAACGATCCGAAGTATCATAGTCGGTAGAAACCGTTTCGGGGTTACAGTTAACCATGATTGTTTCGTAACCGTCTTCGCGCATCGCCAGTGCGGCATGCACGCAACAATAATCAAATTCGATACCTTGTCCAATACGGTTGGGGCCACCGCCCAGTACCATTATTTTTTTGTTGTTGGTCGGCTGCGATTCACACTCTTCTTCGTAAGTGGAATACATGTAAGCTGTTTTGGTCGCAAATTCGGCAGCACAGGTATCAACACGCTTGAAAACTGGGCGCACGCCCAAAGCATGACGGTAAGCGCGGACGGAGGCATCATCAATCCCCAGCAAAAAAGCCAAACGAGCATCGGCAAAACCACTACGTTTTAACAAACGCAACTCATCCGCTTTCAAACTTTCCAAAGTGCGACCGGCGAGCGACTTTTCCTGACGAATCAAATCTTCGATTTGAACCAGGAACCACGGGTCTATCTTGCTGATATTGAAAACTTCATCAACGCTCATGCCAAGCCGGAATGCGTCCGAGACCGCCCATATACGATCCGGTCCTGGATTGCCAAGTTCGACAAAAATTGCTTCCCGGTTATGAAATTTTACGTCTAACCCATTGACACCTACTTCCAAGCCTCGCAAGGCTTTCTGGAATGATTCCTGGAAAGTACGGCCTATTGCCATCACTTCACCGACAGATTTCATTTGTGTCGTCAGACGGTCATTGGCTTGTGGAAATTTTTCGAAAGCGAATCTTGGAATTTTGGTGACGACATAATCAATGGTTGGCTCGAAAGAAGCCGGGGTTGCACCGCCAGTAATTTCGTTTTTTAACTCATCCAGTGTGTAACCAACAGCCAACTTCGCCGCTACTTTTGCAATCGGGAAACCGGTTGCCTTCGAAGCAAGTGCGGAAGAACGCGACACACGCGGATTCATCTCTATTACAACCATACGACCATCAACCGGATTGATGGAAAATTGCACATTTGAACCGCCCGTCTCCACACCGATCTCGCGCAGCACAGCCAGCGAGGCATCGCGCATGATCTGGTATTCCTTGTCGGTCAGGGTCTGCGCAGGTGCAACCGTGATGGAATCGCCAGTATGTACACCCATCGGATCAAGGTTCTCGATCGAGCAAATGATGATGCAATTATCATTTCGGTCACGCACCACTTCCATTTCGTATTCTTTCCAGCCGAGCAGCGATTCCTCGATCAGCAACTCGCGCGTAGGAGAAGCTTCCAAGCCGCGTTCGCAAATCTCGACGAATTCTTCCCGGTTGTACGCAATGCCTCCACCGCTACCGCCCATGGTAAAAGACGGACGAATAATAGTCGGAAAGCCTAATGCCTGCTGAACCTGCAAAGCTTCTTCCATGCTATGCGCGATATTAGAACGCGCAGATGCAAGCCCGATACGTGTCATTGCCTGCTTGAACTTTTCCCGGTCTTCTGCCATGTCGATGGCATCTCGCGATGCGCCAATCATCTCTACGTTATATTTCTCCAAAACCCCATGTTTCGCCAGATCGAGCGCACAGTTCAACGCAGTCTGTCCACCCATGGTCGGCAAGATTGCATCGGGACGCTCCTTGGCAATGATCTTCTCGACCATCCTCCAGGTGATGGGTTCGATGTAAGTCGCATCGGCCATGTTCGGATCAGTCATGATCGTGGCAGGATTCGAATTCACTAAAATGACGCGAAAACCTTCCTCGCGCAATGCCTTGCAAGCCTGTGCACCGGAATAGTCAAATTCGCACGCCTGACCAATGACGATAGGGCCGGCGCCTATAATGAGAATACTATTTATGTCAGTACGTTTTGCCATTTACTTACCCATCATCGCCACAAAGCGATCAAACAAACCGTCCACGTCATGCGGCCCCGGACTCGCTTCAGGGTGACCCTGGAAACAGAATGCGGGTTTATCGGTCAGTTCAAACCCCTGCAGAGTTCCATCAAACAATGAGATGTGCGTAACTCGAGAATTTTTTGGTAAAGTTGCCGCGTCCACTGCGAAGCCGTGGTTCTGACTGGTAATCATGACTCGCTTGGTCTGCGTATCTTGCACCGGATGATTGGCACCCCGATGACCAAATTTCATCTTCACTGTCTTTGCACCCAAGGCGAGACCGAGAATCTGATGCCCCAGACAAATGCCAAACAGCGGTATACCGACTTCCAAAAACTTTCTAGTCGCTTTGATCGCGTAATCGCAAGGTTCCGGATCGCCCGGGCCGTTAGACAGAAACACACCCTGCGGCTTCAACGCCAAGACATCGGCGGCGTTTGTTTTGGCCGGAACAACGGTGATGCGACAGCCACGCTCGGCCAACATACGCAAGATATTGCGCTTCACGCCGAAGTCGTATGCCACCACATGGAATTTAGATTCTGTGCTGTCGGGATACCCAACGCCCAATTCCCATTCGCGCTGTTTCCACTCATACGGTTTGTCGCAACTAACGACTTGAGCCAAGTCCATACCCGCCAATCCGGCAAAGTTGCGTGCCGCAACCAACGCAGCTTCAATGTTATCGCCCGTTGCTATACATCCATTCTGCGCGCCCTTGCTACGCAGAATACGCGTCAATTTGCGTGTATCGATCCCGGCGATGGCGACCACATTGTTTGTTTTTAAATATTCGGGCAAAGATTGAGTACTGCGAAAATTGCTCACTGTCATTGATAGATCACGAATGACAAGGCCGCTGGCAAACACCTGACGCGACTCCACATCCTCCGGATTGCAACCGACATTGCCTATATGCGGATAAGTAAGGGTAACAATTTGCTTGCAATAGGACGGATCAGTCAGAATTTCCTGATAGCCGGTGATTGAAGTATTGAACACCACCTCGCCAACACTACTGCCTAACGCACCGATAGATGTTCCACGAAACACAGTCCCATCGGCTAAAACTAAAATGGCAGGACTTGTTTGCAACACCGGAGTACTCCTCAAACTGGGCATAAAGAAGCGGGACGAACCGCTCGTTCATCCCGCTTTTGGATTGCCCGGCATTATAGCCGAAGTGGAGTTCGGCATCAAATAGAACTAAATATTTGTATTACTTTACCTTGCCTGCCAAGTCCAGATATGCAACCACCTCGGATCCATTACCTTGAAACTCTACATGCTGGCAAATATTGGTAATCAATTTTAAACCGCGTCCATGTCGTTTATCTTCCTTCTCCATCAGCTTATTTATTTCTTTAAAATCGAAACCATCACCGCTGTCATGAAATCTAATACTTAACCAGGAACCGTCCTGAGTTTCCAGGCGTTCAAGGTTGATCTCAATCTGACCATTTGTTAGATTTTCCAGTCGGGATGCTCTCTCCTCATAATAAATATGCATTCCCTCTTCATGATCTTTTAGCATGGAGTCTAACTTTAGTAACACATGATCCAGTGCGTTGTTGAATAGCTCTGACAATACCAAAAAGACAGTTGCATCATCCTTGTTAACCTCTAAGGAATTTGTAATGCTCATTAGAAACGGCACAACTTCAAGATGTTTTAACTGTGTTTCAGTCAGGATCAGATTCATCTTCCATGAAACTTTATCAGTGATTGAATCCGCAAAATCCAATCCATCAAGCATTTTTTCTGACAAAACTTGAGAAGAAATATCCATTGATGCTCGGTTTGATAATTCTTTGCAATCAACCATCAGTATGGCGATGTCATCGCGCGCAGATTGACCGTGTAATTCTTCATTGACTGCTTTGATAATGTAATTCAAGCAATCGTTCTGCTCATATCCTTTAATTATTTTTTCTTCCAAATCGAAATCCTGAACTTCATCTGGACCTAATTCTGTCACTCCATCAGAACACATGAAAATGCTGCAAGTTTGATTGCCAATATTGTAATGCTCGGTAGAACTATCAAACTGTTTCTCGTTGACCACCCCCAAAGGTAGGAGTCTGGATTTAAACCGGTGAATTATTTTACCTTTCTGATTTAAAACTAATCCGCTAGGACATCCTCCATTCCACGCTTGTATTGTTTGTTCGCGCATGTTTACAGAAATAATGTTGGCACAGACATAACGGGGTAACTTTACAAATCTGCGAACTCTTTTGTTCATCTCCGTGACAATGGCAGGAATGTCAAAGCCCTTTTCCGTCATTTTGTAAAAAGGCTCTACAATAGGCAAGATAGTAAGAGCAGATGCCAATCCATGGCCTGCACTATCAGCCAATAAGATATGTAAACAATTGGTAGGTGATCTTGCTGCAGCGATTAAATCGCCACCGAAGTCTTCTGCCTGAGAAAGATGAAATTTAATTGCGGGATCGTTTATTCGATCAAGTGCAGACAAGTTGTTCATGAATCTTACTGCGATGTTCCTATCTTCTTCAATATGTTCTTTGTATTGACTTAGCTGTTTATTTTGTATCGATAGTTTAGATAAAAGCTGTAATCGCTCATGAAGCGTTTTGATCTTTGCTTTCAGCAGTTCGTAGTGAATTGGCTTGTGAAGATAGTCGTCTCCACCGGCATGAAGCCCTTCTATAATATCTTCGGGTTTATCGAGTGCCGTTAAGAAAACGATGGGAATTTGTCCCTTTGGGCCTTGTCTAATTTCTCTTGCTGCATCGTAACCGCTCATTACCGGCATCATTACATCAAGCAAAACCAGATCAGGATTTTCAGACTTCAAGAGTGCTAAAGCCTCTTCACCGCTAGAGGCAAGAATTGAATCATGCCCCATTTTGCCTAACATGGCCTGCAACACTAACCGATTGATTCGATCGTCATCGACAACCAGTATGCGCAAAGGATTTGGGGTTGGCATAGAAGCCTTTTAGTTATTTTCAGTCTATTTTGAATAATTTGCCCATATTGGCAATATCCAGGATATGTCGCACTTTTTGATTTGGCTTATATAATGTGACGGTCTTACCAACTTCACCGATGCGTTCATTCAATAACATCAGCATGCCCAGCGCAGAGCTATCCATATAAGTCACATTTTCCAAGTCAATTTGAATTGTTCGTGTTTCTGCATCTTGCAATAGTGGGCTGTATGCGGTCTTAAATTCTCGATGAGAACCGAAATCAAATTTTCCACTAAGGGAGATAGTTGCAATTCCTTTGACTGACTTTACATTGATCTGAGTATTAATTTCAACCTCCTAAAATTCGTTATTAAGTTCTTGACGGTTCATTAAGGTTCCCTGAGTGTTTTCAAATGTGAAAATTAATTCCGGTATGAATTGTTGTGGATATTTTGCCGAGTGGCAAGCAATATCGACAATGGTGCCTATGCAGGCTCTACAATTAAAGTTCGAATTCAAAGACAGGAGGGACTATGCAAGACTATTGCGGTCGATAAACCTATGGGCCGACATGGCCCATAGGTAAGGGGTTTAATACGAAATTCTCGGCTAAGGAATCATCCAGGTAAACACATACGCTTGCAGGGTAGTTATCACACCAACCAAAGCTGCAAGCATCAAGCTATGTTTAAGCGTAAACCTGAACAGATCTGACTCACGCCCCACTAGCCCGACTGCCGCGCAAGCTACCGCGATGGACTGCGGGGAAATCATTTTGCCGGTGACGCCACCTGTCGAATTGGCGGCAACCATCAATGTATCGCTGACGCCTACCTGATGCGCAGTGTTAGCTTGCAGGTTGCAGAACAGCGCATTTGAGGAAGTGTCCGATCCGGTGAGGAACACGCCGATCCATCCCAGAAAAGGCGAGAAGAACGGAAAAGCCATTCCCGTTCCTGCTAACAGCAACGCCAATGTTGCCGACAAACCGGAGTAGTTGGCGATATAAGCAAAAGCCAGCACCATGCCAATCGAGAACACCGGCAGTTTCAGATCGTTTAACGTACTGCCGAAAGTTTTGATTGCTTCCCCCGGTTTCATTCGCAGTACAAGTATGCTGACAATGGCCGCAAGCAGGATCGCAGTGCCGGTAGCCGCTAACCAGTTGAATGAATAAACAGCCGCGTATGGCGTGGGCACGTTGACGATTGGCGGCATTTTAATAACCAGTTTATCCAGCATAGGCACCGGTGTGCTAATCACTGTCCAAGCCAGATCCCCTCCCTTGGCAAAGAGTGCCTTGAAGGGTTTAAGCGACCAAATGGTGACAAAAATCGTCAGAATGGCGAAAGGTGACCATGCCTTGAACACCTTGCCGAAAGAATGATTTTCCGCTTTTAGCGTAACCTCTTGACCGGCGAATCGAAAAATGTTTTTAGGCTTCCAGAACTTCAGAAATACCGTGATTGATATCAGGCTCACCAAAGCAGAAGTGATGTCCGGTAATTCAGGTCCGATGAAATTGGCTGTTAGAAATTGGGTCACTGCGAAGGTACCGCCGCAAACCAGTATTGCCGGCCAGGTTTCGCGTACACCGCGCCATCCATCCATTATCATGATGACCCAAAAAGGAATGAGAATTGAAAGCAGCGGCAGTTGGCGTCCGGCCATTGCGCCAATTTTGAAGGCATCGATACCGGTGACTTGCCCCGCGACAATAATCGGAATTCCCATTGCGCCGAATGCAACCGGTGCAGTATTGGTGATCAGGCACAAGCCGGCCGCGTACAGCGGGTTGAAACCCAAACCCACCAGCAAGGCTGCGGTGATAGCCACCGGCGCACCAAAACCTGCCGCTCCTTCGAGAAAGGCACCGAAGGAAAAGCCAACCAGAAGCATTTGCAGGCGTTGGTCTTCAGTCACAGATACAACTGAGGCGCGGATGATTTCAAACTGTCCGGTTTTGACGGTTACTTTATATAGAAACACGGCAGTGATAATAATCCATGCAATCGGCCACAACCCAAAGAGGAAGCCATCACCCGCAGCAGCCAGCGCCATTCCTACTGGCATGTTGTAGAAGAAGATTGACACCAACAAGGCCAGAGCGACAGTGATCGTTCCGGCGAGATATCCCTTCATGCGGAAAATGGCTAATGCAATAAAGAAGAATATGATTGGAATTGCCGCGATAAGAGATGACAACCAAATGTTGCCTAAGGGGTCGTATATCTGTTGCCAGGTCTGCATGGTTGATTCTCCTTTGTTGAGGGTTATAAAAAAGTGCTTGGTCAAATCTTTACAGTATGTTTTTATTTCATGTGTTCAATTCTGCTGCATTCTTCGAGCAAGTAAGCAATGGAGCGGTAAGTTCTTCCGGTTTCTGCGGTCAGTCCTATTTCGCATGTTCTATTGGTAGAAATACCCTCGCGACAATTCACCGGAAGTTCTTTATTTATTTTGCGCAATGCATGAACGTTTACTTCAGGCACAACAAATCCGCGATCCCCTCCGAATCCGCAACACTTAACACCTGCAGGTTCGATGAAATTTTCGACGCAAGCCGCAACCACATTCCGCAATTTGGAATCTGAAGCCGAGTATCTTACGCTACAATTTATATGTAATGCGATTGGCCCGGGTTTGCGGCAAATTATCAGTCTCGGCAGAAGCGCATCATGTGCAAACTCATGAAAATCCATTATTGTCATACGATTTGCCAAGTATTCTTGCATACGAACGGAACAGGAACTGGCATCCATGATGATCGGATAAAGCCCGCCTTGACCATCATCAGCTGCCTTCAAAAGTGCTTTGGCGAGTGATTCAGCCATGCTATCGGCTTCCTCCGCCATACCTTTGCTGGCAAGCATCTGGCCGCAGCATAGCTTGTCAAAGTTTTCCGGCAAGCGTGGTGCATAGCCCGCACGGACCAACAGTTTCATGATGACTTCTGGCAGCGCCGGTTCATCCTTATTATTTGAACCAAAGATTCGACCACCACAGGCGGGGAAATAAACGACGGGATCTCCCTCACCTTTGAATTGAGCGGGTAGTTTGCCTGCGCGAGGCATGTTGCGCTTCCACGCGCCTGCCGAGATATTTCCCACAAGATCCTCACCGACCAAACTGGATGCCATGTGACCCAGAGCAAGTCCTGCTCTAGGCAGAGCACTCACCTTGCCAAAATTACCTACGCACCAATTTCCTATTTTTCTCGAGGTCTTTCCCAATTTACGACCACGAAGAAGTCGTGTCATATCTCCTGTGTTAATTCCAACCGGGCATGCTGTCGAGCATAAACCGCACCCGGCACAGGTATCGAGATTGTTGTAAGTAAAGGTTTCATTGACATCAGCCGTATCTTCACCGGCAGTAACGCGGCGAGACAGTTCACGCAAGCTGACAATGCGTTGTCGTGGAGAAAACGTCAGCAAGTGGGATGGGCACAATGGCTCGCAGAACCCGCACTCTATACAACGGTCAACAATGTCGTCTGCGGCCGGCATCGGCTTAAGGTTTTTCAGATGGGCTTGCGGGTCGGCATTAAGAATAACCCCCGGATTCAGAATGTTGTTCGGGTCGAACAGATGCTTGATCTTGCGCATCAGATCGGTAGCTTGGCGACCCCATTCCATCTCGACATAGGGAGCCATGTTGCGACCAGTGCCATGCTCGGCCTTGAGCGAGCCATCATACTTGCAAACAACGAGTTTACACACATCATCCATGAAGCGGGCATAACGCTCAATTTCTGCAGCGTCCCCAAAGTCTTGAGTAAACACGAAATGCAAATTGCCTTCGAGCGCATGCCCAAAAATGATCGCTTCGTCATAACCGTGTTGCCGCAACAACTGCTGCAAATCGAGGGTGGCGGAAGCCAGTGACTCAATCGGGAAAGCGACATCCTCGATGATGACCGTGGTACCGGTGCGGCGCATTGCACCCACTGAGGGGAAGGTGCCTTTTCGTACTTTCCAATACATCTCGCAGATTTCGGGGTCAGTTGAGAATACGGGTTGCGCGATTGTTTCAATGCCGGCAAGTGCAAGGTGAACGGCATCGATTCGACGTTTAAGAATAACTTCAGATTCTGCGCGTACCTCGATCAACAGGGCTGCAGCATGTTCACTCAAAGCACGCATTTCAGCCGGTAATCCCGGCTTGTTTTCAACCGAACGCAACGCAGGGCGGTCAAGCAATTCAACCGCTGAAACTTGCTCACTTTTGAGTTTGATAACAGCTTTACATGCAGCTTCGATATCAGGGAAAAAAACCAGTGCGCTGGCCTTGTGCGGATCTTCTGCCACGGTGCGATAGGTGATGCTCGAGATGAATCCGAGCGTGCCTTCCGAGCCTATCATCAAGTGGGCAAGGATGTCGATCGGGTCTTCATAATCAATCAGGGCATTCAGGCTGTAGCCGGTCGTATTTTTAATTTTATATTTGTGTTTGATGCGGGCAGCAAGCGCTGCGTCAGCGCGAGTGGATTGACCCAGTTGTGCGAGTGCATCGACCAAGGTTGCCCGAGTCTGGCGGAAGCTTGCAACGCTCGCCGCATCTTCAGTATCCAGCACAGTTCCATCGGCCAGCACCACACGCATTCCAACCAGCGTGCGATAGCTGTTCTGGGCTGTACCACAACACATGCCGGAGGCATTGTTGGCAGCGATGCCGCCAATTTTGCAGGCATTGATCGATGCCGGGTCCGGGCCAATCTTGCGGCCAAACGGTGCAAGACAGGAATTCACTTCACCTCCGATCATGCCTGGACCAACACGCACAGTTATAGCATCAGGGGAAATTTCGCAGGTTGCGAAACCTTCACCGATCAATGCAAGAATGCTATCGGTGACTCCCTGACCCGAGAGGCTTGTGCCAGCAGCGCGGAAGGTTACCGGGCGACGATGTTTAAGAGCTTCTTGCAAAAGCGCCTGCACTTCTTTCTCGGATTCAATAACGGCGACGACTTCCGGGATCATGCGATAGAAGCTGGCATCGGTGCCGTAGGCCAAACGCCGCAGTTCATCAATAACTACCCGAGATTTTGGCAAGATGCGCAAAAGAGCCTGAATGATAGTGCTCATTTACTTAGTTTCTTTGTAAAGATCGCAGGGCGGTTGTCTTAACCTTAACTTAAACAAAATAACAATTGCGCTTTTCAGGTCGCGGTATGCGCTACCCCAAAGCCTCATCCTTTGTGTATCTTCCACCATTATCATTCTCCCTGACTTTATTTTTTTATATTTTGGTAAAGTGGTCTTACCATTTATGGTGCGAAATATATATTCATAACTCATATTTTGTCAACACTATAATGATTGACTTATTTTATTCTAGCAAATAATATAAAAGTGGACTTACCAATTAAAGTTTATTTATGATAACTAATAGTCCCACTGATACACGCATTGCAGACGCAGTTGCAGATACTCTTGAGAAACGCATACTTGAGGGTTCCTTGAAACCCGGTGACCGTTTGCCTTCAGAGCGCGAATTCTCTGTTGAATTGGGTGTTTCGCGACCAACATTGCGCGAAGCTCTGCAGAAACTGATCTCTAAAGGTTTGCTAACTACCCGCCACGGTGGAGGAACCTTTGTAACTGACCGGCTGGAAGCACATTTCGTCGACCCCTGGCAGGAAATGGTCACCGGCCATCCGATGCTTCACAGTGATTTACTTGAATTCCGCCAAATGCTGGAAAGCCAATCCGCTTCACTCGCTGCTGAACGCGCCACCAATGTTGACATTGAGAGATTGGACGACTTGTACGCCAAGCTCGAATCAGTTTATGAGAGTGACGATGTGGCGGCATGCATCGACGCAGATGTTGCCTTCCATCAGGCGATTGCCGAGGCAGCGCATAATGTTTTGATCGGACACTTGACCTCCAGTCTGATGAGGCTCATTCACGGTCATGTTTCCATCAATCTAGAACACCTTCATGCCCGACCACAGAAATGGAATCAGCTGCGGTCACAACATCATGCAATCTGGCAAGCTATTCGCGAACACCAACCAGATAAAGCTGCACGCGCCGCTCGCAGCCATATTGAATTTGTCGTTCAGAACATGGGGGACGCCAATCTGGATGCAGAACGTCGCCAGAGTGCCTTAAGGCGCCAAGTCGAATCGGAACGAAATCTTGACATCAAAAGCCAGATACATCACATAGATTAAGACGGAACTGCTACAAAATAATCTATTTCAGACTCAGTACGTCCTGCATATCGTACAGCCCTGCACTATTCGACTTTAGAAATCGTGCCGCACGTAATGCGCCGAGAGCGAACGTCGCACGACTGCTAGCTTTATGGGTGATTTCGATGCGCTCTCCAATACCGGCAAATAATACGGTATGGTCACCCACAATATCGCCACCTCTTACTGTTGCAAAACCAATGGTTGAAGGATCCCTCTCACCGGTGACTCCTTCGCGGCCATATACAGCACATTCCTCCAAGTCACGACCCAGAGTTCGAGCCACGACCTCACCCATTCCCAAAGCCGTACCTGAAGGCGCATCCACTTTATGGCGGTGATGTGCTTCGATGATTTCAATATCATAACCATGACTCAACACCTTCGCTGCAGTCTCCAGCAGTTTGAATGTCAGATTCACCCCAACACTCATATTCGGTGCAAATACGATGCCGATTTTTTGCGCTGCTACGCCGAGAATTGCCTTCTGTTGGGCATTAAACCCTGTTGTACCAACGACGATATTCACGCCAAGTTGCTGACATATTTCAAGGTGATATAAGGTTCCTTCCGGACGTGTGAAATCGATCAATACATCTGCATGTCGCAAAGTTGCTTGCACATCAGCGCTAATTTTGATTCCTCGTGTTCCACCAAATTCACCCGCATCTTTACCTACCGCCGCACTGTCCACATGGTCAAGAGCTCCATGCAATTCAAGATCCTCTGCTTGCATGATGCATTCCAAAAGGGTTTTACCCATTCGCCCTGAACAGCCCGCAACCACCACTTTAATTTTGCTCATGCCTTTTCCTAATGACTATTTATTTTTTAGCTTGCCCTACATCATCTGTCTTAACAGGGGTAGTTGATGGCGCTGCATCATCAATCCGCTTTAGGCTGTCATTTTCAAAATATAGCGATAGACGTTTGTCCTCGACCAATTTTCCCTCCTGTGAAAAACGATAGATATAATCCCAACGGTTCACATGCATCGGGTCGTTTACCAAAGGCGTTCCAAGCATCGTTTTAACTTGTTGCTGTGTCATGCCTATTTTAACTCTGGCAAGCATCTCCGGCGTGATCAGATTACCTTGCCGAATCTCAAGTTTATGCGGAGTAAGCAAACCGCAGGATGACAGCAACAACACTACAAAAATAATACTAAGACGCATGAATTTATACCTAATTTAATTACTCAAATCTGAAATTTGCACGCAAAATTTTGCGCATGATACCTCATGCTGCAATGCCCAACATTTCTGCCGCGTGTCTGCGCGTGGTATCTGTGATCGTCACTCCACCCAACATGCGGGCAACTTCTTCGATACGCTCGACAGGAGCAAGCATTCGGATGTTACTCAGCGTTGAACCATTTTGCGACACCTTACTCACTTGCCATTGCGAATCTGCCTGCGCTGCCACCTGTGGCAAATGTGTGACGCACATTACCTGATGTCGACGACCCAATTGTTTAAGCAGCGCACCAACGATTTCTGCCACACGACCGCCAATCCCACTATCCACTTCGTCGAAAATCAAAGTAGGCACAGTCGCTGCTCGACTCGCCGCCACTTGAATCGCCAGGCTGATGCGAGACAACTCACCACCTGAAGCAACCTTTGCCAAATTGCGCAAAGGCGAACCCGGATTGGCAGACACTTGAAATTCGATCGTTTCCAGACCGTGCACATTACCATCGTTCAACGGTAACAGAGCCACTGAGAATTGTCCGCCCTGCATTGCCAGTGTCTGCATTGCGGTAGTTATTTCTTCGGATAATGTCTTTGCGGCTTTGGCTCGCTCAGAACTCAGTTTATTTGCTGACGATAAATATACTGCATGTGCTGCTTCATCTTGCTTCGTCAATTCGTTCAGATCGGAACTGCCTCCCAACTCCGCAAGCCTCGCGACGATGCCGGCCAAAACTTGAGGCAATTGATCTGCAGGAACGCGATATTTTCGCGTAGCCTCCGTTACATCTGCAATGCGTCTTTCCTGTTCGCGCAACTGTTGCGGGTCGGCATCCAATTTTTGCTGGTAATGTCGCAGTGCATAGACTGCTTCCTGCAATTCGTTCTGGGCACTTTCCAAAATGGTCAATGTATCTTGCAACCCGCTATCGAACTCTAACCCCGAACGCAATCGCGCCGTAAGTGCATTCAATTGAGCAAGACAAGCGGTATCGGCCTCACTCAATATTTCAACGCCAAATTGCGCTGTTTCAAGCAGACTCGCTGCATTTGATAAGCGCGAGTGATCAGTCAGCAATGAATTCCACTGCGTTACTGAAAAACTCAGTGTTTCCAGATCGCGCCGCTGAAATGTGAGTAATTCACATTCGGCTGCAACAGCCTCGGCATTTTGCTCTAGCTGCAGTCGTCTGCGATGGAGGGTCTGCCACGCCTTGAAATTGATCGCAACTTCTTCTTTATGCTTATGTAAACCGGCATGACTATCCAGCAAATCGCGCTGCACATCTTGCTTTAATAAAGACTGGTGCGCGTGTTGTCCGTGAATATCAAGCAAATGTTCTCCCGCATCTCGCATCTGTTGCAGAGTAGCACTGCGTCCGTTAATAAAACCGCGCGAACGCCCTCCGGAGTCTAGTGTGCGTCGAAGCAAACACATCCCTTCATCACCTTCCAACTCTTGCTCTTTCAACCATTTCTGCAATTCAGGCAAATTGGCAATGTCAAATTCGGCACTGATCTCGGCACGCTCGCATCCAGCACGCACCATCACTCCGTCACTGCGCTCGCCGAGTGCCAATGAAAGGGCATCGATCAATATAGATTTACCCGCCCCGGTTTCGCCCGTTAGCGCGGTAAAACCCGCTGAAAAATCAAGTTCGAGAGAAGATACAATCACGAAATCCCGAATACTAAGAAATTTAAGCATCAGAGAATAATCAGACGAGGCTGAAACACAATACCAATTGAGCTTGATGGTGCATTTGAAGTGGGAAAGCGGGAAGTAATAATCTCATTTTAAAGACTCGTGAAGTACGCCAAGTTATAGGGCTTTATTCCAGTAAAGTTTTTCTCGCAGGGTGTGGTAGTAACTATGCCCCACGGGGTGCAACAAATGCACATAATCTCTATGTCGCGAAATAACCAGCATATCGTTTAACTGCAAATCATAATGGCTGTGACTATCAAATCGCACATGCACATCACCTGTACGATGCATCAGAATTTGAATTTCTGAATTCCCGCTCACTATAATAGGACGATTGCTCAAGGTATGCGGACATACCGGCACCAAGGCCACCACGTCCAATGCCGGATGCATGATAGGACCACCTGCGGCTAGTGCATAGGCTGTAGACCCTGTCGGGGTAGAAACGATCAAACCATCCGCGCGCTGGGTATACAAGTATTCCCCGTTAATCCTGACTTCACACTCGATCATGCTACCTATATTGCTGCGATGGATAGCCATCTCGTTGAAAGCAGATGCAGAGCATACTTCGACGTTGTCTCGCAGTACCAGCACCTTTAACAACATCCGTTTTTCGGTGATAAATTCACCCTGCAACATTGCAGAGATGCTGCGTTTCATCGACTCTAGCGAAAGATCGGTCAAAAATCCGAGCCTGCCCTGATTCACGCCCACTAACGGAATCTCAAAGGGAGCCAAGGTGCGCGCAATATTGAGCATCGTACCGTCACCGCCCATCACTATCGCTAGGTCAACTTCCCCGTCCATTTTATCAAGCGACAAAACTCGATAAGGATGGTTTCCGAGATGTTCTGCAGTGAGGCTGTCTACGGAAACTACGACACCTTTCTCAGCGAGAAACTCAGCCAACCGCAACAATGGTTCTGCAATTGCGGGAGTTTTGTATTTGCCGATCAGTGCGACATTTTTGAAGGATAAATTCATGGGCGAGATTAAACCATAGCTCTTCTACAATAACAAAATTGATGCGATACCTTACGGCAGACAAATATGCCTTATTGCGCAATTATATGATAAATATATTATTAAAATGTTATTTAACCTGCACATAGACTAATGTCCAATTATGACCACGACACCATCAACACCGGCTGACGCGGGCAGTGCTAAAATACCGGCATGCTCAATGACCGCGCACAAATCCTGCTTAAGACTCTGGTTGAACGATACATCAGCGATGGACAGCCCGTCGGTTCGCGCGCGTTGCAACAACATTCAGGGTTGGAGGTAAGCTCTGCAACTATTCGCAACGTCATGTCTGACCTGGAAGAATTGGGACTGGTGCTCAGCCCGCACACTTCGGCCGGACGAGTGCCGACCGCATTGGGTTACCGCTTATTTATTGATACGTTAATGGTTGTACAACCATTGGACAATGCGCATATGCAACAGCTAGAGAACCAACTCAAACCGGATAATACTTCGCGTTTGATATTGCAAGCATCCAATCTTCTGTCTGAACTGACTCACTTTGCCGGCGTAGTTGCCACTCCCAAGCGATCAACCATTGCAGTGCGTCAAATCGAATTCCTGCGTCTCTCCGAAACAAGAGTGCTTCTCATCATTGTCATGCCGGATGGAGAAGTGGAAAATCGCGTGCTAGTCACACACAAGGAATACTCACAATCACAGTTGACTGAAGCCGGCAATTTCCTGACCCAACATTATGCCGACTGTTCGTTTGCCGATATCCATCTGCGTGTGCAAAATGAATTGCGCCAATTGCAGCATGAACTGACCGCCTTGATGAGTGCCGCCATGGCTGCCAGTGATGAGGTTATTTCGCGCAAACACGAAGACTATGTGATCAGTGGCGAACGTAACTTGCTAAACAGCAATGACCTCGCGGCCAATATGGATCGGCTTCGCGGTGTTTTCAACGTATTTGAACAAAAGACAGAGTTATTGCAGCTATTGAATGCGAGCCGCAATGCCCCCGGTGTGCATATCTTTGTCGGCAACGAGTCCGGGTTGATCGGTTTGGATGAATGTAGCGTAGTCAGTGCGCCCTATACTTCAAATCAGCAAATTATCGGCACACTCGCGGTAGTTGGCCCCAAACGCATGAATTACGAACGCGTGATACCCATCGTGGACATCACTGCTAAACTATTGAGTAATGCACTTTCTCAATACTAAATAAATTGGACGCAAAGTCACCCTTGTGAAAATTCGAACATGACCTTTCAAACAGAGCCTGTATACAACCATGGCACAGCAGAAAAAACTGCTGTACTCCTTATTAATCTGGGTACGCCTGACGCACCAACTGCAAAAGCGGTACGCCCCTATTTAAAAGAATTTCTTAGTGACCCGCGCGTCATCGAGATACCAAAACTGGCCTGGTGGCTCATTCTTAACGGCATTATCCTCAACGTGCGTCCAAAAAAATCTGCCCGGAAATATGCAAGTATATGGATGGAAGAAAGCTCACCGCTCAAGGTTTATACTGAACGAAAAACGCATCTTCTTCAACAACACCTTCAGTCAAGCCTGCAAGACACTGAACTCGTTGTGAGCTACGCAATGCGCTACGGAAATCCATCTGTTGCCAGTGTACTGAATAAACTCAAGGCGCAAAATTGCCAGCGTATCTTACTTTTGCCGTTATACCCACAATATGCAGCGAGTTCATCAGCTACCGCGCTTGATGCTGTTTTCAAAGAATTACTTCGTATGCGCAATATGCCTGCAATACGGACCATTAAACATTTTCACGACGATGCGGGATATATCAAAGCCTCCGCTCAAAACATACGCGATTATTGGGCCAAACATGGCCGCCCAGACAAACTGGTGATGAGCTTTCATGGCGTGCCTACTTACACGCTGGAAAAAGGCGACCCTTATCATTGCGAGTGCCTCAAGACCGGTCGCCTGATTGCAGAAGAACTGGAGTTGAATGCAGGGCAATATGTGATCAGTTTTCAATCTCGCTTTGGCAAAACCGAATGGATCAAGCCTTACACCACGGCGACATTGCAAGCATTAGGCGAACAGAGCCTCAAGCGTGTTGATGTGGTTTGCCCGGGTTTTGTTGCGGACTGTCTGGAAACGCTGGAAGAAATCGCGATGGAAGGAAAACATGACTTTCGGCAGGCCGGAGGCGGCGATTACCACTATATTCCATGTCTTAATGAGCGACCCGACTGGATACAGGCTCTCGGTGACTTGGTAAGAAATAATTTGCAGGGCTGGCAAGACAAGCCAGATCAAAATCAGCTTGAACAAAGCCGCTCGCGAGCGCTTGCCATGAATGCCGAACGCTAGGCCTTGAACTTTACTTCAAACTAATCCTCTCCCTTTCAAGTCGAATCATATGTCGCTGCACAATACTCTCGGAACTTCGACTTGGATTTACAAATTCAAAACCGATGTGATGGATGGTTTCCCCGTTCTTTGTTTGGGAAGAATTCCAAATCCCGCAGATCTTTAAACGAACCGGAACCACACCGACTTCAGGGAAATCGATAGTACATCCTTCGAGAATCTCTCCCTGAGTAAAAATCTCGGGCAACGACCCTTTAATCTTGATTCCGATGCCGCCGACACTGATATCGACTATCGCTGCCTCCATGAAACCTGCATCGACAGGAATTTTGCAAAATAGCGTCCTGCTACCCATATGAGCATCAATCCGGAAATATTCCCTGCGTTGAATACGTTCTATGGTTGTGGGAACGGCAAAAGAAAAAGCTTGTCCATCCTGTAGAGATAATACATTCAGATGCGTAGCATGCCAACGTATCTTAATTCCGGTCTGAGTTGAAAAAGTTAAATGTTTGCAATTTTTTATTTGCGTATTGATCTTCTCATCCCGGCTGATATCAATGTAAACATAATCGCCCTCAGAGTTGACTTTTAAGATAGAAGTTACCAACCCCACTCCTTCATTAGTATCGAGATTGATTGCGGTATGACGTTTTGCCAAATCATCAAGGATAAATATGATCTCCTTGCGATTATGTAAGGCGAAGGGCGAGTTTTCTTGGCGGTAAGTCATTGTCAAACAAATTATATAAATATAGGCAGCGACGAATTCCGGCTTCACGACTTTTAATTTTTGTTCCGAAAATGCCGTAAATCTTAAGGCGAAACAGCTCCACCCCGTAACTTTACGATTTTTATCCCATAAAATCCAGAAATAAACTCTTTAAAAACATGAAAGTCGATTGACTCCCCCTCTTCCCTCCGTTACCATCGCGTAAATTTTTTCGACGGGTAATGCCAGTGATCCTTAACCGCCAGTTTTTAATTGCCTTTTTCGTCTCTGCTGCAACCATCAATGTTGCAATGGCTGAAGAAAACCTTGATCTCAATAGTCATCTGGCTTACATCCAACCGGCAAGCTCTGTTCCTGGCATCAACAACACATCTCCCAACGCAGCAAACAATGTATCTGTCAGAAGTAAAACAGTACTTACCAATGACTCTATCGTATCGATTGTAAGTAATGGAGTATCGGGCGTACCTTCAACGAGTGTGCAATCGTCACTAACAGAACAAACTAATATTCCCTCAGATTTGTGGCAACGCATACGAAATGGGTTCGCCATGCGCGAACTCAATAGCAAACTGATCGCGCGCCACGAAAGATGGTATGCGACACATCCGGATTATGTTGAACGCATGTCCGAACGCTCTCAGCGTTATCTTTATTATATTACGCAGGAAGTTGAACGACGTGGCATGCCCTCAGAAATCGCGTTACTGCCAGTTATTGAAAGTGCATTCAATCCGGGCGCCTACTCGGTAGGTCGCGCCTCAGGCATTTGGCAATTCATTCCATCGACGGGAAAGAATTTTGGAATGCAGCAAAACTGGTGGTATGACGGGCGTCGTGACATCATTAGCGCGACAAATGGTGCCTTGGACTATCTACAGCAACTACATGACCAGTTCGGCGATTGGGAATTAGCACTCGCAGCTTACAACTGGGGAGAAAATGCTGTTAGCCACGCCCAAGCACGCAATCGAAGAATGCATAAACCAACCGATTTTGCCAGCTTGCATCTACCTCGTGAAACCCGAAATTATGTTCCGAAGCTTCTTGCCGTCAAGCATATCGTCAGCGATCCAGATCACTTCGGTTTAAAACTCACAAGTATTCCCAATCAACCATATTTCGCTGCAGTTTCTACCCCGCACCCGATCGATGTCAAACTCGCTGCCGAATTTGCCGATATCTCGATGGAAGAATTTCTGGCACTTAATCCCGGACATAATCGCCCGGTAATCCTTCAGGAAAACGCTTCTGTCATCCTGCTTCCGGTTGATAAATTGGAAACTTTCCAAACTAATCTGGATAAAAGCAACCAGCGCCTCGTTTCATGGCAGCCTTACCAAACAAAAAAAGGTGATCATTTCGACCAGCTAGCTCCGAAATTCGGACTCTCCGCTGAAAAACTGCGCAGTGTAAACGGACTTTCTGCCCGAGCAAAAATCAGCAGCGGACAAACTCTGCTGGTGCCAGTGAATAGCGAAGAACCACCGGCAGAAGCCGAATTCACCGCCTTCAACACCAATCTAGTTTCAATTGATGATACTGAAGGAAGAACTTTTAAACACACCGTGCGCAGAGGCGAGTCTATTTCCGTCATTGCCCATCATTACCATATCACCCAAGCCCGCCTGATGGAATTAAACAGAGGCGTGAAAATTCTTAGAGTTGGTCAACGCCTAGCAGTTGTGGAAGGTACGGGTCGGGGTCACAGAACGCGCCTGACAAAAGCACACAAAAATCGTGATACAAAACTAGTGCGCGCCAACAGATCTCCAAAGCAAAACACACCGCCCAAGGTTAATATCAACCTCGCTTCAAACCGATAGTTTTGCAATTAAAAATAAGGCTGAGCTTTAGATAATCAAATCTAGCTTACCGCCTCATCCACCAATTCCATGTCCCTACTTGACATCAGCTTTTCAATATCTACCAGGATCAACATGCGCTGATCTATTGTTCCTAGGCCTGTGATGTACTTGGTGTCGAGTGAAGTCGAAAGAGAAGGCGCAACTTTGATCTGATCTGGAGTCAGGGTCAGCACATCGGAAACGCTGTCAACAACCACACCGACCACCCTATTACTCAAGTTCAAAATAATAACTACGGTTGTATCATTGTAGTCAACGTTGCCCAAGTTGAATTTGATACGCAAGTCAATGATCGGCACGATGATTCCGCGAAGATTTACCACGCCTTTGATAAATTGCGGAGTGTTGGCGATGGCGGTCACGGCATCATAGCCGCGGATCTCCTGCACCTTGAGGATTTCCATACCATACTCTTCTTTACCCAATGTAAAAGTTAGGTATTCACCTCCAACCGCTCCGTTTGTATTTGCTGAAGTTGGTTCATTTGCCATTTTTATCTCCTTGTCTTATCCACACCTGATGAAACATGATTTTCACATAAAATTTAAAGATTCAGAATAATAGTTATCTCAAAAAATTCACTCAGAGTTTAACCCTACTTTAAAACTCTTCCCACTCTTCTCCATCTTTAGCTACGGGTTTTTTGGGTTGAGTTTTGGGCTTCCCTGTTGGAGCTGATTTCTTTGTTGGCGCAGACGCGTGTTTAGTTGCCGGCTTAGCAACGGAATGTGATGCTGCTGGAGGGGCAATTGAACGAATCTGTTGTCCTTCTTTCAGTTTGAACACACTCACTGAACGGGTAAGGTTCTGCGCTTCTTCTTCCAGTGACTCAGCCGCAGCTGCCGCTTCTTCCACCAGGGCAGCGTTCTGTTGCGTGACTTCGTCCATTTGGGTAATGGCCTGATTCACCTGTTCGATGCCTTTGCTTTGCTCGTCAGAAGCCGCTCTGATTTCACTCATGATGTCGGTTACGCGTTTGACCGCATTCACGATCTCTTCCATGGTCTTGCCCGCATCATCGACTAACCTTGTGCCTACTTCAACCTTGGTGACCGAATCATCGATCAGCGTCTTGATCTCTTTGGCTGCAGCCGCAGTACGTTGCGCCAGTTTGCGTACTTCAGCAGCGACAACCGCAAAGCCTCGGCCTTGTTCTCCGGCTATTGCTGCCTCAACCGCTGCATTCAGGGCCAATATGTTGGTCTGGAAGGCGATTCC
>CAIRAO010000490.1 GCA_903876625.1 uncultured Gallionellaceae bacterium | reverse complement strand
ATGATTGCCAGTGTCCTTTTAGTCATAATTGTCGAGTTACTCAATTCGGCTATCGAAGCGACAGTCGATCGAATTTCTCTGGATGACCACAATCTCGCCAAACGCGCAAAAGATATTGGCAGTGCAGCTGTTCTGCTTAGCCTGCTGAATCTATTTGTAGTCTGGCTATTGGTATTATTAAACTGACTTGAGAGATCACACTGACTATGAAAATATTATTTATCTCTGATGTTTACTTTCCGCGTATTAATGGTGTATCTACTTCGATTGAAACCTTTAGACGAAATTTGCGCGCACATGGTCACACGGTCCATTTGATTGCTCCGGACTACTTGACCCCAAGCCCAGATGAAACCGACATCATGCGCGTCCCCGCCCGATATTTGCCTTTTGATCCGGAAGATCGCCTGATGAGTTATGGATGGGTAATGAAACAACTTGATAAATTGCGCAGCGAACAATATGACGTCATCCATATACAAACGCCATTCGTCGCACATTATCTGGGAACCAAATTATCCCGTCTGCTTGGCATTCCCTGTGTCGAAACGTATCACACTTTCTTTGAAGAATATTTGTACCACTACGTTCCACTTGTTCCTAAAAGTGTAATGAAGTTCGTCGCTAAAAGGTTTTCGCGACACCAGGGAAACAGTCTGAACGGAATGGTCGTGCCGTCACATCCAATGTTACATATTTTAAAAGAGTATGGCATTACCACCCATTCCGAAGTCATTCCAACAGGAATCGAGCCGGCAAGTTTTGTGCTGGGAGATAGAGAAAAGTTTCGCAAGAATTACAACATTCCCCAAGATAGACCGGTGTTGCTATTCCTGGGGCGTGTAGCACACGAAAAGAATATTGGCTTCCTGTTGAAAGTATTGGTTCAAGTCAAAAATGCGATCCCGGAAATCCTCTTCGTCGTCGCCGGTGAAGGCCCGGCAAGGGAAAGTCTGGAACATGAAGCCAGTACCCTCGGGCTGAAGGAGAACATCTCTTTTATCGGTTATCTGGATCGCCATACCGAGCTAAACGATTGCTATCGTTCGGCTGATATTTTCATTTTTTCATCAAGAACCGAAACTCAGGGGCTGGTTTTACTGGAAGCAATGGCACAAGGATTACCTGTCGTTTCCACGGCCGAGTTGGGCACGCGTGATGTTTTAAGAGATGGACTAGGCGTCTGGATTGCCAAAGAAGAGTTGGCCGACTTTTCAGGAAAAATAATAAAAATGCTTAAAGATGCCCAAGCTCGCAAAATCCTTGCGGAGTCGGGGCGGGATTATGCTCATGGCTGGTCGGCCAGCAAACAAGCAGAAAGGATGTTGACGTTCTATAACTCTATCATCAGCAATCATCAGATTGCCAAGGTCGTGGTTCCCCAAGTCAAAGAAGCCTGATTAAAAGAGGCAATTAAACGCCTTAATTCGACCTTTACATTTTTACAGCTCAATTATAATTTATTAGTCCTGCTGCAATCAGGCTTAATATGTGGCAGCACTATATTGCCAACTCTGATGATGGGTTGGCTCTTCACACAAATTATTTTTGGGAACTTCAAAAATGAAAAACTTTCTTTCAGTTTTGTTTTTATCCACATTGTCATTTTCTGCTTTGGCTTTTGAACCGGTAAGGGGACCGGTGATTGATATTGCGGGAGGTTATACGCCCAGTATATTGGCAATTGATGGCGGGATTTCCAAGTCAGGTTACCTCGGCTACAAATTCAATTCATTTTTTTCGGTTGAAGGCGGTTATACCTCGTTGCTGACATATTCCACTTCTGGCCCGGCTACCCTCACTTCTATTGCAGGCCCTGAAGTTGCAGGGATAATCAGATTTATTATCAATGATCGGGTTTCGCCTTTTGTGCGGATTGGTTTTACAAAAATGGCACTGAAGAATGCTTCCAATGGCACAGTCACCAGTATAGAAAATATTTACGGACCTACTTACGGCATTGGCTTGCAGTTTTATTTGGTCGATCATCTCGGAATGCGTTTGGGCTATACCGAATATCATTTACAAACCAGCAGCGATTACAATGCGCAAGCAGGCACACCGGTAAATACGAGTAATTATTATGCAGCTCTAGTAATTGAGTTCTAAACCGGTAGTTTATTGTCAAGTGCGATTGGGTAATTCATCACTTCGGTAGAGGGTATACGCCCACCATAAATTATGATTCGTATACCTCAATTAAATCTAGTGCTGTTTAATTAGACCCCACATGACGGCAGTCGTTTTCATGAAGCTTAGAACTACTTCCACCAAAGATTCCCCCTTTAGTTCCGCTTCATAAGCACCCCAATCGAACTCATCATTTTTTTCTTCCGCATTTAGGTGGAGTGCAGAAAATTGGTCTGGCGCGACTGAATAAAGAAGGCCATGAGAATATGTCTGTTGATTGTTCATCGAAGCCCCTCCTGTAAATTTATCACCATTGAACGACTAATAAACGGTATATACGGTAATATTAATTGAATGTCAAGTCATTGCTCAGAGTCATTGCTTAGAGCGCGTCTCTAAAGTTATTAGTGGCCAAGAAACGGGGAAGGTTAGCGCAGAGATATTTGATGGTCAAAATTGGCGATAGATAATTTTCGCATTGATCAAATATTGTCATGTTTTCGGACATAGCCGGTCATACCCGCCAAAAACTTTGCCAATGCGTAGCCTCCTCTTGCAAGGAGCCTAAGCCAAAAACTTTTCCTGCTCCAATCTGTATGTGCCACAGAACGAGATCTGTGTTCTATCTCATACAATAGACTTTCGCGTAATGCGCCGGAAAAGCCCTGATCGTGAATCACCAAATTTGCTTCGCGCGCCAACCATAGGCTGAACGGATCAATATTTGAAGATCCAACCGTAGCCCACTCGCAATCGATTACAGCCACTTTGGCATGCAATAGATTTTGCGTGCATTCATATATTTCAATCCCGGCTTCCAGCAGTTCTTCGTAGAGAGCAAGTGTCGCATAGTGCATAAGAAGATGATCCACCTTACCCTGAAGCAACAGCACAACACGGACACCCCGCTTCACCGCATCGCGCAAAGCATTTCGAAAACGATGCCCCGGCAAAAAATATGCGTTGGCGATAATGATCTCTCGTTGCGCATGCATAATCGCATTCAAATAGGCATGTTCGATATTTTGCCGATAGCGCAAATTGTCACGAATTAAAAACAAGACCTCACGCTGCATCGTCTTTTGCCGCACAAGTTTTTTCACACGGGTTCCACTTCTTCGAAGACTCGTCCAGGAAACGAGTTGCCATAACTTATGCATTGCATGAGCAATCTGCGTAACGACCGGGCCTTGAACCTCAACTGCGTAATCTAATCGTGTAATATTTTTTTCATCGATCCTGTCATCGATGATGTTGATTCCTCCCACAAAAGCTATGCGTTCATCGATGAGAACCAGTTTGCGGTGCATGCGGCGCAAACGTTGACGTCGGAAACTCAATCGGGCAACTTCAGGGCGAAACCACAGTACTTTCACCCCGAGCATATTCATTTCTTCAATCCACGCAATTGGAAAATCTGCCGCACCGAATCCGTCCAAAACTAAATGAACGGACACCTCTCGCACGGCAGCACTTTCCAATGCCTCTTTTACCAAGCGCCCGATTTTGTCGGCTGCAAAAATATAGGCTTCAAGATAAATAGAATTTCGTGCTGAATGGATTTCTGCCAGCAAGCGCGGAAAATATTCTTCACCGCCGCGCAGCAATGTGAGTTGATGTCCGGAAACTTCGTGCACACTGCTCATGGCAAACTCAGATTGGCGGAAAGCGCCGCATGATCAGAAATTTTATTCCAGGGATATTGTGTATGAACAGCACTGTTTTTAACAGTCAGGCCACGTACATAAATGCGGTCCAGTCGAAACATCGGAAAACTAACTGGAAAACTTCTGGCTAATGAACCGCTGCCTGTCTCAAACACTTCCCGCAAATCGAGTTCCTCCGCCAATGAATGGCGCGCGTGATTATTCCAATCATTGAAATCTCCGGCGATGATTAACGGCGCATCTTTTGGAATGGAATGTCTGATGAGTTCTACCAAGGAGCCGAATTGCAGATTACGTCCACGTTTAAACAATCCCAAATGGACACACAGGCAATGCAAACTGACGCCTCCGGAAAGCGCCAACTCACAATACAAAACACCTCTGCTTTCAAAACGGTGCGCTGAAATATCCTGATTGCCCCAGTTAATAATGGGGTAACGGCTGAGAATCGCGTTGCCGTGATGCCCACTCTCGTATACAGAATTTTTCCCGTAGGCATGATACGGCCATTTTTCATGCGCAAGAAATTCGTGCTGAGAATGCGCCAGATCAGTTACGCCATGCAATGCCGAAAGTGAATGCGCCACCTCTTGTAAAAAAACGATATCAGTATCAAGTTCGCGCAAGCGTTGGCGCAATTCATACAAAACGAAGCGCCGATTAAACTGCGAGAATCCTTTGTGGATATTATAGGTAGCGACCGATATTTCATGCATGGGGCTAGACAATATATTACCTGGCAACCTGCCAGGCGAATTTCCAACACGCGTTGAAATTAATTGGCGCTATCCGGATTAACAGCAAAGTCGATAATCGTGGATCGCAATTCCTGTTTGAAAAGCTTATCGACCTCGATCATCGCTCGGGAACGTGCAGTCACCGGATCTTGTGCTGACGCTTTTACGGGCCAGATCTTGTGGCCGCGAATTCTGCCGGATCCTTTCTCCGCAAGCGTTATTGAAAGTGTTGCGCGTTCCCAGTACCAACCGTCTCTACGCCCCAAATCAACCATGATCAATGTGCCAGACATGACCAAATCCGCGTCTTCCAGTTTGGTGGTTAAAAAACCTGCTGCTGCCAGTCCGCCTTTGGCAATCGTGGAAAATTCATGCGATTCATCGTTCACAGCATCGGCTGATGCAATACGGACTTTTCTGAGCGTGTCACCGATTTGCTGTTGCAAAGTTGCT
The DNA here is from genome assembly GCA_903876625.1 of uncultured Gallionellaceae bacterium. Taxonomy (GTDB): domain Bacteria; phylum Pseudomonadota; class Gammaproteobacteria; order Burkholderiales; family Gallionellaceae; genus PALSA-1006. The sequence goes on along the minus strand of CAIRAO010000490.1, from coordinate 3,307 downwards.
TGAGATACGGGTGCCGGAATTCCAACTCCCGATGGATCTACGACCTTTAGCGAAGCTTGAAACCCATCGCGTTTGATCGAAGCTTGCAAAGCCTGCGATAACGCCGCAACCTTGAGAAGAGGATCAGTTTCTGCACTGGCTGCTTGCATTTGCAGCTTCACTTCGTCATCAATTTTGGCCAATTCTTCTTGCAGGCTGGCACCAGCTTGTGCCCTAGATAATACTGCAAGTACATGGTAATCCATCGTCACAGGATCCCGCCAATGATCCGCGATTGTAATCCCCGCAATCACTTTGTCTGTCTTGGCTGATACCTGTTGTGAGGCGATCTTGTTGACTTGCTCATTTTTGCCCGACTTGGCGACGGTAGTGGTACTCTCATTTGCCACTTGGATACGAACTTCAAAAATCGTAGCCAAATCTCCGCGTGCCCTATCCTGTGCCTCGGATTCAGTTGAACCGACACCGCGCCCGACGAGATACTCCGCATCCCGATATTTCAGCGAGTTGCCATTAACCCAATCCGGTTGTTTAACCGCAGCCAGAACTATAGTTGAAGAAACAAGAAATAATGAAATGAGCAAGAACTTACAAAGTTTTTGAATATACATCATGATAACTCTCCAAAAATGTTACTTATCCTTTGATTGAGCCGGTGGATTCATAAAATAGTCGGACACAAAGGCTTTCCGCCCTGCCTTCACCACAACGTCCTTATACTCGTGCGTTCCCAGAATATTGCCGCTCGCCCCATAATACGTAGCAGTTAAATCATGCTTTCCCGCTGGCAACGACAACCGTGCCATCAAAATGTTACCTGGCAAAAGAGTCCAGCTGCGTGTATCAGCTCTTTCCGAAACTGCAGTCGCAACGTCTGCAAAAAAACCGGCCAGTTCACCATTCTTCTTTTTCACTTCACCAACTGCAACGCTCTTCGCTACCATTCTCGCAACGCCACGAGCGATGATGACAGGCAAACGATCTTTCAAACTTCTCTCGGCAATGTTGTTGACGTCCTCAACGATCTCAGAAGTTGCAGAATTAGTTCCTTCACTCAATACAACGCGAGCAACAGGAACAATGCGTTTGGCGAATTTAGGTACCGCCAAACTAAACATAGCAGAACCATTTTGCGGCTTGGGATTAACCACCCGAATGATTTCCTCGCTCAATGTCGGCCCCAGTCCATTTTGAAGAACAAACACAACTTCACTCGGTGCCGCCTTGCCCGCATTGACCCTCCTCAAATCCTCCATAAGTGATTGAGGTGCCGGAAATCCGGAATTCTGAACCTTGTATCCATTCACCGCATTTTCCATATCAATGCGTGCCGCATCTCTGTCGCCGGCACTCTCGTAAACCATGCTGTCCAGATAACGCACAAAGGCACCCGACAAGTACTTCGCATGATTTTTTTCTGCAATCAAATGTTGCTTCACATCAAATTGCCTTGCCTCCACTGCAGCCTCATCTATATCACCTGATTGCAAATAATTTAGCGCCTCAAAAGCGTAAACCATTAACTGCTCACTGGGTAGCCCCTCGTACGCTTTCAGAGTATCGTTCACAGCGACCGATGCCAATTGCTCAGTGACACTGATCGCATTAAATTTTTCTATCAGATTTTTAGCCGCATCGAAATGTCTGTTTGATTCGGCGTAGTTTCCCTGCAATCTAAGTAAAGTTCCTTTGTTGAGATGATGTAACGTCTCATCCGGTCCGGACAATTTCAAAGCATCCAGCGTTTTGATCGCGCCGTCCAAATCACGATTGGCAGTCGCTGTTTCCACTTGAGCAACGCTGAGGCTGTAAGTAGCGCATCCTGGTAGCGCAAGCACGGTTGCTATTGCCGCCAAACCGCACAAGCACTTACAAAAGCCATTCCCGATATTAATCAAAACTTGAGTTTTCAGAACACTGCGCATGACGTTGCCCATCTTATGCCCCTTTTATTGGACTTAACTGACGATTATTGTCCAACACTACATATTAAGTTCACTAGAAAATTCCCCGGCTAAAGCCGGGGATTCTTTGTTAGCGCGCCTCCGGTTAACGGAATGTCGCACCTTTCACGTCTTTCTTAAGTTTCTTCTGTCCCGTCCAAACCTTGCGATTGTCGACAGTGCTTACCAGCGTAAGATCAATTTGATAAAACTTGATTTGTTCCTTGCCTTCCGCATCAATGATGGTATTGATCGTTCCTATCAGCATGTAATCCGCACCTGCTTCATTGCCGGCAGCTTTTCTTGATGCCTCGCTGGCGTGCATATCCTGATCAACACGTTCGTCACGAATATCCTGACGCTCTTCCTTGGATGCGACCATATCAACACGACCTGAATTAACATAAGCACGCTCGAGATCCGCAACAAATGTTCGAGTATTGATATGTTCATGTGACAAATTGCGAACCGTGCCAATAATAACAGTCGGCGTTTTTTGGACTTTTGCTCATGCCGCGTTAACCAGCCGCCTGCCATGGAATCACGAATCATTTCTTCAGAGACAAGGCGAGAGTCGGTGTCATTCCAATTCCCTGATAAATCCCTGACTTCCTCAACACCTACACGCTTAACTTCTGTGGAGCAAGCGCCCAACATCAAAGCAAACACACTAACCAACATTAATGCCCAGGTTCTTTTGCTCAACATTTCAGTCTCCTTTTAGTAATTAATCTAATACAAATTTCATAACTAGCATATTCTTCGGTTCGCAATAGGGGAATTTACTCTAGACCAAGCCGGCTAACAATACCCAGCACACAATAATCAAGAACTCCATCGCCCGATATCATCAAACACTGCGCTAGGCGTTTCCCAAACTTCTTGTCGGCAGATTGATTTGCCGGGCAAAATCCAGCATGCGTTGAATCGGTTGCACAGCACGCGGAATAATTAGCGGATCGACTTTAATCTCGTTTTTTCCCGTTTCCAATACTTCGGCTAGATTAAGCAAACCATTCATCGCCATCCACGGGCAATGACTACAACTAGTGCAATTTGCACCTTGACCAGCCGTGGGTGCTTCGAGAAATTTCTTAGCAGGACACAGAGTACGCATCTTATGCAGAATTCCGTTATCAGTAGCAACGATAAATACGTTGGCGGAAGAATTTTGCGCTGCCTTGATGAGTTGTGTAGTTGAGCCTACCACGTCTGCCAGTTTAACCACTGCGCGAGGTGATTCAGGATGCACCAGCACAAGTGCGTCTGGATGTTGCGCTTTTAGTTCAATGAGTTCTTGCGCTTTATATTCATCATGCACGATACACGACCCCTGCCACAACAACATATCTGCGCCAGTCTGT
>CAIRAO010000489.1 GCA_903876625.1 uncultured Gallionellaceae bacterium | reverse complement strand
TGACAAGTTGCCCGGTGGCGGCTGGGCACGTGGCGCATTGACGGAAATATTGGTGGAGCGGGAAGGAATTGGCGAATTGCGTTTATTGCTTCCCGCTCTGGTTCGTGTTTCCGCAAAATCAGAATGGCAGACTTGGGTGTCTCCACCGCATGTCCCTTATGCACCCGCTTTGAGTACAGCCGGAGTTAACTTGAAACGACTCTTGGTGGCCAAGCCGCAAACGTCTGCAGATGCCTGGTGGACTGCCGAACAAGCTTTGCGCTCCGGCGCATGCAGTGCAGTGCTTTCATGGTTGAGCATACCCGATGAGAAGCGCATGCGCCGTTTGCAACTTGGTGCAGAATCAGGACATGCATGGGGCGTATTGTTCCGCTCTGCAAGTGCCGCGTCGGAGCGTTCTACTGCAGCGCTGCGTCTAAGATTGGAATCCACAGCAAATGGTCTGGCAGTGCATATTCTTAAGCGCCGTGGTGGGTATGTGAGCAAACCTGTCATGTTGAATTTGCATCAACGCAATCAGGATCGTTGCAACCGTCCAACAGCACCCTCGCTAAACATTGTGAAGTCAGTTCGTGATGCAGTTCATCGCTAACCATTTCACCACTGCTTTAAGTTCCCCTTATGTTCTGGCTAGCCCTACATTTCCCCGCGCTCCCTCTGGAAATCTTCTCCCGAGGTGGGGCAATACCCGAACCTCTCGCCGTTGTAGAAAAACAGGGTAACCGTTCGAGCGTAAAAGTCTGCAACAAAGCGGCCAGTGAACTTGGGGTGAGAATTGGGATGCCAGGCTCCGCTGCTCAGGCGTTAGTAACCAATCTTATCGTGCGAGGTCGTGACATAACGGCAGAGCAGGAATCGCTTGAAGGGCTTGCCGCATGGGTGGGCAGTTTTACACCAGAAGTCAGTCTCCAACCTCCAGACGGATTGCTGATTGAAATTGGTAGTTGCTTGCGATTGCATCGTGGATTTAAAAACCTGACCAGGCAAATCAGCTACGGATTAAATGAAATGGGTTACAGCTCGAATCGTGCCTGCGCACCAACGCCACATGCTGCATGGTTAATGGCGCTGGCCGGTAAAGAGGTTGTAATACGAAATTCGGACAAACTCGACATGGTTCTTGGCGAACTGTCAGTACAATTCCTCGACCAATCACCCGATACCTTGGCGAGTCTGGAAATGGTCGGTGCACATACCTTGGCAGACTGTCTGGGTTTTCCGCGTTCCGGCTTGGCGCGTCGTTTTGGTCAGGGCTTGTTGAATGAACTGGACCGGGCACTGGGCAGACTGCCAGAAGCGCGCGAATTTTTTATTCCGCCCCCCTATTTCAAACGACGTTTGGAATTACCCTCGCTGGTATACGAAGCTGAAGCATTGCTGTTTGCAGCAAGACGTCTGTTGTTGGAATTGGAGGGGTATCTCAATTTGCGCCAGGCTGGTGTACAGGAATTTGAACTTGTCTGTTGCCATGAGGATGTGCCGGAGACTGTGATGAAGGTGGGGTTTGCACAACCCACTCATAACTTGGAACGGATGCTGCTCCTGCTACGGGAAACCTTTGGCCGCACCCGTTTGACTGCCTCTGTTCACACCATCATTCTTCAGGCCAATAACATCAAAGCCATAGAGTTATCGAATCTGGATTTGTTTCAAGATAATTTAGAAACAGGCGATGGCAATCTGTTGCTGGAACGACTGCGCATTCGCTTGGGCAATGAGGCTGTATTCAGTATTGCCCCCGCAGCTGATCACAGACCAGAGCTCGCGTGGAGACCCTGCGCTGCCGGAGAGGCAATCACATCCCGAAGTAAACTTCAACGCCCGCTGTGGCTGTTGCCCAAACCATTACCCTGTCAAAAAGATCGGCTTGCGTTGGAGTCGGGGCCCGAGCGCATTGAGAGCGGCTGGTGGGACGGCATGGATGCACTGCGTGACTATTACGTGGCGCAAGGTCGAAACGGTTCCAGGCTCTGGGTGTATCGCGACCGCACAAGCGGTGCGTGGTTCGTGCATGGACTGTTTGCCTGAAGCACTGAGTGATTTATATGAACGCCTACGCAGAGCTGCATTGCCTCTCCAACTTCACTTTTCTGAGTGGCGCTTCCCATCCTGAAGAATTGGTCACCAGAGCGAATGAATTGGGATACACAGCACTCGCGATTACCGACGAATGCTCCCTTGCTGGGATCGTGCGTGCCCATGTGGCGGCGAAAGCATGCGGCTTGAAGTTGATCGTGGGCAGCGAGATTCGTTTTGAGGACGGCCCCAGTATCGTATTGCTGGCAACTGACCGAACAGGTTATGGCAATTTATCTGAGCTGATCACTCAAGGGCGACGTAGCAACATCAAAGGTCGTTATAGTCTTTCACTCAATGATATTCAAACTGGCTTACCCGGTTGTCTGGTTTTGTTGTTGCCCGATCCATTGCCAACCTTGGCACAAGCCCAACAAATCTCAGCCACTTTCCCTGAACGGTCTTGGTTAGCGGTGGAATTGTTTCGCGCCAGCGACGACACAGACCGCCTTGCCGCATTAACCGAATTGGGTAGAGCAGCCGGACTACCTCTAGTTGCCACAGGTGACGTACACATGCATGACTCTTCCCGTCGTGCTTTGCAAGACACACTCACCGCCATTCGACTGGGTACCCCAGTATTTGCCGCTGGCGCCTCGTTATATCCAAATGGTGAGCGCCGGTTACGCGAACGAACTGAATTGGCAAGCCTATATGGTTCAGAGCTACTGGAACAAACCCTGGTCATCGCAGAAAAGTGTCACTTTTCTCTCGACGAGTTGCGCTATGAATATCCTGAGGAACTGGTACCAAAAGGAGAAACAGCTATTTCTCATTTGCGCCAGCTGACTGAAGCAGGATTGGAACAGCGCTTCCCCGACACGATTCCCCAAAAGGTGCGCGCGATGGTGGAACATGAGCTGGTACTGATCGAGGAACTCAAGTACGAGCCGTATTTTCTGACCGTGCATGACATCGTGCGCTTCGCAAGAGGGCGCAACATTCTTTGTCAGGGGCGCGGGTCGGCTGCCAATTCCGCAGTGTGTTACGCGCTACATATCACCGAAGTGAATCCGGCATGTATGGAAATGCTGTTCGAGCGATTTATTTCCAAAGAGCGCAATGAGCCTCCAGATATCGATGTTGATTTCGAGCACGAGCGTCGCGAGGAAGTCATCCAATATCTCTATGCCAAATACGGCCGGGATCGCGCAGCACTGGCAGCGACCGTGATCACCTACCGGCCCAAGAGTGCAATGCGTGATGTGGGTAAAGCACTGGGCTTTGATCTGGGACAGGTGGATCGATTGGCAAAATCAATGGCGTGGTGGGACGGACGTCAAGTCATGCCGGAACGTCTTGCAGAAGTGGGCTTCGATCCGGCTAACCAGAAAGTTCGACTGCTGATGCAATTGGTTGATGAAATCGTGGGCTTTCCGCGTCACCTTTCCCAACACGTGGGCGGCTTCGTAATTGCGCGAGGTAAACTCTCTCGACTGGTGCCGATTGAGAATGCTGCCATGGCTGATCGCACCATCATCCAATGGGACAAAGATGATCTGGATGCTTTGGGGTTGCTAAAAATAGATGTGTTAGCACTAGGCATGCTCTCTGCAATTCGTCGTGCGTTGTTTGATGTGAGCATATTACGCGGTAGAGAGTTCATGATGTCAGATGTCCCGATTGAGGATCCTGCGGTCTACGACATGATCGGTCATGCGGATACGGTGGGGGTGTTTCAGATCGAATCACGCGCGCAGATGTCCATGTTGCCTCGAATGCGTCCTCG
>CAIRAO010000488.1 GCA_903876625.1 uncultured Gallionellaceae bacterium | reverse complement strand
GTTAAAAAAACACTAAAGACTTCCGGACGGCATTCTTTACGTTCAACCAAGACCAGGAATACGGCCGTACTAAAGAACACGGCATAAGAAAAATTGGAAAGACGGCGGGCCGCATCAAAAAAGAATAAAAAAGCAGATATCTTTTGTTCATAACCTAATCTCCGGTTGGTAAAAAACTAAATTAATTAATTGAATAATCACGGCAAAAAAGACCAGTTCGATCAGAGAAAATTCGCGGGCGGTTATCATTGGCAAAACAGAATCAAAAATAATCATGGAAGGCAATGAGTCATGGATTAGAACCGTGGTTCCTTTTATTGCAAGCAAAGATTTTCGTTCAAACAATTGCCTTAAGTGCCACAGTGCAAATGAAGGTGCTGTCCTCGGCGCTGCCAGTGTCACCATCAGTGTGAAAGACGATTTTGACACGATCCATAAAATTAATACTTGGATATGGATTGGACAGGGTTTATTGCAGATCATATTGTTTTTATCCATCGGCCAAATTGTTAAACGCTTGCTTAAACAACTTGGCGGCGAACCGGCTTTCGTCATTGATATTGTCAGGCAAATTGCAAAGGGCGATCTTTCTACAGAAATAGCGACCCGAAAGGAAGACAACAGCAGCCTGCTGGCAGCAATGAAACAGATGCAGAGCGGCCTCAAGGACATCATCGGGGGAACGATCCAATCGGCAGATAAACTCACCAACGCTGCACAACAACTCGCCAAATCTTCGCATAGTGTATTGCAGGCAGCTGAACGCCAAAGTGATGCCTCCTCTTCTGTGGCCACTGCGGTGGAGGAAATGACAGTGAGCGTCGGGCAGATTTCCGAAAACGCATTGAATGCACAGAAACACGCTTCTGACACCGGTAACCTTGCGAAGGATGGGTACGGTGCAGTTCAGAAAGTGATCGTCGAGATGAATAAGATATCGGGGTCAGTTTCAAATGCTTCCAGCCTGATTACTGCGCTGGGTGAGCAATCCCATCAGATTTCCGAGATTGTCACTGTCATCAAAGAAATTGCCGACCAAACCAATTTGCTGGCCTTGAATGCAGCAATCGAAGCTGCCCGGGCAGGTGAACAAGGAAGAGGCTTTGCGGTTGTCGCAGATGAGGTTAGAAAATTAGCAGAACGGACATCTCTTTCCACCCAGAAAATAGCCGAGATGGTGAGAACAATTCAGGGAGGCACTGACAATGCCGTAGCAGGGATGTCTGAAGGTAACACACTTGTTAACGAAAGCGTCAAGATAGTAGGTGATGCAGAAAAATCCATGGCGCTTATTCAGGATGCCATTCTTAACGTACTCGCATCAGTTAACGACATTTCCCTGGCACTTAGTGAACAAAGTTCCACCAATAATCTGATTGCCAAAAATGTCGAAGGGATCGCCCAGATGACGGAACAAACCAGTAGCATAATCAAGGACGTTGCTGCATCGGCAGACAATCTGGAACAGCTAGCGGCTCAGTTGAAAGATTCTGTGGGAAAATTTAATTTGTAAAAATCGAGAATATAGGGAGCCTCTTTAACTTCACTCTTGTTTAACCAAATTCGTTATACAACAAGTAAGCGCATCGCGGTTTAGTGGACATCCTTCCAGATTTCCTTCTTCAATGTGTAGACCAGCAGCAACAGGATGGAAAGAAAAGTCAGCACTACCCAGCCGTACTTATGGCGATTGAGTTCTCCAGGATCGCCCATAAATAGAATAAAGTTGGTCAAATCGACAATCGCGCTGTCGTACTCGGCGGGTGTCATTGAACCAGGAGTTTTGAGTACCAATTTTTTGATTTCGTGACCTTCATGTTTCTCTACCTCTAATATTTGCTCACCTTGCAAATCAGCCAAAATGAAGGGCATGCCGACATTAGGTAATGTCGTGTTATTCCATCCACTTGGTCGATTAGTGTCTACATAAAATGTGCGCAAATAGGTATACAACCAGTCTTCGCCGCGTGAGCGGGCTATCACACTCAAATCGGGCGGTGCCACGCCATAAGTCAGCTTGACCGTATTTGCGTCCATCGCAGCTTGCATTTTCGAGCTGATTTGAACATCTGCCGGTAAATCTATGTCCTTCTTGACTTGCTCTTCGCTCATGCCAAGATCCCGCAAGCGACTGTAGCGCATGTAAGTCGCAGCATGACAGGTCAAACATCTTGATGTGAATAGCTTTGCACCCCGACGCAAGGAAGCATTGTCCTTTTGCAAGTCATCAGGAACCTTATCTATGTGAATATCGGTACTGGCTATCGCGATGACTGGCAATATCGTCAACAACAGCATGCATAATTTTTTAATTGAATTCATGTCAAGGAGTTCCTCGCAATTATTTGGAAGTCACACGATCGGGCTCTGGCTTGCACTTGTCAATCTTGGTGTACCACGGCATCAAGATGAAAAAGGAAAAATACACAACCGCTAAAATGCGAGAAATCAATGTATAGGTCGGTGTCGATGGTATCGCGCCTAATAAGCCAAGACCGAGGAAACTTACCACGAAAGCTGCTAGGAATGCCTTGTAGATTGGGCCGCGATAACGAATCGATTTAACTTTTCCGCGATCCAGCCACGGTAGCAAAAAGAAGACGATCGTTGCAACCCCCATTGCTACCACGCCCGGGAATTGCGAACCGAATAACGGCGGAACAGCCCGTAGAATGGCGTAGTACGGTGTGAAATACCATACCGGTGCAATATGCTCGGGGGTCTTCATCGGATTGCCCGGAACAAAGTTATTTGCTTCAAGGAAGTAACCGCCAATTTCTGGTGCAAAGAAGATCACCAGGCTGAAAACGATTAGAAATATCACTGCAGCGACGGCATCCTTGACAACCATATACGGGAAGAACGGAATCCCATCCAGAGGATTACCTTTCGCATCCTTGTGCTTCTTTATCTCGATGCCATCCGGATTATTGGAACCAACTGCGTGCAAGGCAACAATATGCAAGAAAACAATACCCACAAGCATCAGTGGAATGGCAATGACATGAAGGGCAAAGAAACGATTCAGAGTAGTATCGGAAACCACATAATCGCCACGAATCAGGATGGCAAGATCGTGACCGATAAATGGGATCGACGAGAATAAATTGACGATCACTTGAGCACCCCAGAATGACATCTGGCCCCAGGGCAACAGATAACCCATGAAGGCTTCAGCCATTAATGCCAGATAGATAACCATGCCGATGATCCATAATAACTCGCGCGGGTTGCGGTACGAGCCATACATCAAACTGCGGAACATGTGCAGATAGATCACGACAAAAAACATCGAAGCACCCGTGGAATGGATGTAACGAATTACCCAGCCTCCCTGCACGTCGCGCATGATGTACTCGACGGATGCAAAAGCGAGTTGGGAATCAGGCTTGTAGTTCATCGTCAGGAAAATCCCGCTCAATATCTGAATGACCAGAATTAACAAGGCAAGACCACCAAAGAAATACCAGAAATTAAAATTCTTTGGGGCATAGTATTCGGAGAGATGTTCCTTCCAAGTAGAAACCAAGGGGAAGCGCGCATCAATCCAGCCGACTAGTTTGGTGAGTAATTTGATCATACCGGTGCCCCCTTGCCATCATCACCAACCAGCAATCGTGTGTCGCTTAAATACTTGTGCGGAGGAATGATTAAATTGGTCGGAGCAGGAACACCCTTGAACACGCGCGCTGCCAGATCGAACCGCGAACCGTGGCAAGGACAGAACCAGCCGCCCGCCCAACTCGTTCCCAGATCAGATGGAGCGACCTCCGGACGGAAATTAGGAGAACAACCCAAGTGAGTACAAATGCCAAGTACAACTAGTATCTCTGGCTTAATCGAACGTGTAGGGTTACTGCAATAATCTGGCTGCTGTTGCGCAGAAGATGCGGGGTCGGCCAAATCAGCGTCATGTTTGCCCAATAAATCAAGCATTTCTTTGGTACGATTGACGATCCACACCGGTTTGCCTTGCCACTCGATACTGATCATCGTACCTGGCTGGATGGTACTGATATCAACTTCAACAGGCGCCCCAGCAGCTTTGGCCCGCTCGCTTGGGGTCAAACTCAATACGAAAGGTGTACCAATACCTATTGCAGCCACACCTCCAGCCGCTGTTGTGGCGGCTATCAATAGGCGACGTTTTCCGTGATCCACCTTTTCAGTCATGTCTATCACTCCATCGTATTAAAGTTAAATTTGTTGTTCACGACCCAATATAGACATTGGCATCGACATTAATTATTTTTGGCACCTTGATTGACCCATTTTCTCAACACCAAAATATACTGGTGAGCCAAAGTGCCAGTACTATTCAAGCCCATCGGCATTTTCAAGCCATTATTGGTACCGGTAAGCAATTTGGTAAAAGTACTATCCTGGCTATTGCCTGGAATAACGACCTTTCCAAATTTTGTGCCTTTCATGAGACCTTGATAGGAGGTCATAT
>CAIRAO010000487.1 GCA_903876625.1 uncultured Gallionellaceae bacterium | reverse complement strand
AATATAGGTACAGCCGTTATAGGAGCCGGATCCGTTGTTTATGGTTCCACTGTAGCAGGCCTGGTAATGGGCGAGAGAGCTCTTTCATATAATTCCGTGAAAATGGAGCTAACGCTAAAGTCTGATTGGGTGCATACGAGCATACCCCATGATCCGGCTAATGTAGCTGCAGGCCTTGATGACTGGTGGGCCGACAGCACAAAAGATGTGGTGCGCAATTCACAATCAAAATAACCATCAGTGAGAAATTCTTTTGCTTACAATATAGAACTGCCTTTGACAAGTTTGTCTCTAGACTAGGAAAAAATAATGAAGTCATGGTTCGCAGGGTTGTCGCTAGTTATTTTTACTTCATTTGGACATTGCGCTGAAGTAATAACCTATCCATTGGAAGGTACAAAAAACATCGTACTATCCAGTCCGACTGGCGAGAGCCAAGTCATTGGTAAAGTTACCTTTCAGAATGCCGGTAACAATCTTATCTCTTTCAAAATAGAAATTGGGGACAATTTACAGGAATACTTTCTAGCCATGCGACCATTTCGCTGCCTGACTGGAGAGAAGCAACAACTGTGCTGGTTCCCGGTGTACAACGAACCCGCACAAATCAGTGCAAACGATCTGGTTCCGCTTGAACAGGCGCTGATGTTTTTTCACACCAAACCCCACGCCTTGAATATTAATCCATTCGATGGAATGTACTACAAGATGCGATGGACTGAACGGGGCATCAGCGGAAAATTACGCGAGGTCGACATGACCCCTTTTGTTGCGCCTCTGACCATTCCACACCCGGCCCGTCCGCTTCACGAAGCAGATTTTTATGACCCGCCACCCGGTGCCAACTGGCTACCGGAGCTTTCTATCGAGTAGGTGAAATTTGTTTGCCGCATCATGAACTCGCTTTTGAAGTCTCGTGAAGCTATCCGGTATCATAAGGATTATGATAAAGTGAACATTCTCTCTGAAGTGAAAATAAGCTTCAGCCGAATCAGCCAACACTGTTAGTAGACTAAAAATTACGTCATTCGATATTTAAAATACTTTGGGGTTTTTGACATGAAAAAATTGAAGAAGTTTCCGAGTGTAATAGTAACGTTGTTTCTTTTATCTCTAACCATCGAAGCCCATGCACACGGAGACGTTACGCCACATCCTGTCGATACCACAGGTCTCGATCCGCTCGGTGCTGAATGGATCGTGCCAAATCCATATCGCGGAAACGACAAGGCGGTAGCAATCGGGGCAGTGGGATACTTGCATAATTGTGCAGGATGTCATGGTCTAAATGCAGTATCCGGTGGCGTCGCACCCGATCTGCTGAAGCTTGACAATGAATGTCTGGACTTGGCGTCAAAACTCAAGCAGGCAGCCTGCTTGAAGGATGCAGACGTCTATTTCAAGGACATTACCCTCAATGGCAAGAAGAACGGCGAGGGTCGCTCGACAATGCCAGGCTACGCAGGCGTTTTTACCCAGGAAGCGGTATGGGCTGTCAGGGCCTATGTTGATTCGCGTACTATCGAAGAAAGAGCAAAAAAACCATATTAGTCTGAGACAATTTACAGCAATTTAAAGACTTCCTGTTGTACTTGAATTCAGATTCATCGACGTTTTACTGTGTTGGATCCGTCACGAAACCGATTCGCATCAACCCTGCCTTTGAAGCAACAGACATCACCTGCGCAACAAGCTCATAGTGTGCCAATTTATCTGCCCGGATATGCAATTCCGGTTGAGGTTGCTTCTTCACCTCAAGCGCGAAACGCGTAGGTAAAGATTCTTTTTCAACTATCTCACCGTTCCAATAAAAGTTGCCATCTTCGCGAATGGCAAAATCAATGTGATCAGGTTTGGTAATATTGGGACTGCTCGATGCTTTGGGCAAATCAATTTTCACCGCGTTGGTCAACAACGGAGCGGTAATAATAAAAATGACCAACAACACCAGCATGACATCAACTAGCGGCACCACATTGATCTCTGCCATCGGGCCCTGATGGCGGCTGGAATCAAAACTTCCGAATGCCATAATCTCTCCTGTTCGTATCGTTAGTATCTTGCGTGTAAATCTACCCGATTACTCATCAAGTTTTCTTGTCACCCATCGTCACAAGCACATACAAATCATGCGCAAAGTTATCCAATTGCGCCAACCAGATTCTGTTGCGGCGGGTAAGTGCGTTGTAAGCCAGCACGGCTGGAATTGCTACCGCGAGACCAACCGCGGTCATAATCAGCGCTTCACCGACAGGTCCGGCGACTTTATCCAGCGTGCCTTGCCCACTCATTCCTATTTGAACCAGCGCTTGATAAATGCTCCATACTGTTCCGAAAAGACCAACAAACGGAGCCGCAGAACCTGCCGAAGCCAGCACTGTCAACCCATGTTCTATCCTGGCTGCTTCCTGATCAATACCATTGCGTAAAACACGCGTAACATATTCTGACATTCCCCCGGCAGCCAATAGTTTTTCCGCCCCGGTTTGATTGCCGTTGCTCACAGTCAGGGCCTGCCGTGCCAACTCAGAAAAGGCATTATCGGCACTTGTATCACTTAATGATTTCTGCATTTCCTGCAAGGATGAGGCATTCCAAAACTGAGCCAAAAACTTATCCGCCCGTTTGCGTGCTCCCATGTTTGCCAGGGACTTTGTCACGATGAAATACCAGCTGGAAATCGACAGCACCAACAACAAAAGCAGTACCCCTTTCCCTACTGCATCGCAAGCAGCAATAAAATGGGCGAATCCTAAACTCTGTTCCATCACATCATTCCTTTAAAATAAAACTGAACTGTTGTAGCGCCACCGCCTTGACTGCCACACCATTGCGCACAGACGGAGTGCATTGCCATGTCTTAACATTACTCAGCGCGGCATCATCAAGCAATTGGTGTCCGGAACTTCTTTTTACTTCTACATCAATGACGCGTCCGTCTTCTCCAAGTTCAACTCGCAGCATTACCTTGCCTTGCTGGTTCATTCGTTTTGCTGTTGCAGGGTAGTCCGGTTGCGATCGCTTCGGGCATACCACTGACAATTCGCCAACCAATTGTACCGGTTGAGCAGGCAACGGAGAAACATCGACCACTTGGGGTGTTACATTAACCACGGGTTCATCCTGTTTAATTACTGGTGCATCAACTTGCAATTGCGTTTGCTCAGGAGGCGGTGGGTCAGGTGGGCGCGGCTTAAGAACTTTGGGTGGTACTGGCTTGGCAGGTTCGCGCTGATCCATAGATTGAGGATTGATCATATTAACCATAATAGTCAACGCTTCAACTGGTGTCGGTATGAAACGATAACTCCATAGTCCATACAAAAAGATGCCGTGAAGAATCAGTACTAAAAGCAAACCAACCATTTGCTCGGGCTTCTGACTGGACAACAAGTTAAGTGCTCCTCAAAAAATCGAATTCTCGTCGCGATGCTGCGTTGTTCACAAAAAATTACTTCTTACATATGCGCCATCGACACGTTACTGAGAAGCAGCCGTTTGCGGGAGATGGCGCTCGCGGTCATTCCCGCACCAGACGGCTCCGCCGCACCGTGTTGTGACCGCCTATGCTGCGGCGTAATTTTTTGCTCGCGCCTTGCCTAGCTTTGATAATTCAATTTTTAGAATACCCCTAAACATTCATATCCTCTGTCACTCATCAAACGTTTGTGGAACTTTGGTTTCTGCCGGGAAGCATTCTTTGAAAAATTCCGTCACAATCCACCAGCAAATGTTTGAACGCTGCCAGAACATGAACCAATATTAGCGCTACCAGCAAGACCGCTATCAGATGATGACATTTCATGAATAGATCACGTAGTGCTGCATCTTCCCAGCCCCATTTTGGTAATTCAATACCAAAGAATTTAACCCCATATTTGTTGAATGATGATGACAAATAGCCAGTCACCGGCTGGAGTGCCATGCAAACATACAACAGCAGATGGCTCCACCACGCTGCGGACACTGTCCAGCCTGGAGCAGTTAACGGTAACTTTGGCACGGGATGAGTCCAACGCCAACCCGCACGCAACAATATCAGGCCAATTGCGAGAACCCCCAAGGATTTATGCAGATTGAAATAATCCGCCCTGTTGGGAACCCCTTTGGGAATGTCCACCATGTAGTATCCTAAAGCCAACAAGGTTATGATCAATAGCGCCATCAACCAGTGCAAGGCAACCGCCATCAAACCATACCGTTCGATACGGTTGGAATTTTCACCATTAACTTCGCTCATCAGGCTTCCCTCAAATGTATGTTCACGTGCTACGTCTACCCTTGCAGTTTTAGATATAAACCCAAGTGGAAAATAAACCAGAATTGTAATCGGTATTTGGTAAAGACTTACTGAAGATTTGATACTTAATCATCCAAAATCAAACGCGAGCGCGTAAAAAATCTCATTCCAGTACCGCAATCCAGAGAATCTTTTGCGCCGGAACCAGTTACTGCATCAATGATCAATTGTTTTCCTACGCAGGAATCAAAGTGTTCATTTTCTACATAGTAAGGAGTGCCGTCCAGATTGCCAAGGTAGACGTCGGAACTCTCGATACTAAGCACATCCAATACATAACATAATGGAGAGTTGTTGTCGCAGCTGCTTCCAGTTTGAAAAAACATCAGTGGCCCGTACTTTTCGCGCAACAGCGCAAGTAAAGCCAGTGCGCTTTCCGTTGCGATGACGCGAGCGCGCAGATTAGGTGTCATGTGTACCTCAAAGTAAATCGAACTTAGTGTTTCCTTTATGAAGCCGGAGAGCTATGGACCTGAATTGTTTTGGCCCGCTTTTTCTCCAGCATCAGCGGAGGACATTTTTCATCGCTGGCATAGATGATCACACAATCCATACACTGGAAACATTCGTCATATTGAATTTTCCCGTCCTGCGTGATCGACTGGTAAGTGCATTGATGACGGCATGTCTGGCATGGTTCTCCGCACTCTTTTCTGCGCGGTATCCAGTTCAAAATTCGAAAGCGTCCCAGAATGGCAAGTCCAGCGCCGAAGGGGCATAAATAGCGGCAGAAAAATTTATACACAAACATGCCCGCTATCAACAAGCCAGCCGCATACAGAACAAATGGCCACGAGCGTATGAAATTTAATGTGATCGCTGTCTTGAATGGTTCGACTTCAACGATCATGTCGGTGATGCGCGACGAGAATATCGCACTGACCAGAATCGCGATCAGTATCGGGTATTTAATCCATTTCAGTCGCCTATCGGTTTCAGGTTTGATTCGGATTTTGGGGAATTTAAGCAAGTGGCCAATTTTAGCCGTAAATTCCTGCAAGGCTCCAAAGGGACACAGCCATCCACAAAATGTGCCGCGTCCCCACAACACCAGTGAAACTAAAACGAACGCCCACAAAATGACCGTCATGGGGTCATACAGAAAAAAAGCCAGACTTCGACCTGCAATCAATGCCTGCAGGACTCCAGTAAGGTTGACGATGGACAGTTGACCCTGAGCAAACCAACCGATGAAACACAAGGTAAACAGCAGGTATATATTTCTAAATAAGGCAAAGCGACGCTTATCCGCAACCAACTTTGTCTGCATGGCTAAACTGAAAAACAAAATCCCAAGGCCAAGGACAAGAACAACAATTTCGACACGTTTATCGAGCCACATGGCAACCCAGGTTTTATTGTCTCCTTCCGGTACGGTATAAAATCGTGAAGCAAGGGAAAAATCAAAATTAAGATTCTGAATTATTTTTTCAGGAAACATCATTCCTTTTAATCGGGTGACGGGCAATACGAAATCAAGCGGCCTGGAGGGGTCCAGTCCTGCTTGCCCGCTAATTTTGAACACAGTGAGGGTGCCCAGATCGACTCCCTGACTTTCTTTCAGAGTGAGATCCATGTTCAGGTCACGCATTTCAATCGGCAACTTATCCTGCATCAGGACGATTCGATCAGATGAACTGCCACGCACAAAATCTTCGCTAATGAGGCTGTACCGTCCTTTCGTGACAAACACAATGGCTTGATCCTCCGGTTCAAGCCGGTTGAGTAGTTTTTTCCATGCAGTCTCGTTCAATAAATTTCGCCCAATCGTTGGAACTGAAACATAGGCCATGTATATTTCTATGAATGTATCCTGAGGATGTGCTATCGCCTCTTCATCGAGCCTGCTTCCGTTAGTACCGGAGAATTTCTTTTCGATGTCTGCATTGGTAATGGTGATGTGTTTAATCAAGCCACTGTCGATCAATTCCTTGATGGTGTGCCCTTCAAAAACATCAGACTTGATCCTGGCCAACAATTCCGGGTCGCGCCCTTCCGCGAAGCCAAGTTTCTTCCGGGCCACCTTGAGCGCTGAAGATAAAATGGTTTGATTAATGATACGCACGGATGCCGTGGCCTTTGTGATGCCGTCCAACTGCGCAGCTTCAGCAGTCGAAGTTTTTGCACCATTCGAGCCGGTTAATATCTTCAGATTCTGCTTGAGTGACAACCCCTTATATTGGTTGACAAATGCAACGAGCGGAGCTTCACCGAGACCATCTACAAAGACGGGTTCATGTTGCGAGAGAACCTTCACATCCAAGAAATTGCCCTGAGGATCAAGCAGGATCAACAAGTCAAAAGGCACTCCCGCAAAGCCAGGGATTGGTGCAAGATCAATAGACTCGAATACATAACCCACTAATTTATTTTCCGTCGCATTCTGCTGGAAAATGGGCCACACCGGCATGGGAGATTCCTTGTCTCCAACGATGTACGGCAGTGGATAACGCCTTACCAGATCCTCGTGGGAAAGCATGCCTGCCTCAACTGAAGATATTGCCGTCAGACAGAATAGTCCAACGGAAAATCCCCAGTAAAGCGCAGGAAACAATTTGAGGGAACAAGTGTATTGCATGAGTATTTCTAAAAGGTGTTTTTGCTTTTTCATCCGTCTACCTTTGTTGTGCTGCTCGATTTGCACCCCTTGGTTTAAAATTTTTCTACTTTAATTCGAGCAGTTCGACACCATCACAATGCATGTTCTGTGCCAATTAGATAATTGGGAACCGATAGGGTAGGGTCGGTTTTGTGAGGGTGTTATCGTAAGCATCCCGCTTTCAAAGTGTCTCACAAAGTAACAATTGATCCAATTTGGAGCAGTTTACCTCTGGTCATATTAGTCGACTATCTCCAAACAGAGTTCATAAACCAGCCTGTAGAATCAATCTGGGACGCGACTACACGTGAAAGTAATCAGGTGTAACTAACGCTTAGAATATCGATATAACCCATATAGATTTGTATTAAAGCAAAAGATACAATAGTGCAAGCTTGGAGGGTTTTAGGGACTGCAAGTTGAACGGAGATACAGATTGTTAATTGATGGCATGTAGTTTGCATATAGTTCCACCTAGGGTTGGTGCAATAAAACGTTTGAAGTCTGATTAACAAAAAAAGGGAGGTAGAATATGAATAAAATACTAATGGGCGCTCTGCTGAGTGTTTTTGTGGGCAGTTCGTTTTCCGCTCACGCAGCGGGTGTAACTGATGCGATGATTGAAGGGGACGCCGCGGCAATTGACTGGTTGTATCAGCGGCAACAAGATGAGACGCAAAACATCCTTGACCTGTTCCGCACGCTGAAGGAACAGATGGCGATTGATCCGCCGGTGGACATCGGCTCGTGGATCTCGGATAGGTCCGGCGGGTACACCGGCAGTATGAATGACGTTTACAACATGGGCGTT
>CAIRAO010000486.1 GCA_903876625.1 uncultured Gallionellaceae bacterium | reverse complement strand
ACTCAGCCCAAAAAACAGTAAAATTATTGAAGAGTTTTTCAACACAATCTACCGCATTGCAGTCATACACAATCTCAGTTTGAGCAGCGACTATAAAATTTCGATTTCAGTTAATTCACTGTTGACTGATACAAATTATAATCCGATTTTAACTTCAAGCGCATTTGGCGCTAGAATGCGCATCTTTAAGTTAATCCGCAATCAACATGATCACCATTGCCTTATCCAAAGGACGTATCTTCGAAGAGACACTGCCGTTGCTGAAGGCCGCAGGAGTTACTGCACTGGAAGACCCGGAATCTTCGCGCAAACTGATTTTACCCACGAATCGCGATGATGTGAGACTGATCATCGTGCGAGCCTCTGATGTGCCGACCTACGTTCAGTATGGTGCGGCGGATTTGGGAGTAGCGGGGAAGGATGTGCTGAATGAACATGGCGGTGAAGGTTTGTACCAGCCATTGGATTTAAATATTGCCAAGTGCCGCATGATGGTTGCCGTGCGCAACGATTTTGATTACGAGGCGGCGGTAAAGCAGGGAGCACGTCTTCGCGTGGCGACCAAATATGTAAAAACGGCACGTGAACATTTTGCCGCAAAAGGAGTTCATGTTGATCTCATCAAGCTGTACGGTTCGATGGAGTTGGCTCCGCTGGTCGGCCTGTCAGATGCCATCGTCGATCTGGTGAGTAGTGGTGCGACATTAAAGGCGAACAATCTTATTGCAGTTGAAGAAATCACTCAGATATCCTCGCGACTGATTGTGAATCAAGCCTCATTAAAACTTAAACGTGCAACTATTCAGCCGATGCTGGATGCGTTTGCCGGAGCCATAAAATAAAGAAAATATTAAGTCAATGAACATTACAAAACTCTCTACCAAAAAAAATGATTTCGATGTGAGGCTGAGTAAGTTACTGGCGTTTGAAGAAACGGCTGACGAAATGCTTGAAGCAACAGTGGCGTCGATTCTCGCAGATGTAAAAAAACGCGGCGATGAAGCTGTGCTTGAATACACACGCAGATTTGACCGTTTGCCCTTGGCAGATGCTTCAGCCATGGAGTTGCCCCAATCCGAACTGAAAACGGCGCTTGACTCACTTCCGTCTGAGCAACGCAATGCTCTGGAACAAGCCGCGCATCGTGTCACCGCCTATCACCGGAAGCAAATACAAACTTCGTGGACCTACACCGAGGCAGACGGCACGATGCTTGGACAGCAAATCACTGCGCTGCATCGCGTCGGTCTCTATGTCCCCGGTGGCAAGGCCGCTTATCCTTCTTCAGTATTGATGAACGCTTTGCCGGCAAAGGTTGCGGGGGTTGAAGAACTTATCATGGTAGTACCCACGCCGGATGGTGTGAAGAATCAACTGGTGCTGGCGGCAGCGTATCTGTCGGGAGTGGATCGTGTGTTTACGATTGGCGGCGCACAGGCGGTGGCGGCGCTGGCGTATGGCACTGCAACTATTCCCAAGGTGGATAAGATTGTCGGTCCCGGTAACGCCTATGTTGCTTCCGCTAAGCGGCGTGTGTTCGGTGTGGTGGGAATTGATATGATTGCCGGCCCATCAGAGATATTGGTTATTTGCGATGGACACACCAACCCTGACTGGGTGGCGATGGATTTATTCTCACAAGCTGAGCATGACGAATTGGCACAAGCGATCTTGCTGTCTCCCGATACTGCATTCATTGACGCAGTAGCGGCAAGTGCAAACAAGCTGCTGGAGCAGATGCCACGCAAGGACATCATCAAGACCGCACTGGAAAATCGCGGTGCGCTTATTCATGTCGCTGATCTGGATGAAGCCTGCCGCATCGGTAATCGAATAGCACCGGAACATCTCGAGTTGTCAGTTACTGATCCGCAAGCATTGCTTCCCAAGATCAGGCACGCAGGCGCTATCTTTATGGGACGTTACACGTCCGAGTCTTTGGGAGACTACTGCGCAGGGCCAAATCATGTGTTGCCCACATCCGGTACGGCCAGATTTTCTTCGCCACTTGGCGTGTACGATTTTCAAAAACGCAGTAGCCTTATTCAGGTTTCTGCTCAGGGTGCACAAACTTTGGGGGCGATTGCTTCAACTCTGGCTTTTGGCGAGGGTTTGCAGGCTCATGCGCAGTCTGCATTGTTCCGAAAAACTTGATTGTCCAAAAATTTCCAAGTGTGTAAATTGGCAAACGCCAAGGACAAATTTTTCTTACAGCGAGCTATCCAATGAACGATGTGGCACGAATTGGAAAATACCAACTGCTTAGAAGGTTAGGGCAGGGCGCGTCCAGTGTGGTCTATCTGGCCTACGATGCCTCGCTGGAAAAAGAATTCGCTCTCAAAGTGATCAAGCAGGAATTTCTTGACGATCCAAGAAGGGGCAAGCAAAACCGTAAACTATTGCTCAATGAAGCAGCGTTGACCGGAAAACTGGTCCATCCGCATATAGTCGCAACTTATGATGCGGTGATCAGCGATGAAGTGAGTTATATCGTGATGGAATATGTGCCGGGTGGAACGCTCGAAAAACATATCCGTCCGGATCATTTGCTGCCTCTCGACCGGGTGGTCGAATATATGTACAAATGCTGCCGTGCGCTTAATTATGCCCAGTTCAACGGCATCATCCATCGTGACATAAAACCTTCCAATTTATTATTGTCAAACCCCGACGGAATCAAAATTTCGGATTTGGGCGCGTCTCTCCGGATGGATGTTGATCAAACACTGGATGGAAATGTGGGCTCACCAAATTACATGTCACCCGAACAAGTGCTCGGGCAGACATTAACGCATCAGACGGATATTTATTCATTGGGTGTGGTGATGTATCGGTTGCTGACCGGACACTCACCTTACAACGCAAAAAATCTGGCGCACCTGTATCAGCAAATCATGTATGAATCTCCGGTTCCTCCCACGAAACTGCGAATAGATTTGCCGTTGCAATTGGAACGCATCGTGATGTCTGCGCTTAAAAAAAATCTGCAGGAGCGTTTTGCCACCTGGCGAGATTTTGGCAACGAACTGGCTGCGCTGGGGCACTTCGAAAAAGGTGAGCTGGAGGTAAATGAGACTGAAAAATTTACTACGCTGCGCAAATTAAGCCTGTTTCAGGATTTTACCGATATAGAACTATGGGAAATCTTGCGTGTGGGTGAGTGGCAGAAACAACCGGCAAAGACCGAGCTTGTGCGCGAAGATGAAATGGGAGAAGTTTTTTTCATTATTGTCGAAGGAAGCGTCAGCGTTACACGGTACACTCGCTTGATCGATGTCTTGAGTAGCGGTGATTGCATCGGTGAAATTGCCTACATGAGTCGCAATCAAATGCCGCACTCTGCTACTGTGGTTTCCTCTACAGAGGTTACCTTGGTTAAGATACAGCCTTCTCAACTTGACCGGCTCTCGGAGCTTTGCCAACTGCATTTTAATCAGGCTTTCATGCAAATGCTTGCGCGCCGCCTGCGTTTGGCGGATGACAGGTTTGCCCAAATGTTAGGTTAGGTAGTTCTGACAGGATTGATTGCATTTCCACTTTTCCCTCTGTTCAGCACCATAGATGCGCATGACTAGGCCTTATTTTGCATAATCCCTTTGACAGGCAGTTTCAATTTGTGGATAATGGCGGGCTCGTTTTTGGAGGGGTGGCCGAGTGGTTAAAGGCAGCAGACTGTAAATCTGCCCTCTCAGAGTACGAAGGTTCGAATCCTTCCCCCTCCACCAAGATATGTAGGATAAGTTGTTGACTGGCTTGTGGCAATTGCTTGGTTTCTCGCGATTGTAGTTGGGAAGGCACGCGGGTGTAGCTCAATGGTAGAGCAGAAGTTTTCCAAACTTACGACGACGGTTCGATCCCGTTCACCCGCTCCAGTTTGGTTGCTT
>CAIRAO010000485.1 GCA_903876625.1 uncultured Gallionellaceae bacterium | reverse complement strand
GGTATTGCTTCTGACGTAGTTTTCTGGAGAGCTATCAAAGCGGACTTCGGCGGTCTATAATAGTCGCAGTTGCTTGAAAGTTTTTCTTCATTGTTTTGGGAGAGGTTCCGGCCTCTCCCACTAAGAAAGGAATGCATGATCAGTCTGGATGAAGATCTGATCATGCACAAAACGGCAACCTTCTTTGTACGTGCCAGGGGCAACAGCATGATTGGTGCAGGTATCAACGAGGGTGACATGCTCGTCGTCGATCGATCGATTGAACCCACGTCGGGGGATATTGTGATCGCCGCGGTGGATGGCAGTTTGACGGTCAAGCGCCTCATGAAACGCGGTACAACTGTTACGCTCAAACCGGAAAATCCACGCTACAAAGAAATAGAATTTAAAGAGGGGCAAGTTTTAGAAGTCTGGGGCGTGGTCATTTCATTGACTCGAAAGTTAAAATTTAGAAATGTGAAATAAGGAAATCGACGATGCCTTTAGCTTTGGTCGATTGTAATAATTTCTATGTTTCCTGCGAGCGATTGTTTAATCCGAAGCTGGAAGGCGTTCCAGTGGTTGTGCTAAGTAACAATGACGGCTGTGCGGTAGCGCGTTCTAATGAAGTTAAAGCACTAGGCATCAAGATGGGCGAGCCTTGGTTCAAGATGAAGGATATCGCCAAGCAACACGGCATCATAGCGCTATCCAGCAATTACACTCTTTATGGTGACTTGTCCGCACGCGTGATGACCACCCTCGCAGAGTTCTCCCCGCAACAAGAAATCTACAGCATCGACGAATGCTTTCTTGATCTGAGTGGCTTCGATCCGGCTTCGCTCACCGAGTACGGTCAGAAGATACGGATGACCGTTAAACGTAACGTGGGCATTCCAGTCTGTGTCGGTATTGCAGACACGAAGACACTGGCTAAGCTAGCAAATCACTGTGCAAAAAAAGGATTGGCGGGAAAGAATGGTGTGTGTGACTTTGGAGTACTCAGCCAACAGCAACTGAGCGAACTATTCTCAAGTATCCCGGTAGGAGAAGTATGGGGAGTAGGACGGAAAATTACCGAAAGTCTTTCCACCTTAAATATAAAAACCGTTGAAGCTTTACGGTGTGCCGATCCTGAATATTTACGCCAGCAGTTTTCGATTGTGCTGATTCGCACTTTAAACGAGCTGAACGGAATACCGTGCATTGAACTGGAAAATGGAAACACGCCACGACAACAAATTATGGTGTCACGCTCATTTGGTGCCCCGGTTTCTGCACTCGATGACTTATCTGAATCCGTTGCTTATTACGCAACCCTCGCTGCAGAAAAACTCAGACGTGATGGTTCATTCGCGGCAAGCTTAAGTGTATTTGTGCAAACGAATCCATTTAAGGAAAAGGAAGAATACTACTGTCGCTCTGTGGTTGTACCTTTAATCAAGCCAACTGATAACACGACGAAGTTGGTCAAAGCTGCACTCAGCGGCTTAAAGTCAATTTATCGCCCGGCCTTACGCTATAAGAAAAGTGGCGTGCTGTTAATGGGACTACATCCCAAAGAGACTGCGCAACGAACCTTATTCGATGACCCGAGCGAGCAGGAAAAGTCTGACAACATGAT
>CAIRAO010000484.1 GCA_903876625.1 uncultured Gallionellaceae bacterium | reverse complement strand
GGTTTTTGGGGTATAGATATTTGCTCAGCCAATACTGCAAAACTCCCAAAATCATTTTCGATGTATCATGTAAAACATAACCATTGTTGATTTACAGGATTTCCCGATGAATGTCGGACGCAAATTAATGCTGATTGTAGTTGCTAGCGTCACGCTGGTGACTTTGCCCTCTGCAGGGATGATTTACCACCTTGCAAAGAGAAGCGTTTTAATCACGGAAGAAAGAATCCTAGAAGGCGAAACCCAATCGCTTACTGCATTGCATACCCAGAATTTAAACGAAGCTGGTTCGAGCCTAGCTGCATTGTCCCGCATACTAGGCAAATCGCTGGCGCCTCCTCCTTCTTCTGCTGAATCTTCTGCTTTTGATAAATTGGTCAAACGTGATCCTGATAAAGCTTGGCGTAGTCAGCGCGAGAACTTTAACGGCAAGATTGAAGCGGGAATTTTTTTGCCACCGGATGCGAAGCTGGATATTGAGCAGAAAAGTTTGCACCTACGAAGCAAACGTATCATAGACGTGTTTGGAGGCTCGGTTAACACTCCCTTCAGCAATGTCTGGTTGCTCACACATGATAAAACCGAAATCATTTACGACCATGGTGTTCCAGATTTTGTATTAATCATGGCCGCAGATACCGATTACACCAAAACAGAGTGGGTTACTTTAGGCGATCCGAAAATTAATCCCGAGCGCAGTCTTCGATGGACACCGCCACTTTTCGATCCGGTTCCAAAGAGCTGGATGGTGAGTGCCGTCATGCCGGTAGATGTAAATGGTCACTGGATTGGTACCATAGGTCACGACATTTATCTCAACAATGTTTTTCCAACGCTGTTCAAGCCGAGCCAACGCTATTTGGATGAACTGCATTTCTTACTCGATAGTCACAGGAATTTTATTCAGGCTGGGCCATGGCAAGCAGAGCTAGAAGCCAAGCCAGAAAACTTTAAACCCGATTTGCGCAACGAACCATATTTGGCAGAACTGCTGAGTAGCGAACTCGATGCACACCCACATGCGTTTGAGCACCAAGTTACAGTTCATGGTCGCCAGTATCTGGCTGTAGGTATGATTATGCAACCGGTCGGCTGGCATTATTTCCGGCTTGTAGCTGTAGATGAAATCGTTGCCCGAATGCAGCAATTATTTTTGTCTTTAGTTGCCGTGGTGCTTACCATCGGTTTGCTAATTGGATTCCTAATTAGGTACGCTGTAAAACGAAATATCATTACTCGTTTGCAGGTATTGGCAGACACCGTACATAAATACGGTCAGGGTGACTGGAATGCTCGCGTGGGTCAGTCTGGAGACGACGAAATCGCCAATACTTCACTCGAATTTGATGCCATGGCTGAGCACCTGAAAGCCACTCTGGATGCGGTTCCAGATTTGATGTTCGATGTTGGACTAGATGGCCGATACTATGCGGCACATTCGCCTGAAGAGAATTTGCTGTCTGCGCCACGCGAACAATTGATCGGAAAAACCATCAAAGAAACTCTTCCCGCCGAAGCCGCAGAAATTGTAATGTCAGCCTTGATTGAGGCAAATCAGACTGGCATGTCACGAGGCAAACAATTTGAACTATCACTGCCGCATGGAAAACTGTGGTTTGAACTTTCCGTAGCAAAAAAATCCAGCACTGACAACCAAAATCCCCGCTTCATCGTATTGTCACGTGACATCACCGAACGCAAGCAAGCTGAGATATCTTTGCAAGATAGCGAATTCCGCTGGAAATATGCAATCGAAGGTTCCGGTGATGGCCTTTGGGATTGGAATTTAGCAGACAACAGTTTATTGCTTACTCATCGCTGGAAAGAAATGCTTGGTTTTACTGACGACGAAATTGGCACTGGTATCGACGAGTGGGAGAAACGCATCCACCCAGAGGACAAAGCAGATACTCTGGCCACATTACAAGCCTATTTTGACGGTAAGATACCGAGCTACCTCACCGAACACCGAGTTCTTTGTAGGGATGGAAGCTACAAGTGGATACTCGACCGTGGAATGGTGGTCAGCCGCAGCGAAGATGGTAAACCTTCGCGCATGATTGGCACCTACACAGACATCACCGATAGAAAACGCACCGAGAATATTGTCGAGCAATACCGCGCTGTCATTCATGCCTCTCTTGACGGATTCTGGATCACTGATACGACTGGACAGATAATCGAAGTCAATGATTCTATCTGCCAGATGCTTGGGTATTCCCATGATGAACTTCTTAACATGAGCATCTCAGATATTGAGGCGGATGAGTCTCCTGAGGATACCGCCGCACACATCCGTGAAATGCTGGAAACCGGGCATGTGCAATTTGAGGCCCGGCACAAGCGCAAGAACGGCACTATTTCCAACGTGGAAGTGAGCATTATGTACCTGGCCAGTCTGGGCAATCGCATCTTTGCTTTTATCAGGGATATCAGCCACATCAAGCAACACCAATCCGAATTGAGGCACCTCGCTAATTTTGACATTCTGACGAACATCCCGAATCGTCTGTTATTGGCTGACCGTATGAGTCAAGCCATTGCCCAGACGTCGCGAGATCGGAACATGATGGCCATTTGCTATCTTGATCTCGATGGCTTTAAACCCATCAACGACAAATTGGGGCACGATTTGGGGGACGAAGTATTAGTTGCGATTGCCAAGCGTATTGAGCAAACTATTCGCGGTGGAGATACGGTTGCCCGTTTGGGCGGTGACGAATTCGCTGTACTTCTACTTGGTCTGAGTCAAGGTGAGGAGAGCGTTGCAACCCTGGAACGTTTGCTTGCTGCAATAGCGCAACCAATCGCCGTCAAGGGAAAACATGTTACTGTCAGCGCCAGTATCGGTGTCAGCCTCTATCCTTTTGATGATGAAGATCCAGATACTTTGCTGCGCCATGCTGATCAAGCAATGTATGTTGCAAAGCAATCAGGCAAAAACCGTTTTCATATTTATGATCCTGCAATTGATCGACGAGCACGAGATCAAAATGAATTCCAAAAAAGCATACGCCATGCGCTAGAGAAGAATCAGTTTGAACTGTTCTACCAACCCAAGATCAACTTGCGCACGAAAGAACTTGTCGGTGCAGAAGCACTGATACGCTGGCGGCATCCAGAGCGCGGCATACTACCTCCTGCGGAATTTTTGAGTATCATTGAGAATACTGAACTCGATAAAAAAATAGGCGAATGGGTCATTGCCACAGCACTTGCTCAAATGAAATACTGGCGAAGCACTGGGTTAGACATTGAAGTCAGTATCAACATATCTGGCTACCACATGGAATCCTCTGGCTTTGTTGAAAAACTAGCGCAACAACTTGCGCAATATCCAGATATAACTCAAGGCAAGCTTCAAATTGAAGTACTGGAAACAGTGGCACTCAATGACATCGCCGTTGTTCGTGAAATCATCGAGTCATGCCGCAAGTTAGGTGTGGGATTTGCGCTGGATGATTTCGGTACGGGCTACTCCTCATTGCTTTACCTGAGCGGACTTCCGGTAGATGCCCTTAAGATAGACCAAACATTCGTAAGAGATATGCTGGAAGACAAGGGAGATATGGCAGTTGTTCAAGGCGTTATTGCCTTGGCACGTGCATTTGATCTCAAGACCGTAGCTGAGGGCATTGAGACCGATGATCATTTAAAATTGTTGCTCGATCTGGGCTGCGAAGTTGGGCAGGGTTACGGTATTGCTCGTCCGATGCCTGCAGGTGACCTAATTGATTGGAAATCGAATTGACGCTGCGTCTCGATTGCTACCCTCCAGCAAGTTCCACTTTCAGACAATCAATTCTCATAGGTCAATGGGAGCTTGGGTTAGGAAGTTAAATTCGCTAATTTGGAAGCTGACACGTGAGCAACCTAAAAACTATTAGTTTGAAAGTCGGCTCAGGTTTCGATTGTAATGGAATGGACGCTCCTCTCTGTTTAGTGGGCTTTACTGCACCGCCACTTTGGCACTTTGATGCCGTTAGGGAAAATGGGCGTCCATTCCATTACAATCGTTTCGTTAAGAGACCTAAGATGTGTAGAATGCCTGATGCATAAGTTCGGCCATGAACTACCTCTGGCGAATGGTTGCTTCGCGGCAAGCAGTTTTTATTGGAATGAATATATAAGTACCACAAGCAGCAAGTTGAATAACTAGAATTCCGATTTAGAGAGGCGTCTTTCCGCCTCTATTTCTATTTTAGCGCGCTCCAAGTCAGAGTAAAATTCAAACTAATACTGTTAAATAATAATTATTATAGTTTACCTAGGAGAGTGACATGTTTGGTGGACAAGCAAAAAAAGAATTGCAACAAGCCTTAGACAAATTATCGGTTGCAGAAAGCGAAATTACCAAATTGCAAAGTGCATTAAGCAATGCTGAAAGTGATTTAGCTATTGTTCGACAAGAAAAGCAGCAAGCTGTAGAAAGTTGCGAAGTTGCCAGACTGATTTATCAGAATATGCAAGTCTTCGGAGATTCCTTTACTTCATTGCAACAGTCGCAAGCGGCGGCAGCGCAAGCATTAAAAGTTGAAAAGCAGAATGCCATTGAAGCCTCTAGTGTTTCTGCTGGAAACCGTGAATCTGTCGAAGTTATTGCAGGTAGCCTAGCTGCCTTATCCTCCGACACCATTCAATCATCTGCCAATGTTGATAATTTGGCACAACGTGCAGTTCAGATTGGCAACATCGTACAACTCATTAAGGAAATAGCTGACCAAACGAATTTGCTTGCGCTGAATGCTGCCATTGAGGCGGCTCGCGCCGGTGAACAGGGTAGAGGTTTTGCTGTTGTTGCTGATGAAGTCAGAAAATTAGCTGAACGAACCTCCAAAGCAACCACTGAGATTTCAGGTATTGTTAACGCGATACAAGGCGAGACAGGGCAGACGAAAATTCAAATGACAAATTTGGCAGAAAAGTCACAAGAGTTCAGTGTCAATGTCGGCGGAGTAATGGAAAGTATGAAGCATTTGCTCGAATTGTCTAATCAGATGGAAGGTACGGTTTCCGCAGCCGCATTACGCAGTTTTGTCGAAGTCGCAAAAATCGATCATATTCTATATAAGTTTGAAATCTATAAAGTGTTTATGGGTATATCTGAACGTCAAGCGGACAGTTTTGCTTCGCATACTGCTTGTCGATTGGGGAAATGGTATTACGAAGGTGAGGGTAAAGAGTGTTTTTCAAAACTAGATGGATATTCTGGCGTAGCGAATCCACATCAGTCATTCCATAATCACGGGCGCGAAGCAGTTGCAGAATTTCGTTCGGGAAGTGCAATACGGGGAATGGAATTAGTCGCGAAAATGGAAGCGGAAAGTATGGAGGTGCTGGCAAACCTTGAAAGAATAGCGGTTGCTGGTGAAGGTGATAACAGCTTACTTTGCCATTCACCGACATAATTTACTTCAATACACTTTATTAAGATAACGATCCATTACGCAATAAGTAGCAAGTAGTCATGCTTTCACAATACAAAATCTTCGACTAAATTCCAGACCAAAAACAGCTATATGTTTAATTGCTTAGGAATATGAAATTCATATCACTTAGTCTGCCTAATAAGATTGGAATATCTGTTTTTTTTCTTATTTGCTGCGGATTGTTGCCTCTGTACTTCTACACTGCATCAACTCTAAGTTCTGATCTTCAGGAGGTGTTGTCAAATCAGCAAGTAACTTATGTTAACTTTACCGCCAACGACCTTGAGCAGAAGATTCGACTTAGAACAGTGGCGCTTCAGGATATTGCTAATCATCTACCTGCCGATCAGATAAATAATCGTTCAGCAATTAGAAATTATTTGGAAGAGCGTCTTGCGATATACCGATTATTTTCTTTGGGTGTAGTCGTAATTGATAAACATGGTATTGGTGTGGCAGACCATCCACATTTTAAAAATCGTGATACTGCCGATTTCAGTGAACTTGAGTACTTTAAGCAGGTAATGACCTCAGGCGAACTTGCAATTGGAAAACCTCGCGTTGGTCGCTTTTCTCAAAAACTTGTCGTCGGTATCGCAGTTCCGGTAAAGGATAAGCAAGGATCTATTGTTGCTGTCTTAGCCGGTTTTATCGCACTTACCGACACAAGTGTATTCGACCAAACCAAGGCCAAACTTGGAAGGACTGGAGAATATATTTTGGTTTCTGTCAGTGACAGAGCCATCATTACGGGAACTGATGACGCTCACAATTTGCATACGATCTCAGAATTTGGAACGGATCAAAATATTGAACGCTTTATGTCAGGAACTGAGGGGACGGCAATTACTGAGAATTTTCATAAAGGAAAAGCGCTGACGTCAGCTAAGAGGCTATTGGATGGCCGATGGATACTTCTCGGTGTATTACCAACGGACGAAGCATTTGCACCAATTACAACACTAGATAAACAAATCAAACTAGCTTCAAGTCTTATTTTGTTTTTTATTGTTGGCATGATGTGGTTTCTAATGCATTACCAGCTACGTCCCTTGACAGTTGCAACGAAATTGATTGAAAAGATGTCTTCTAAGGACAACAGCCTGCATGAAATTCCAGTACATTCTCAAGACGAAGTTGGACAGTTGCTTACATCGTTCAATAGGCTTCAACTTGACTTGAAGGCTAGTCATGAGGCGCTTGAACACCAAGCAAATCATGATTTTCTGACGAACCTTGAAAATCGACGACACTTTATGGAACTCGCTGAATTGGAACTCTCTCGTTCCAAACGTTATGGAAGTAGCCTATCATTGTTCATGTTGGATATTGACCATTTTAAAAAAGTAAATGATATCTATGGCCACAAGGCAGGCGATACTGTATTGAAGAAGCTTAGTGGACTATTCCGAGATTCATTGAGAGAAGTCGATATTGCCGGTCGAATGGGTGGTGAGGAATTTGCCATTTTGCTACCAGAAACTGATGGACAACACGCAGTAGATGTAGCCGAGCGATTGAGAAAATCTATTGAAGAAGCTAAAGTAATGCTGGAAGGTGGCCCTCCTCTTCGATTCACTGTATCTATAGGTGTTGTCTCACATACTGGGAATAAAACTAATATCGACATACTTCTGAACTACGCAGATCAAGCTCTATACAAAGCCAAGGAGTCAGGTCGCAACAAAGTTGTACTAGTCGACTGGATTGAATAGTTTTAGGTAGAAATGTCTCATTGCCGCCCCGCACCAAGGACTGCTCTATGGCAACCTAATAGTAACGTCGAATGTCTCCAAGGGGTTAACGGACTAAACCGCTCCGCGGTAAATGATGAGGCAATGTCCGCATTTAACTATGACGTTCACAACTGCCGTTACGTTAGGTAAATTTGAAATGAATTTTATGTAGCCCCCCTACTTTAGGGGAAGTGTTAACCGAAAATATAATGAACTAGCATGCTAAAAATCTATAACACACTCGTTCGCGACAAGCAGGAATTTAAACCTATCGATGCAAATAAAGTTCGCATGTACGTGTGCGGCATGACGGTGTACGACTATTGTCACCTCGGTCATGCACGCGTGATGGTGGTGTTCGACATGGTGTATCGCTGGTTGAAGGCTTCAGGCTATGAAGTTAACTACGTGCGCAACATTACCGATATCGACGACAAGATCATCAAACGCGCGGCAGAGAATAAAGAATCCATCCATGCACTGACGCAACGCTTTATTGACGCGATGCATGAAGATGCAGACGCGCTCGGTGTGCAACGGCCAGACCATGAGCCACTTGCGACCCAGTATGTGCCACAGATGCTGGATATGATCGCGCTACTGGAAAAGAATGGTTTGGCTTATCAAGCGACAGATGGTGACGTGAATTACGCGGTACGTAAATTTGATGGTTACGGCAAACTTTCCGGTAAGTCGCTGGAAGACTTGCGCGCGGGCGAGCGCATTGAGGTGGCTTCAGATAAAAACGACCCGCTAGATTTTGTATTGTGGAAACACGCTAAGAACAGCGAAGCCGAAGAGGTAAAGTGGGCTTCGAAGTGGGGTAAAGGACGTCCCGGTTGGCATATCGAATGTTCCGCGATGGCTTCTGATATTTTGGGAGATCATTTTGATATTCACGGCGGTGGGGCGGATTTGCAGTTTCCGCATCATGAGAACGAGATAGCTCAGAGCGAGGGTGCTCACCATTGCCAGTTTGTTAATTACTGGATGCACAATGGCTTTGTGCGCGTGGATAATGAGAAAATGTCCAAGAGTCTGGGTAACTTTTTTACTATTCGCGAAGTGTTGAAAAAATACGATGCGGAAGTGGTGAGATTTTTTATCTTGCGCGCGCATTACCGCAGTCCATTGAATTATTCGGATGCGCATCTTGATGATGCGAAGGGGGCGTTGACGCGGCTTTATACGGCACTGAAGGGCGCTCCCTCACCCCTAGCCCCTCACCCCGAGGGAGAGAGGAACTGGCTTCCCTCTCCCTTCGAGGGAGGTACTGAGGGAGGGGGTGTTGTTGACTGGAATTCTCCCTCTGCCATTCGCTTCAAAGCAGCCATGGATGATGATTTCAACACATCGGAAGCCATTGGTGTGTTATTTGATCTTGCCAATGAAGTGAACCGTAATCAATCTTTGGAAACCGCGACACTACTTAGAGCTTTGGCTGGTGTAATGGGTTTGCTGCAACGTGAGCCACAAGAGTTTTTGCAAGGCGGAGCGAGCGACGGCGGTTTGGATGATGCCGCAATCCAGACTCAAATCGACACACGCATCGCTGCCAAAAAATCCAAAAACTTTTCAGACGCTGATCGCATTCGCAAAGAATTGCTGGAAGCCGGAATCGTACTGGAAGATTCTGCGCAGGGCACGACTTGGCGGCGTGCATAGCGTAGGAGCTCGATTGATCGGGCGATTTCAACAAACAACGATTGCTCGATGAATCGGGCTTCTACGGCCTAGAGCGAATTTTAAGGCAGTTTCCCTGCCATCACCATTCTGTTGAATAATATGTTTGGAGATATCCACACGACTTGGTCGTCAAAAGTCGTCGTAAAGTCATGGCTGACAAAATTGGTATCCGCATTCGAATTGTCGGCCTCGTCCAGCGAACTACTGGTTTTGAGAGGAACGCCTTGCGGTGTATACGCACCGAATCCATTGGCTCCGTGCGAAACAAAAACGGCGGGAATATTGGCAGCCACATTAGTACCACCAGTTGCGGCAGTCTTGACGATCAAAGTACCGTTTGAAGACAGCGTGAAATTTGTGGTGATAAAAGCGCTTGATGCCGAGTACGTAAAACGTCGACCCCATGCATCAGTTTCGTTGGTTCCAAGTGTTACCCAGGGCACCACTCCCGATGTGAGTGTGCAGTCCGACAATCCTGAGTTTGCCGTATTCGTCGGTATTGTTGCTTTCGCCGGGCAGGGCAAGCGACCATTAACAATTGCATAACCAATAAGTGCATCTTTAATTTCTATCATTTGTTTGATCGTGTCATTCCTGTGCTGCTGCTCCATTTGTGCCGTTAATGAAGGAATGAGGCCAGTCAGAAGTAAACCAACAATAGCCAGGACGATGGACATTTCGAGTAATGAAAAACCATCTTTGCAGTAACTTTTAGATCGGATAATTGTCATGGAATACACCTGAGAATATCTGCGCTCGGATTATTTGCATTGAAAGTCGAGAAGCCGGTAAAGTGGTTGGAAACGGCTGTTGGTGTGGCAAAGGCAGCCAGATTTGCATTTTCAAGATAGTTTGCGGGATTGGATTTGTCTGCTGAAGTTATCCTTGACTGGGCAGCAATCTTTTGTCCGCCGAAAATAAGTACTCTGCGGCAAATGCCGGTTGAGGCACCATCAATAACGATGGATGAAGGTGTGGGTAGATTAGCTAGCAATAGCATTTCCTTCCAGTTGATACAAAATATTTGATTGTTTGGTAGCAGGCTGTTGCAAATGTTGCTGCCGATGCCTTTGTTATTGTTGGTTGGCGCGGCTGTCAGAAAATAGGGATCGTTCTTTAATGCAGTTATTTGGCTGGAGAAATCGCTGCGCCGAATAATAGGACGAAAAATATCATCCGCTGTAATGAATTGGAGGCGATCGTTGTAGTGGCTATTCAGGGTTAATACAAATCGTTTGTTTTTATCATTGGGTGCAAGACGATTATTTGTGCCACCGGTAAAATAATTGAATTCCTCGTAAGTTGCATTGAATTTATTGTAAGGATCGAGGTAATTGCGCGCATCGTAATTGCCTCCGCATTGGGTGTATACCGGATTAGACTGTGCGTGACTTTGAAGATCAAGTGGTTTGCCCGGAGCAATAATTAAAGCGGCCATATTGAGTGCGATAGATTTTTCATTTCCATCAAAAACATCAATCTGGCCCGCCGTGTCCCAGTTAAATGCGCTATTGCTTGTCGGGTTGTTTTTAAAACGACCTGAAACAACATACCATAAGCACTCTCCGCTTCCATCACGTGACGGAGATATCGCAAGGGTTTTCCACGGTATTTTCCCTATCACGGACAAATCCGAGTTATTGCCGGAAAAGTTGGGGGGTGAACTTCCTTCGGCGGGCACGTTACCCATTCCGAACCCGAGGTCAGGTAGACGCAAGTATCCCGCCGATAAAATTGAAGGTGAAGAAGCGGTATCGCCGATCAGTGCTTCCTTTGCTTGAGCAAGCGCGATCGTTGTTTTGTTATCTCTCTCGATTAGTAGTGACGCACTATTCAGCGAGCTCACCAGAAAAGTTACACCACCCAAAATAATAATAAGCAACATGAGCATAAGTGCTGCACCCTGCTTCAGATGAAACTGATGGCGCTCTTTCGCGGGACGCGCCATATGGAATCATCTCATTTCGAGATGGTGGAGGTGTCCGGCTGTGAAGAAGGTGTATTGTCGATCATCAAGCGTTGCCCAACTTTGACTTCGATGGATTCGCTTTTCCCGGGGATGGTTACAGTCACAGTATTGGGATTTTTACCGGGAGAGTTGCGTTGTGCCCTCCCATTGATCCATGCTGTTCTGCTGCCGTTACTGCGCTGGATTACGCCATTTACGACTATGAAGGGTTGGGCGCTTTCACCATCTTTCCCGGGCGCGCCCAGAGCATGATGTTGATCGAGTTGACGGCGTTCATCCTGGCTGAAAAACAGACGACCGAGTTCATCAGCCTGGGCAACCGGTAATGTTCCCAATACCAGGAGAAAAACAAATCGTCCCGCGGTGATCATGATGATCCTTTTTTCTTCATGGTGATCCAGCCGCCTGAACATTCTGCTTTGAGCTGGGCTGACCCGTTTAGCTGAGAAGAAACTGCTGTGCCGGTGTTTGACGCGGCACGTTCCAATGTGCAGTGATCGATGATGAACCAACCCTTGATATTTGTGCGCAGCGAATCAAAAAATTTGATCAGCTGCATTTCATGAAGTAAGTCAACGTGCAAGCTTAGTCCGCTCAATCTGAGTTCAAAATTACCCGTGTCCAAAACAGGATTGGGTACATAGGATTGCTGCGGTGCAATGGTATATTTAAAATCAACAACACGTTGATTCTGGCGCAACTTGGCCAAGCCCTCAATCCAATCCAGACGTTGCTCTCCACCGATGATTTTGTAATCCACCAGAGAAGCATATTCTCGAGAGTAGATAGACATGTTTTCAAGGTCATTTTGAGCATCACTCAGTTGTTTGCGCGCATCGACCAGCTGTCGTTGCGCAAGTTGACGTTGCATCAGTGAATGATCAACGTATTCTGAACTCAGCCAAATAGCACAACCACTGACAAGCAGGCTTAAAAAGAAGACAACCAAACTCCATTTGAGATGAGGCAGATCAGTTTTGGAGAAAATCATTCTTTTTGCCTCCAGATAAGTTTCAACGTAAATTGTGCCGCTTTTTCCGATTTCGATTGAAACTCGTCACTGATACTTCCTTTGGGACTAATATCCAATGGTAATTTTTGAGCAGTGACTTTATAGCCATTTTGAGTGAGTGACTGTTGAAAACTATCCAGATAGGCCAGGGCGTTCCGGTAGTCGTTGCCAAAATCCAATAACTCCCCGTCAAGTGTTATCACTTGTGCAGGATAGACTGATGGCGCGGCATCGGCAGCACTGGTTTGCCAGGCAATTTTGGTTATTTGAATGCGAGTGAATTGATCTAATGAGTAGCTTAGCCCGGATAATATTTCTTCAGGCATGGAGGAGTAATTTCCAAGCTTGCGGGTTAAAGCGACGGCGGTCTTCATGTCAGCAGCCGGCACTGTCGTAGCAGGAAACTTTCTTTTGGTTTCTTCTGCCTGGAGAGTTAATTTCGCTGCCTGATTGATTAGGGGAGCTGTTTCAGAAACATAATCCTGACCTTCCAACAGCGAAACGCCACTCCAGAGAATACTCAACAAGGCGAAAGCTGAAGCCAATCCGAATAGTATCCAGCGCAGTTGCCACAGTAGATAAAAATGGGTATGTGTCGAATTCGCGTAATGACTGTTGGGGGGTCGGACCGCCAGCAAATGCAAAAATAGTTGAGTTGCATCTGAATCAGGATAAGTCGATTTCGCTTTGAGGCTTTTGCCGAGTGTTTGAATATCCAGATAGGAGTAATGCAACTCGGGTGTGCTTTGCAAGCGGGATTCAATTGCCGGTCTATCATCAGCATGGCAAATAATGTATACGTCGAGGATCTCTCCCGGAGGGGGCAGGCTCAAGCTTTTCAGGTATTGTTGGGTGCGCGGTGTTTCAGTTGCAACTGAACCGCTAAAAGAGTTGTTGCTACCTATTGGAGTCAAGCGTGAAAAATGAAGGCGCTTTTGATTAAAATAGGTTTGGCGCAGCCCTGCGTATTTTTCCCATGATAACAACAACACATGATCGGAATTAATTTCTTTGAGTAACGGTAAACTGATGTTCGGTAGAGAGTGAATACCGATGATTGGAATGCCATTTGTCAAAAGCGTATCCAGCCATGGCGAGATACGCTGCGGATTGGTCAAGGCAGAAAAAAGCATTTCATCATCACGGCGACCGTCTGTTTGGCGGCGCATCAATTTGGCTTGGCGAAACGGGGTGTTACGGTAATATTGTTCAAACTTGCGTTCAATCACTGCCCGACGATTTATGCCGATCAAATGGGGTACGGTTTCCTGGCGAAAATCTTCTTCGATTACGTCTACCAACAAGTAAGTGGGATTGCGATGCTGTTTCAGATAATCCGAGAATTTTTCGCGACCATCGGAATCATTGTTGAAATACTGCGCCGTGGATAAATTTCCACGATCCCACATGCAGGCCTGAAAATGATCTGCGCTCAAAAAAAGTAGGGTTTTGCTGGATAAACTCATGAGTGACTCACATTTTCACCTTGCTGATGATGTCGTAGATGGGCGACAGCACAGACAGCATAACCCAACCCAACAATGCACCGAGAATGATTGTCATGGTTGGCTCGATCATGACTTGAACTTTCTTGATGGAGTCTTTCACATCCCGATCATAAAAATAACTGACATTTAGCAAGGCCTGATCAAGTTGGCCGGTTGCTTCGCCAACTTTGAGCATGCGTACCACCAATGGCGGGAAAATGCCGGTTTTTTCAAAGCTCTGGGTAAGATTCTTGCCGGATTCAATCTCATGCATGACATCGTTGAGGCTTTTTGAAATGACCTGATTGTTGGCCAGATCGCGAGAATTGGCAATACAATCCAAAATAGTAATGCCGGAACTGTACATCATGGCAAAGGTATTGGCGAATCGGGCCAGAATAATTTTGCGCAATACCGGCCCGGTTGGCCAGAGATGCAATTTAAAATTGTCTACGTGGTACTGTAGTCCCGGATTGATAGTCAGGGCCCCTTTATAGGTTCCGAACAATATAAATGGCAGAGAAAGCAGGATATACCAGTAATTGATGAAGAACGCTGACGTGGCCAGCAATAATCGTGTTTGAAATGGAATTTCCTGGCCCATGCCTTTGATGAAACCCACCAATTGCGGCACCAGATAGATCATCAAAAAGAAAGTGATGGCGACTACCACGGTTCCAACGAATGCGGGGTAGATCATCATGTTCTTTGTCTGTGATGCCATTTCATCCTGCCACTTTAATGATTCAGTGAGATGTCTGAAAACTTCGGAAAGTTTTCCACTCTCTTCACCGGCATGCGTCAGGTTAACCGTAATTTTATCGAAAGCATTTGGATGCTGCGCCATGGCTTGTGACAGTTTTTTTCCGCTTTCAATGGACTCGACCAAGCTGGCAATAATTTCACGAAAAGTGGGGTCTTCCATGCTATCACGCAGATCGGCCAGGCATTCCAGCAATGGAACTCCCGCACGCGTGAGCTGATCGAGGTTGAAAAAGAAAGTAATAAGATCGATGCGTTTTACTTTCAAAGTTCCAAAAGCGGATGCATTTTCCTGCTCTTTG
Source organism: uncultured Gallionellaceae bacterium (assembly GCA_903876625.1). Taxonomy (GTDB): domain Bacteria; phylum Pseudomonadota; class Gammaproteobacteria; order Burkholderiales; family Gallionellaceae; genus PALSA-1006. The sequence continues at coordinate 7,045 of CAIRAO010000484.1, read as the reverse complement.
GCATTGATGAGATCGAGTCCGGCACGTTTCAGTCTTAACTCGAGATCAATCAAATTAGCGGCGTCTTGCAAACCTTTAGTGGACTTGCCCTCTGCGTTGATCGCCTTGTAGGAATACATCGCCATGCCGTTATCCCCTTACATGCGATCAGTCAAATCAACTACGCGGGAGACTTCGGCGATAGAAGTCTGACCTTGGATGACGCGGCGGATTCCATCCTGTGCGAGCGGGCGAAAACCCTTTTCAAGTGCGGAATGTTTTAAATCGCGCATACTGGCACGGCGTGAGATCAGATCATCGATATCGCTGTCCATTTTAAATATTTCCATGATCGCTCGACGGCCTTTGTATCCTTGATGGTGACACAGGTCACACCCTGCGGCACGATAAAGGGTGGTTTCATCAGAATGAGACAAGCCGAGTATTTTTCGTTCGGTGCTGTCGGGACGATAGCTATATTTACAATGCGGACATAAAGTTCGTATCAGGCGCTGGGCAACGATGCCGATAATATTGCCAGCCAGAATATCTGGCAAAATACCGATATCGAGTAGTCGCGGAATCGCGCCAATAGCTGAATTGGTATGCAAGGTCGAATAAACTTGATGGCCCGTCATGGCGGCACGGAATGCCATTTCTGCAGTCGGATGGTCACGAATCTCGCCCACCAGAATGATGTCCGGGTCCTGACGCATCATGGAACGGATACCGCTGGCAAAATCCAATTTTGCCGCTTCATTTATCGAACTTTGGCGAATCAGCGGAATGGGGTATTCCACCGGGTCTTCCAACGTCATGATATTGACCGACTCGGTGTTGACGTGATTCAAAACTGAATACAGCGTTGTCGTCTTGCCGCTTCCCGTTGGACCGGTCACAAGTACGATACCTTCGGGTTTCGCGATGATCGTTCTGAGCGTATTGAGCGCGAGATCATCCAGCCCGATCTGGTCGATTGGCACGATGCCTCTTTGTCGATCCAGAATACGCAAGACAAGATTTTCGCCGTGAGTAGTCGGGTGTGATGCAACACGGAAATCAATGGGGCGTCCGGATAGTCTTAATGAGATGCGGCCATCTTGCGGGGCGCGAGTTTCAGCAATGTTCATCCCGCTCATTACTTTCATACGGACAACCATCGCCGGCCAAAAGCTTTTGTGCAGACTACGAACTTGGCGCAAAACACCGTCAACGCGATAACGGATGCGCAGGAAGCTGCTTTCAGGTTCAAAGTGGATGTCTGAAGCACTTTGTTGCACGGCTTCGGTAAGCAACGCATCGATTAGTCTTACCACAGGTTGACTGAATTCATTTACCCCCTGCTGGAGGTTTTGATAATCCATTTCACCCGGCTCGATCTCATGCAGGATGCCGTCAATCGAAAGCTCAAAACCGTAGTACTGGTCGATTGCCCGGAGAATGTCCGATTCACTCGCGAGTTGGGTGATGAGTCGGTATTCATCCTGGAGCAATGCACGCACCTGATCCAGAGCAATGATGTTGTCGGGATCTGCAATCGCCAAGGTCAGATTTTTATTTGCCGAGTCGACAGATAAGGGTAATAGCTGATAGCGTCTCGCAACATCTTTTGGGATCAGCGCAATAGCCGCAGGATCAATAATCACTGTGGAAAGATCAACGCTTTCCTGGCCCAGGTTTTCCGATAAAACGTCCCGGATTGTGGCTTCGGAGAGGAACCCGAGTCTGACCAAAAGGCGCCCCAGTGGTTGAGGTGATTTATTTTGTTCCTGGGCAGCGATTCTCAATTGGTCTTCGCTAATCACACCTTTAGCGATCAGTAACTGACCTATTGGTTGCTGAGATTGCACGTTGGGTACCGCCATGAGATTCCTTAATTACGCACCTGATGTCACTCTTAACACTTGGCTGGTCCGCTGAGCATTCGCTTTTCGCCTAATCTTGCTACAAGTGAATTTCGTGCCGGATGATTATCTCGAGGATAGGTGTTCTGCATTATGATTAGTGGCTGGTGAGTTGATTGAGACGTTGCTGGGCTTTTTCACGGTTGAAACCTGAATTTCCCAAGGTGTCAAATTGCAAGGCTTGCCTGTAATACTGAGCCGCTGAATTGCGTTGACCGATATGGTCAAGGCTGATCGCCAAGCTGAAGGCAAACAGCGCATTGTTCGGTTCCAGCGCGATGGCATTAAAATAAGATTGCTGAGCTTCTGCCCAGCGTGACTGGTCTGCATATTGGTTTCCCAGTGCAAAATGCAAAGCTGCCGATTCCGGCTGTTGCGAGACGAGCACTTTGAGACGACTCTCTTTGCTGCCAGAGTCTGCTGGTCCGAATGAAGCCAAAGCGGCATTTGCCACTGGATCACGCGGATCGAGTGTCAAAACATGACGGTAATAATTCACCGCGATATTGTCCTGCCCTTGTTGCTGAGCAATCGCAGCCAGACCTAACAAGGCATCCCGATTCTTTGGTTCTTTGGACAGAGCATCGTGGTAGCGTTGATTTGCGACCTCGTAATTACCATTTTGGTAAGCTTGATAAGCTTCCGTCAAGACCAGATCGATTGAATCAGGTTCGGGCTGGTGCTGAATGTTAAGTGTCGCAGAATTTTCTTGTCCGATCATTGCAGGATTAGTGGCAATTGGTTTCTTGCCTGGCGATTTGTTTGCCCGTGGTGTTTCTTTGATAGAGGGTTTTTCCGCTACCTTAATTCGAGGAACAGTCACCGGGGTTGGTTGTGTTAAAGGAACTAATGTTGGGGCTGTCGCGACAACAGTTGGATTTGGCGGTGAAACAACCGGAGAAACGGGCGCAGCGATACGTTGAGGCTGAGCAGAGTTGCTATACCAGAAACGTTGGTTGGCTGGTGTAATCTCTATATAAACATAGAAACCATAGCCTGAGCCAACTAATCCACCAACGATCAATGCGATGGGGACAATTCCTAATTTAATGCGTTTTTTGGGAGGATTTTTTTTTGCCGCAAATAAATTTTCTCCAGCAGCTCGACCTGTACTTGTTTTACCCGGGTTTGCTGGAGGCAAAGTGCCGGAAGTCGGGCCGGGTTGAGAATTGGAAGTCGGCTCAGCTTGAGCACTTGGCTTACGCGAAGGCCCGGGGTGAATATCTTCCAATTCAAGATCCGTAGCGCTTGGCGTTTTGGCATCCCCGGACTTCTTAAGAGCATCAAGTAATAGGCTCATAGCTGCTGCTTTTCCTGTGGCTCATCCTTGCGGGGATTGTTTTTAAAGAAATCGGCATTGGGTAAATTACTGCGGTAATCACTAAAGTCACCTTCAATGCTCGCATCTTTAATCACGACAGGGCGTATGAAAATTACCAATTCCGATTTGGTGCTGCTGTCGTTGCGATATTTGAAAAAGTTGCCGATGAATGGGATGCTGCTTAAGCCTGGAATTCCATCGGAAACGTTATTGATTTGATCTTGCATCAACCCGCCCATCACGGCGATCTGGTTGTTATCGATTCTTAACACAGATTCCATTTCTCGCGTTTGAGTTTGCGGAATTTTGCTGGTCACACCAGCCTGTGTGAGGGTTGGATTAGGGTCGTTAACATAGCCGAACAAACGGGTGATTGACGGTCGCATATTCAACAATACACTGTCGTTGTCATTGATCTGTGGAGTCACACTCATGGTGAAACCAATGGGGATGCTATTGGGAGTCGTCGTGTAAGTTGCTACCGTTGATACCCCCGCGGAAACAATGCCGGGAGTCGCTGTAACAGTGAAATAAACGTAATTGTCTACCACGCGTAGCATTGCGGTCTGGTTGTTTAACACGCTCAATTTTGGGCTGGATAATACTTTTACCGTGCCGAATGATTCCATCATTTTTACCGAGGCAGCCAGCGCGCCCAGACCCGACGAATTCCCATTATAGTTTAACGTAAAAATACTACCGGTATTAGTGGAAGAGATGCCGGGGGTCGGAGCCTGGCTGGCACTAAAACCGCTGGTTCCGTTAAGAACCGTGTTCCAATTCACCCCTTGCTGATATTCTTTGCTGAGTTGCACTTCGACGATGGTTGCTTCGATCATTACCTGTCGATGCGAATTCGTCATGATATGTGAAATAAATTCCTGAATTTTTTCGTGCTGCTTTGAAGTTGCACGCACGGTGATGATGCCATTTTCAGGATTGGAAATAACAGAGGCGGCTTCACGGAATGTGTTGCGTGAAGTAACCGTTGTGCCTTCCTCTTCTATCGAGGCTGCGTTGGGGCTATTGTCTATGCCGCCAGGACTTTTTGATGCAGATTGTTTTTTGGAGTTGGAAGTAGATTGCTGGGCACCGGTACCAGTCGTGCTGGCATTAGAGCTGCGCTGAACCGATGTTTCGCTGGAGCCATCCGGAAGAATCTTGTCTGTCTCGCGCAAGATGTCTTTAATGTTTGATTCCAGTCTTTCCCAAAAGTGGTTTTTAGATGAGCTGGTGATCGACAATTTAGAGTTGTTTCCTGCCGCACCCGAGCTAGCTCCGCCAACTTGAGTTGAATTTGAAATGCCTCCATCGGAATCCCGGCTCATGTTGACGTAGTCGATTTTGTAAGTCTTCAGATAAGGCGAATCCGGCATCACAATTAGGTTGCCATTATCCAACTCGTAACGCATTTCGACTTGCTTGGAAATTCGGCTGAGAATTTGAGGCAACGTTTGGTTAATTGCGTTAATCGTGACGTTTCCTTGAACTCCGGGTGCGATGTCAAGATTGATCTTTGCGTCGCGTGCCAAAGCAAATAATATTTCCTGCGCGGGAACATTGGTTACAACCACGCTGTAAGTTTCAACTTTACTGCTTGGTTTTGGCGGGGGGAGTGGTATGTTGCGATTACTTGCCTGGGGTATGTCGCTGCTGCTCTGCGCAGATGCTGCATCTTTCGCATTAAGATGCCTGTCTGATGGCTGAAGCGGCGTTTCTAAATTAAGCGTCTTCGTTCCACTGCATGCGGATAACAATAAAGACAGGCTCGAAATCAATAAAATGTGACGTAAGTTCATTTCCACCCCTTTGAACAGGTGCTTAACGTAACATCTTTATCCTACTTCGGCAATATGCTATTTGGCCTAGATATTCAAATTTTCAATCGGTTAAGGCGGTTTTTTCATGTTGAACCACCTGAGCGACAGCTAATAACTGTCAAGTGAGTTTAGCGTTGGAGCAAACGCATCCTTGTAACGTTGAGGCAATTCATTCATACCTTTACGTGCTTCCTCATTGTTCGAATAAACCCCGTAGAGAACGCGATACCCATCTTTTCCCTTGATTTTAATTGGAATTATATATATTTCAGAGAGTTTGCCCAAGCTCTTTGCGCGGCTCAAAAAGCGTTCGATGCGTAATGGTTTGGCATCTTCAGTGTAGTACAACTGGATGCTGACCCCATTTTTGTCGACATGAGCGAGCATGTCCTTGGTTGCAGCCAATCTTTGTTGTAAGAGGGTATCGGAGGCAGGCAAGTTTTTATCCTGCACATCAGTATTGGTGCTGCTAACTGCTTTCTTGCTACTGCTCTTCACGGTGGTTGATGAGGAATTTGGTGCTGCATTTCCCGATGTGGCTGCTGTTACTGAGGAAGGCGAAGAATGTGTTTGTAGCGCCACGGCCAATTGCAGCGTTGGCACGTTTTGCGTAATTTGAGATTCAATTGGAGCGGAGGACGCCGGAATCGCAACGGGTGTTGGGGCAAGCGCAAGGTTTGCCGGAACAATGCGCGAGGTTTGGACGGCAGCGATAGTTGGCGTATTTGTAGTATCTGATCTACCTAACATCCAACCTGCGATTGCTAGAGCCAAGACTGATAAGGTTATTCCACCCGCAATTGCAATTTTATTCTTGTCCATCCATGGTGACATTGCTGAGATCTCACTATCGCGGATGGCAGCTTGCACGTGTCGAGTCTCAATATTATGGGTATTTTCAACAAATGCCGCGAGCAAAGATTTATCCGCCAGAATATTCACGCGGCGCATTAATCCACTGGATGCTTTTCCAATCAGATTAATTGCGGCGGGAGAGAAAATATTCGGCCCGTGATAACCGGCGGCACGCATGCGAAACAGCAAATATTCCTCGATTACTTTTTTTGAAAGAGGCTGCATATTGAAATGATGGACGATGCGGTCTTTAAGCTGTCGCATATTGTTTTGCTCCAGCTTTATATCAAGCTCCGGCTGCCCAAACAGGACGATTTGGATCAGCTTGTGTTTTCCGATTTGCAGGTTGTAGAGCAGTCGCAATTCCTCGAGTGTGTCTAACGGCATTGCGTGTGCTTCGTCAACCAGAACAACACATCGTTCGCCCTGGTTGTATTTTGCAACCAAGTGGTTGTTCAGATTTTGCAGCAGTACGCTGACTCTTTGACCTTCCAGATCCAACTCAAGTCCGTCGGCAATTGCGTAAAGCAATTCGTCCCGGGTTAGGCTGGGGTTGGCCAGATAGATGGCTTTGATATTGGTGGGTAAACGATCAAGCAACATGCGGCATAACATGGTTTTGCCACTGCCGACTTCACCGCTGATTTTTATAATGCCTTCGCTGTCGGTAATAGCGTAAATCAGCGCATTGAGTATTTCCCCGCGGTTGGCGCCTGAAAAGAAAAACTCTGTGATGGGTGTAATTTTGAAAGGAGGCTCGTTCAAGCCAAAATGTTCGAGATACATCTATCAATCCCCTTTAAGTATCTTTAATGCTCTGTGTTTTTGCAGTGCTTCAATTCGGCTATACAGAGTGGTACGGGCAATGCCAAGTAGTTTAGCAGCCTCACTTATATTTCCTCGAGCCATATCCATCGCCATATCAACATGGCGGCTAGTATAGTCCATCAATTGTTCATCCAGATTGAAGGTTCCCTGTTGCATGGCAAGCCGGGCATCGATAATCTGTTCAGCTTCAACAAAACTTGACTTGGCATGAGTCAAATCAAGTTCAGCTTCTAATCGAGGAACATCAACCGTTTGGCCCGGATACTTGGTCGTAAGACGAATGACGATGTTCCGTAGTTCTCGGGTGTTGCCGGGAAATGAATAATTATCCCAAATTT
>CAIRAO010000483.1 GCA_903876625.1 uncultured Gallionellaceae bacterium | reverse complement strand
TAAAGTAAATTAATCATACAAGCATCGTCCGTGACATAACAGTGCGGACAAATGTATATTTTTCAAAGTTTTTGGTTTGGCGATCTGACGATGCAAACGAGAATTTCTCTAAACGAAGTTGATTGATAAGTTAAATCAAATGTGGATAGTGGAAGTTGAAGGACTCCTTTTGCTGCGAAGTCGCCTACCATCAACGGCAGCTTTAGGGCATCCAATTGGTAACCCTGAATGTCCGGAGTTCGCCAGTTTGGACATTTCCTTACTCTAACCTACGAGTACATGATCCTGAAACAAGAACCGACCTTTCAAATTAAATTTTGGTAGCTCAAGCATCAACTTCTAAATTAGCGAACCTTCCTGACCACTTGTAGACATATGATATTGAATTTTGTTTTCCAGATAGAAGACCTTTGTTCTGGACACTATTGAAGGATCAGTGAGGTTCTATTTTCCAAAAAGTATGCAAAGCAAACCTAAGGAAACTTATTGGTTTGACTGAAATCCTCCTCTCCTTGGAAATTGCCTTAACTGATTTTGAATTCAAGTTGCATTAAATTAGTTTGAAATGAATTGAGCGTCTGATTTTTATGAAATACAAATTTTATTACGACCAGTTTTCTTTGCTTCGTAGAGCGCTTCATCAGCCAATTTAAAGGATGTTTCAAATGATGCATTTGCGTCAGCCTCAGTCAAACCAAACGAAGCTGTAAAATTAAAAATATTCCCGTTGCTAATTTCAATCCCTGTTTTTTCAATATCACTTCTTATTCTCTCAATTACTTCTTGAGCTTCTTTTAGTCTGGTATTTGGCAATACAATTGCAAATTCTTCTCCGCCAATACGGCCAAAAATATCCGTGTCTCTTAGATTCCTACTACACACAGCGCAGAAATGTTTTAACACTTTGTCACCAACTTGATGACCGAATGCATCATTGATACGCTTGAAAAGATCCAAATCAATAACTGTTAAAATAAAATGAGTCTTATATCGTTTTGCTCGTTTAAATTCTCGCTCTGTCAATTCCATAAAATAACGACGATTGGGAACATTTGTAAGAAAATCTAACGTTGTGATGCGATTGATCTCACTTTGTAAATAACGAACCCGCCAAATGACAATGGTGGCGATGAAGGTGGTGGCAATCACAAGATAAAGCAGCAAAAGCTCTGTACTGTCTACAATCTTGACAGAAATTATTTCAGCATCTGTTGCAAATTCCTTTCCTTTGTTTTGGGAAAAAGAAAGAATGTAATCTGCGCCGCTCATCACCGCTTCATAAATGGGCGTGCCCTCAGATTTGACCATTTTTTCAGCATCTTTATAGTTTTCATGAAGTGCCAATTCAATGATGTGATGATGTGTTTTTTTCCATCTGTCAGCATTTGATTCAAGCAAATTTACCTTGCTCATGTCTCCCAAAAAGTTTTGCTTAATGATAAAAATATCATCAACTATTCTTTGATCTAATTTTTCAATTTGTAAAAATGTAGATTTAGTAAATGCAACGTTTTTCTTAAGAAACACGATTTGCAACAAATCGTTTCGCGCTTGCAATATAGAGATTTTTAAATCTGCAGCTGCATTGCTGACTTGAAAGGGATGCATGTATAGGTTTTGAGTATTTGCATTCACCCTTAATATATCGTTTGATAGCCTATTACCAATGCTAAAGATAGCGATTAAAATCGCCAAAAAACCTACCAGAATAATAGGTATGATTGATTTGCGACTAAAAATATTCATACACTTCCATTAGGTTACTCATTGGAGCAGGTCTCCCTAATCTTCGTATACAACACCACCGAAAAGCTTGAACTGAAAAATACCCAAAACCCATATCGTGGCGGCTCTTCAACTGACTTGAGTAGGGATTGCCATCCAGGCTTCGAGATGCT
>CAIRAO010000482.1 GCA_903876625.1 uncultured Gallionellaceae bacterium | reverse complement strand
TTCGTGAGGTGGATACCGTGGCACGTTTTGGCGGAGATGAATTTGTGGTGATGTTGTCTGAATTGGAAACCGATAAAACTGCCGCTACCACGCAAGCCCGTGAGATTGCCGAAAAAATATTATCGACTTTATCGGCTACCTACTTGTTGAATGTCAACAGCGCAGGCAAACAAAATGAAATTGTGGAACATCATTGCACGGCAAGTATCGGATTGACGGTATTCGTCAACCATGAACACAGCAGAGAAGAAATTATCAAGCGCGCTGACGATGCAATGTATCAGGCAAAAAATGACGGGAGAAATTTGATCCGTTTCTTTGATCCTGAAAAATAAAGTAAAGGGAACCTCAAAAATTCAACTATCAAAGCCATGCAAGGCGTGAGTAAACAATTTCGCCCCGGCATCGGTATGATATGCAAGAAGTAGTTAATTCTTCACCAATCTTTTTGTGATGAAATTCCACTCCGACGGGTCTAGAGGGGTAATTGATAGCCGGTTGCCTCGTTGCAGTGTTCTCATCGCAGTCAATTCGGGATGTTTGCGAAGTTCGTCGAGCGGGATAAGCACGATTTTTTTCACCAGTTGTACATCAACATTGAACCAGCGTGGCTGCTCTTGTGTGGCCTTCGGATCGAAGTATTTATTTTTCGGATTGAATTGTGTAGCGTCAGGATAGGCAAGGGCGCTGACTTTAGCTATTCCGGTAATACCGGGTTGCTTGCAATTGGAATGGTAAAACATCACTCCATCGTCGATACTCATTTGATTACGCATAAAGTTGCGTGCTTGATAATTGCGCACCCCATACCAAGCCACAGTTTGATTCGGCATTTCTGCGAGGTTGTCAATACTGACATCGCCTGGCTCGGACTTCATTAACCAATAACGCATGATCAAAATTCACAATAAAAAGTGCGACCCTTTCGGATCGCACTGGAATAAAAGTCCCCGCCTGTGCCGTTGACTCAATGTCTTGAACCTGGGTTCAAGTGGGTCGGTTCCCGGTTACATCAGGTGCATTCGCGAAGAACGCTCACAACAGTAACTTGAATGGGGCGCAACCTAAGCGTTAGCTCATTGGTTCAAAGAATTATGAGTCTGACGAACACCGCAGGGACAACTCTTAAAACTTGTAGCTACAAACTAAATTGGTCAAAACAATTTATCTTGGTCTGCCAAAGCTTCTTCGATCGTTGCCTGCATGAATTGCATTCTACGCTTATAGTCGCCGATGTCAAAACCTCCCCCGAGTTTTGTTGTGAGAAGCTCATGTGTGATATTAAGCGCGGCCATAATGGCGATTCTTTCGATTGAAGTGATCTTGCCCGTATCGCGAATCTCGCTCATTTTTTTGTCGAGATAAGCTACCGATTCAAGTAGTTCCGCTTTTTCATCATCAGGACAGGCGACTCGAAATTCGCGATCAAGTATTTTCACATCCAGCGCGTTTGCTTTTTTAGAGCTCATGATTTTTCATCGGGAAGTTTTGCCAGAATCAGCGCCAGGCGCGATGAGGCAGTATTGATCTTGTCATCATTTTGACGAGCGTGGCTAAGCGCTTCGGCGAGATCTTGGCGAAGCTGATGATTTTCATCGCGCATGCGCTTGGTCAATTGCACCAATTGAGCGAGTTTAGTCTCCAGTAAGTTTAGTTCACCTTGCATAGACGCCACTATAGTTTAGAAAATCCTGTTAAGTCAAATGGTAACGAAGGATTGTGCAAGTATTTTGGCGGCAGGTTGGTTTATCTTGGTTCTGCTACAATACGAATCGCTTCAAGGTGCTGCGTGATTTGTGTCATGCGGTTAAACGGGAAATAGGTTAAAAACCTATGCTGCCCCCGCAACGGTAAGCGAGAGTGGATATGCCGGTAGGCCACTGTGAGTAATCATGGGAAGGCGGCAGATCAAGACTTGTGAGCCCGGATACCGGCCAGGAAGAATGCTGGGAAATGCTGCGGGAGGCGCATGGACGACTTGAACTTTTCTGTTCTCGTTTTCTTTCACTTCTGCTGTATTTCCTGTTTTTATATATTCCAACGGGGTTGCTTGGAAATCATTCAGGAAATTCAAATGAAACAAATTCAATTAATTTTTGCCGCGCTAATGTGTGTGGTCGCTTCTTTTGCGCAGGCCGAAACAGCAAGCCTTGGCGAAATTGTCGTTACTGCAATACGTATGCCACAAGCATTAAATAAAACGATCGCGGATACAACCGTATTAAACGAACAGGAAATTCGAGATTCTGGAGCGCCTGATGTATCAACACTAGTCCGTTCTTTAGCGGGAGTCGAAGTTGCGCAATCGGGCGGCCTGGGTGCCCAGTCCGGTACCTACCTGCGCGGCTCCAATTCCAATCAAGTACTGGTGCTGATAGATGGCGTGCGGGTCAATTCCGCTACGGCTGGTCCGACGGCACTTGAGCATATTATGCTGGACAACATTGAGCGTATCGAGGTGGTGCGGGGTAATGTCAGCAGTCTTTATGGCTCGGAAGCAATTGGTGGCGTGATCCAGCTTTTCACCAAGCACGGTAGCGGCGCTCCGTCATTTACGGCCAGCGCGGGAGGGGGGACTCACGGCAATCAGCGTTATGCTGCAGGATTTTCCGGCGAGGCGGACAGCAACTCGTTCAGTGTAAATGCTAGCAAAGTCAAAACCGATGGCGTGTCAGCGATCAATCCGCAAATTGTGCCAAATGCCAACCCGAACGACAATGGCTATGACAACAATACCATTAGTGCACAAGTAGAACATGCTTTCAATGCAGAGCACGCCGTTACTGTTTCGTGGTTCAGTACCCGCAGCAATGTCTCATTTGACAGTCCATATGGCTTACCTGCTGATTTGTACAACACTCAGGACAATATTGACAAAGTGTCCCTGGCAGCTGATGACCAACTCTCCGGAATATGGCACAGCCAAGTACGTATCGCGCAAGGTACTGACGACAGTAAGACCTATGGCGGGTATTCTGCACGTTACAAAACTCAAAGCAATCAATATGCATGGCAAAACAACCTCAAATTTGCGAATAATCAGCAACTCAGTTTTTCCGCCGAGAATCTGGGACAGACAGTTTCGTCCGATACACTTTTTACACAAACCACGCGCAATGTGAATAGCCTGTTGGGCGGCTATACCGGTGACTATGGAGCACAGCAAGTGCAGCTCAATTTGCGTCAGGATAACTATTCGGATTTCGGAGCAGTCAATACGGGTTTACTGGGTTATGGTGTTGTTTTTGAAGAAAGATGGCGAGCCACTGCCAGTGTTAGTAATGCGTTCAAGGCGCCGACATTCAACGATATGTACGATCCATTTTCCGGGAATCCAAATCTGAAACCGGAGCGCTCACAAAATAAGGAATTCGGATTGCACTATGCTGCTGTAGGCCAACATGCTGATGCGGTATATTTTGATAATCGAATAACTGACTTTATAGAGCTTGATGCATCATATGTGGGGATTAATACTCCCATGGCAGAAATATCAGGTCAGGAATTAAGTTATAAGGGGGATTTTGGAAATAAGCACTTGAAAGCAAATTTGACCTTCCAAAATCCCCGCGATACTTCGACTGGTTTAGTCTTGGCACGTCGGGCAAAACAATTTGCAAGTATTGAGGCTTCGCACGATCTGGGCGATTGGGATACGGGGGCTGAGTTTCGTTACAGCGGTGCACGGCAAGATAACAACACTGCGACTTCGCCAACTTTGTCTAGTTACACACTGGTGAATTTGACGGCGCGTTACGAAATTGACCGGCATTTTAATCTGTCGGCTCGCGCAGACAATCTCTTGAATACTAACTATTCCGAAGCTTACGGCTACAACACCCTGGGAAGAACCCTGTTTGTCGGCGTGAGCTATCATTGAAAAATGAGGTGCAAAAGGCAATTCTCGTCTTTTGTGCCCCACTCTTTTCTGTTAAAGTCTGCACATTATTTCGAAGCCGGAAATGCTTAAGGAGTTCTTATGAAAACATTTGAAAATCGCTCATGGATGATAAGCGCAGGGCTTGTGCTGGCAATGGCGCTCACTCGCTTTAATCATTTTGGGTCTTCTGTAGCCTTGCCGGATGCTTCTCTGGCAGCATTCTTTTTGGGTGGACTTTACCTGGCGAAATTTTCCGGTGCACGTTGGGTTTTTGTCGGGCTATTGGCGGTAGCTGCGTTGGTTGATTATTGTGCGATCGCGATGGACGGTGTCAGTAATTGGTGCATGACATCGGCTTACGGTTTTCTCGCATTTGCTTATGGCGCGATGTGGTTTGCCGGAAGTTGGTTCGCTCCCCGCCTTACTTTGACCACGAAAAATCTGCTTGGCTTGTTTACCCTGGTTGGCGTGGCGACTACCATTGCTTTTGTGATTTCCAATTTGAGCTTCTTCTTGTTTTCTGGTCGTTACGCCGAAATGACCTTTCTCGAGTATACCTCGCGTGTGGAGCAATATTGGGGTTCATATGTAGGTGTTGCAGTGTTATATGTGGCGTGTGCTTTAGCAGCACACATGGTTTATCTCCTAATCAGAGGTAAGGCACACAGCCGTTCAAATGTTGCCTGAATTCCGAGTTGATCTTACAAATGCTGGTTTCAGCATAAGGTTTACTTTACTGGAGCAACCGTAGTTTCCATGACCAGTCTACAACTGTATATACGCCTGTTAGGTTACGTTAAACCTTACTGGCATGCTTTCGCTGTTTCCATTTTGGGCATGGCAGTATCTGCGGCTACCGAGCCGTTATTGCCGGCCTTGCTAAAGCCATTTTTGGATGGCACCTTTGTACACAAAGATGACTTGGTATTGCGCTGGGCTCCCTTGATCATCCTGGTTATTTTCTTCGTGCGCGGTGTGTCCAGCTTCGTGGGTTCATATGCAATTAATTGGGTGGGAAATAAACTGGTGATGGATTTGCGTGCGGAAATGTTTGCCAAACTCTTATCGTTGCCTACGCGCTATTACGATGATCACGCAACGGGAACTTTGATATCGAAGATCACTTATGATGTAACGAATGTGACCACTGCGGCAACCAGTGTAGTGACAATCACGATTCGTGACTCAATTATTATTTTGGGTCTGTTGGGATGGCTGCTATATCTCGATTGGAAATTGACGCTTCTTTCGTTAATCGTTACACCTGTTGTGGCTCTGGTCATTCGTGTCATCAATAATCGTTTGCGCAACTCGAGTCGTGATACGCAATTAGCGATGGGAAGTATTACCCAAGTGATCGAGGAGAGTGTCACTGCCCATAAAGTTGTTAAATTGTTTGGCGGGCAACGTTATGAGCAAGATCGTTTCCTTAACGAAATTAATTGGCTACGCCGACACATTATGAAACAGGCTGTCGCTGCCCAGGCTAATGTGCCCATCGTGCAGATGGTCGCAGCTGTCGCGGTGGCACTGATCATATTTTTGGCCATGGGGCGGGCGCAAAGTGATACTTCTACAGTGGGGGGGTTCTTATCTTTTATCGCCGCACTGTTGATGATTACCGCACCCTTGAAACGAATAACCAGTGTAAACGAATATATGCAACGAGGGTTGGCGGCTGCAGAAAGTATCTTTGAATTGATCGATACGCCGAGCGAATCGGATGCTGGAACTGAGACGATTGCACGTACAAATGGAAATCTAACTTTTGACCATGTGAGCCTTTCTTATCAGGACGATGAGCGCATGGCTCTACATGATCTAAGCCTTGAAATACCAGCCGGTCAATCCGTCGCGCTTGTCGGGGCCTCAGGTAGCGGCAAGAGCACGATGGCAAATCTGGTACCTCGATTTTATTTACCTACAAGTGGGCGCATTACCTTGGATGGTCATGATCTGTCTGAGCTTACATTGGCGAGTCTGCGGTCTAACATTGCACTCGTCAGTCAGGAGGTAGTGTTGTTCAATGACACCATAGCCGCCAATATCATTTACGGGCAAATGCGTGAAGTACATGAAGCCGAAATTGTAGCTGCCGCCCGAGCTGCCCATGCTATGGAATTTATTCGTGAACTTCCTGAAGGATTGAATACGTTGGTGGGAGAAAAGGGCGTGAGATTGTCTGGAGGCCAACGTCAACGTATAGCGATAGCACGTGCCATTCTCAAAAATGCTCCCGTACTGATTTTGGATGAGGCAACATCTGCATTGGATAGCGAGTCTGAACGTCACGTTCAAGCTGCATTGGAAACCCTGATGCAAGGGCGCACCACTTTGGTGATAGCTCACCGGCTTTCAACAATCGAAAAAGCGGATCGCATTGTTGTACTACAAAAAGGCCAGATCGTGGAAATGGGTACTCATCTCGAACTCTTGGCGAAAAATGGTGTCTACGCCCAACTCCATCGCATCCAGTTTGATGGTCAAAATGCAGCGAAATAATTATTTTTCCAGAAATTGAGTTGACAGGCTTGCTTCCTCTGGTTAAATTCAATCCCTAGCAATTCAGTCAACCAAAGACCAACCCCCAAGGAGATATACCATGGCAGTTTTAGTAGGCAAATCAGCCCCTGATTTCACAGCAACCGCAGTATTGGGCAGCAATGAAATTACCAGTATTACATTTTCAAAAGTAACCAAAGGCAAGTATGCGGTTGTCTTCTTTTACCCGCTGGCCTAATCGAAACAACACTACAGTCGCCAGCAGCATACCAAGCGCAATTGCTATACCAACCTGGTACGGTATCGAAAAT
>CAIRAO010000481.1 GCA_903876625.1 uncultured Gallionellaceae bacterium | reverse complement strand
TGCACCCGGTGCGCCCTGTGGTCCGACTGGGCCTACAGGACCAGCAACAGTAGAGGCGGTTCCTTGAGGCCCTTGTGGTCCGATATTACCTATTGGACCTTGAGGTCCAATGGAACCTGTAGGTCCAGCAACAGTAGAATTTGCACCCGGTGCGCCCTGTGGTCCGACTGGGCCTACAGGACCAGCAACAGTAGAGGCGGTTCCTTGAGGCCCTTGTGGTCCGATATTACCTATTGGACCTTGAGATCCAGTGGAACCCGTAGGTCCGGCAACAGTCGAATCTGCACCCGAAGCTCCCTGCGGTCCGACAGGTCCGGAAACAATAGAATCTGCACCATTGGCACCTGTAAGGCCTAGAAGTCCTTGGAGTCCTTGAAGTCCTTGAAGTCCTATAGGTCCTTGAAGTCCTTGAAGTCCTATAGGTCCTTGAATTCCTTGAGGTCCAAGAAGCCCTTGAGGTCCTATAGGTCCTTGAGGTCCTTGAGGTCCTTGAGGTCCTTGAGGTCCTTGAGGTCCTTGAGGTCCTTGAGGTCCTTGAGGTCCGGGAACAGTAGAATCCGCACCAACAGATCCCTGAGGTCCAGTGGCACCAGTAGGTCCAGTAAGCCCTACCGCGAACAACAAGGTGTATTGCGCGAGCGTGGCACCACCGGTCAAAGTAAAATAACCTGAATAATCTGTCGTCGTGAAGAGCGGATTGTAAATCTTGACTGCAGCACCCGGACCTGTAACGGTAAATGTTGGAGTGCCAGTTGCAAATACAACGGCACCGGCTCCAGTAGCCTCAATGCCGGCCATTAGTATCACGTTGCCTCGGGTCGTGGTGACGGCGGCATTGTAGATATTCACATTGTTCGAGGCTTTCATGCTAAGACTACCATCTGTTGTCGTGATGGCGGCGGTCGCGTTTATGTTGATGTCGCGTCCGGCAGTTATTGCCAGACTACCTTTGGTGCCAGTCATGAACGAATTAACGATTACATCCCTGCTTGCATTCAAGGTCAAGGTCGTAGGCGATGGGGTGGCCGTCCAGCTCACCGCATCATTAACAATGATGTCGCCATTGCCGGAAGCCGTCGCATAAAGATTGGTTGTCGTATTGGTTCCAGCCGAGGTGCTGATCACCACGCTGTTGGACACCAACAAACCGGAGAGTACCAGTCCTGTAATGTCGCTTCCAATTGTAAAATCCAGCGGATCAATCAGCCAAGTGCCAGTCATCCCTTTATTTGCAAAGGTGGTGATCTTGGCGTTATTAGCTATCTTTAAATGAGCGGCTGAAGTTTCAATAAAACCGCCGTTGCCGCCATTGGGGGCGCTGGCATCCAGTGTGCCGCTCACATTTGCCGTGCCGCTTTGCATGTCGCCAAGAAGCTTGATTGCACCGCTGTGATTCTCAACTGTTTGTGCCTGAATCATCCCGGTGTTGTTCACTACGCTCTGTAAAAGAGTTCCCGCAGCTTGTGCGGTCAAAATTACAAGTCCGCCGTCCGCCTGGATCAGTCCGCTATTCTGCGCCATCGTGTTCGCTGCACCCTGATTTACTGTGACGCTGAGCAGCCCATCTCCGGCTACATCAAGGGTAACGGCATTGCCGGCAGCCAGCGCAACCGAGCCCAATTTGGCCGCAATAATGCCGCTGTTGCTGACGCTTGCCCCAAGTAGCGCAACATAGCTGTTGTTTGTGTTTACATTGATCGTGCCTTGATTTATGACTGTGCCATTGCCCGCGCCGGTAAAGTTGTAGGTGCCCGCCATGAAATGATTATCAGTAATATTGAGGGTGGAGGCGATCAGCCCGCCGACATTAACCGAGGCCCCTTGCCCAAACAGAATGCCATTCGGATTGACCAGAAACACTTTGCCGTTGGCCGACAGGCTTCCAAGGATGGTAGAAGGATTATAGCCAATCACTCGGTTGAGCGCGACTGACGCACTGTTGGGTTGCAAGAAATTGACTGATTCACTTTTGCCGATGTTAAAACTCTGCCAGTTGATCACGGAGTTTTGCGTTGCTTGGGTAATGGTTAAACTATTTGTTCCATTTTTTATACTTGCTGCACCTGCTGCAACGTTACCGCCCAGGGGAATGGAAAATCCATTTGTTGCAAAAGATAACATCAGGTAAACGGCCAGGATTTTCAGACGAAAGGCCGGGTGAGAATTTGCTGCCGGGTAAACTGACTTTCTTTTCGGGTGGTGCAAAACTGACGCATTGATAAAGCTCATTTTGGTACCCCAATCTTCTCGAATTGCTAGTGACACTAGAATTCTTTTCACCTCGTCTAAAAATATTTGAACGCCTGAATTTAAAATGTTTCCAACAATATTCTCAGAATGCTGAAGCAATGTGCAATCAATAATGAAATCGCATGACTACATACGGGCATATTGCTACCAAGTGGAGCTCTGTGTTGGTACGTTAGCTCGCTCAGTGCGGCGAAAGTATTGAGCGAACCATCCATAAATATCTGATTGAAAGCGCAAGCTCCTAATGTTTGACATATACTGTCAGCTGTCAAACAGGGGAGAAATCGAATTGAAAGGGCAGTCATTCTTTTCACGACTGGGATTTGCCTGGCGTGGGTTAGTCGCTACATTTCTTCATGAAGCAAGTTTTCGCACTCAAGTTCTGGCAGCACTGGTTGTGACAAGTTTATTGATTTTTATTCGTCCCCCACTCATTTGGGTGGCACTTATATCAGTGATTATCGGTTTGATCCTGGCGACTGAACTTTTAAATACGGCGTTAGAGCATACGCTCGATGGGTTGCATCCTGAAAAAGCAAATTTCGTCCGGTTGGCCAAAGACTGTGCGGCCGCCTCTGTCCTGGTATTGAGTTTGTGTTCGGTGATCATTTTTCTACTGATGCTAATAGAGGTATATGCATGAGGTGGCGAGTGGCGCTGGTAATTATGTATGCTTGCATCAGCGGGATAACTCCCGCTTTGGCCGAAACAATTGAGGTGAAAACCGAGAGAGAAAATGGTGGGGCGAGCGTTCATGTGCAAGTCAACATGTCACTGGATTTTACCAATTCCGAAGTACTGGATGTATTGAACGACTACGAACATATGCCCGCATTTGTAACAGATATACATGAGATAAACCTGATTTCCTCTGGTACAAACATCAAACAAGTTCGGATCATTGGAGAATCGACACTGTTGCTAATTCATTATCCGATCAACATTGTGATGGAAGTGAAGAATTTATCCAGTTCGCATATCAGTTTGAAAAGCATTCAGGGAAACTTGGGCGTGGATGGATATGTAAACATCTTGCAAGAAGGCAACAGAACACAAGTTTCATACATTGCTGACTTACGGCCTTCATTCTGGTTGCCGCCGCTGGTGGGTTCTTATGTCATTGGGTTACAAATAAAGCGTCAGTTCGAAGAAAAAGTAGCGGAAATGCACAGACGCTATGATTTAACTTTATCCGATGCACACAAGAGCACCATAACAGCACATCTCGATTAACCCTTTATATTTTTGTAATAGATATTGGCTTTGTTAAGTGAAGGTGCTTGTTTATCATTTCCCAGATGTTAAAATCCTCAAGTTATGCGTAATTTTGAATGTTTTGATGGATCAATTTTTTGGTAAGTAATACTAGTTTCTTAAAGTAGAGGATATATTCAGATGTTTGATTGCTTCAGGATAAGTAAATTAATAACCTTTATTTCAATACAATTGATGGTATGTGCACTAGCGCTTCTGGTGCCGGTGTCGAGCCAGGCTGCAACGTCAAATACTGCTGCAATGGCTGCGGCAGCGTCGAGATCAAATAGCTCATCATCCTCTACGCCAAGCGGAGATGTGTTCAGTACACCTTCAATTACAAATGCTCCTCAAGAGTTATTGCAACCCGGGCAACTTTCAAATAAGAGTGACAAGGCTTCGGATCAGGGCGACAAAATTACTGATAAGGGCGACAAGGCTTCGGATAAGGGCGACAAAGAAGGCAAGAAAAATCAGCAAGATGATGAATTGGAACGAGTGCAGAATCAATTCCAAACGTTTATTGCCGAATCAATTGGGCAAAGTCTCCCCATTTTTGGTTCTGAGCTATTCAAGGGGAGGATATCAACATTTGCGCCCATAGAAAATATTCCGGTCACTCCGGATTACTTGATGGGGCCGGGAGATGAACTCATTATCAAAGGCTGGGGCACGGTTGACATCGACTACAAAGCGGTAGTTGACCGAAATGGAGAAATCAATCTTCCTAAAGTTGGCAACATAAGCGTTGCGGGAGTGAGTTACCAGGATTTGCAGCGGCATTTGAAAAGAGCGATCGGCAAGGTTTTCCGTAATTTCGAATTAAGCGTCACCCTCGGAAAATTGCGTTCAGTGCAGATTTTTGTTTTGGGGCAGGCTCGTCACCCGGGTGTTTTTACCGTCAGCTCATTAAGCACACTTGTTAATACGTTATTTGCAACTGGTGGCCCTTCTGCTAATGGCTCGATGAGAAACATCGAACTAAGGCGAAACGGAAATACCATTACAAAGTTTGATTTGTACGAATTTCTGTTGAAAGGTGACAAAAGCAAAGACATATCTATCTTGCCGGGAGACATCATTTATTTCCCGCCTGTTGGTGCTCAAGTTGCCATTTATGGAAGCATAAATAAAGCCGCCATTTTTGAGTTGAAAAGCGAAAAAGTTAAGTTATCTGCAGTGCTCGAATTGGCTGGTGGTTTAACCACGACTGCGGCGGGTCAAAAAGTGATGCTGGAACGCATTGATAATCGAGCTGTTCGAAAAGTTGAAGATATCCCCCTTGATTTGGTAAATGAAAAAGAAATTAAGGACGGAGATTTAATACAGGTATTTAGCATCGGCGCGCGTTTTGATAATGCTGTGACACTGCGCGGCAATGTGGCGGCACCCGGGCGCTATCCCTGGAAAGGGGGAATGCGAATCAGCGACCTGGTGCCTGACAAGGAGGCATTAATTACAGCAGACTATTGGGTTAACCAAAATAAAGCTGTGCATTTTCAACTGAAAGATTCTTCATCAACTAAAAATCAACGCAAAAATGAAGATCTTTTTAAAAACGAAGTAAGGCGAGCCGTTTCTGAAATCAACTGGGACTATGCTGTTGTCGAGCGCCTGGATGTAGACAAGCTAACAACACAACTCATTACATTTAATTTGGGCAAAGCAATTGCGGGTGATACTCAGCAAAATTTGGAATTACAATCAGGCGATTTGATCACCATATTTTCTCAAGCCGATATGCTGGTGCCGGTGGCGAATCGTAGCGTGTATATCAATCTTGAGGGTGAGTTTTCCAATGCGGGGGTTTACAAAGCGTTACCCGGAGAAAAATTGCGTGATCTGGTGAAACGCGTAGGCGGTTTTACACCCAATGCATATTTGTATGGTGCTGAGTTTGATCGAGAATCAGTGCGTGAAGT
>CAIRAO010000480.1 GCA_903876625.1 uncultured Gallionellaceae bacterium | reverse complement strand
TGGTAAATCGCGCGGGCGATCAGCTCCTTGCCGGTGCCGGTTTCCCCGCGGATCAGGACGTTCACGGGCTTGGAGGTGATCCGGCCGATCTCCTTGTAGATCGCCTGCATGGCGCAAAAATTCGAAAAGCCAGGTGAATTTTTGGTCACGATAAACGAAGAGTCAATGGTACTGAAATATGATGTGAGATGTTACGTTTATGACGGTACGGTACAACTTATCGCGGCACGTATGTATCAAGGGCAAACGACGAACTTCAGAACGCCGGGAGGTGGATTTTCATTGGTGCGGGTATTGTAGAAATTATAGTAATCGGTTGAATTAACCTTCTGACTTTGCTTACTAATTAATGGATTTATTTTGATGGCGATAGACGACCACAGTATTCCTGCCCAACTCTTTGGCTTGATACATTGCGCTGTCGGCATTTTTCGATAATGAAATTTCGTCTTCGCCGTGCTCCGGATAAATGGCAATGCCGATACTGATCGTGATGTTGAGAGTGTAGTCATCAATTTCGAAGGGAGCGTCGATTGATTGACGTATTTTATCAGCAACAGTTTTTGCGTCGTTATCCGATTCGGCATTAGGTAACAAGACAACGAATTCATCTCCTCCTATTCGCGAAAGCGTGTCTGACTCTCTCACACAATTTAGCATTCGAACTGCTACTTTTTCCAATAGTTTATCTCCAACAGCATGTCCGAGGTTGTCATTAATTGGTTTGAAATTGTCTAGATCAATAAACATCAAAGCGAGGTTTTTATGCTCGCGTTTTGCTTTAGAGAGAGCTTGCTGCAAACGGTCACTGAGCAGAGCGCGATTGGGTAAATTGGTCAGAAAATCAAATTGTGCCAAGTGAATGATCCGGTCTTCGGCGATCTTTCTATCTGTGATGTCAGTAATGAAACCGTACCAGACGATGCTACCGTCCTCAAGTTTTTCCGGCATTGCATCTCCCTGGCGCCAACGTATTCCCTGGTCTGGAATAATCAGCCGATATTCCAGATGCCATCGTGATAGTGTTCGCGCTGATTCTTGAACAGATTTCTCCAATTTGTCTGCATCATCAGGGTGGCGAAATCCAAAAAATGGCGTTGCATCTTCCCGCAAATTTTCAGATGTAAGGCCGTACATTTTACGAACCGCCTCGCTTATGAAAGGAAAGCAGCAATGCCCGTCCGGATACATGCGGAATTCAAAAATGATACCCGGAATTTCAGCCGAGACTTTGGCAATCAAATCGTGTTGTTCTTGTAACAAAAGTCTTGATTGGATTAGCTCGACTGCAACACCCGTAAGGTGTGTCCAGTAGCCTAGCTGTTTAATATCATCGTGCGAAGGAACGTGGGGATCACGATGAAAAATACTCATATGCCCAATCGTTTTTCCGGATGATGTATTTATAGGTTCAGTACAGCAAGAAACGAAACCTATTTGCGATGTGATTGGTTTACACTCCAAACAGGGTGGATTATTGCTTATGCTTCTGGCAATCGTTTGCTTACCCGTTTGAAGTGTATGACTGCAGGGCGGCAAACTTGAACTCATTTCGCCTATGTTTTTCAGTTCAGGTTCGGAACTGATACGCATCTGTTTTCCATATTGATCAAAAATAACAATTGAGCAAAATGACGTTCTATCATTGGCGTGTACATTTTCAATAACTGCATTTAATACTTCACTGAGCGGGGTTCCGGCAGTGAGTAATTTCAGTACTTCATTGCCAACTAGATCTCGTTTATTCAAGATGCCCAGTTGCCTCGTGTTTTGTTTCAATTTAAATAAAATGAAAACTGTAAACAGAATTATCGACGCGAAAGGAAAAACTATAAATAATAGCTTTGGGTTCAGCCAATAATTATTTGCTGGTTGGCTTTGGCTGATAGGGTGCTGAACATAAATATACTCGTCAAAAGAAATATTCTTTTCAAGCATGCCTGCGCCAGCATACACATCGGCAATTCGTTTCCAGCGCATTTGAGTGGAATAGCCAATATCTATTAAATCAGACTGCAGCAGCGGCAACATTTGATCGGATTCAAAAGCAAGATATTCACGGGCGTAGTGTGTGGAATATTTGTTCAAGATGAGTTCGATAATTTCATCCCTGTGTTCAAGCGCGTAACGCCAACCGCGCAGGCTTGCTTGTAAAAACGCATTGACTTGCTCCGGGTGTTTGCTTAACTCCTGTTCAGAAGTAAATACATTGTCTCCATAAAAATCGATGCCAGTGTCGCGGGGAGAAAAAGTCCGGTAGGAAAAGTGAGCGAGATCAAATGCGTAAGGTATGTTAAATATATGACCTGAGATGGCATCTGCTTTGCCGCTGATCAAATCATTTGGATCAAAACTTTGCGGAAGGCGTTGAATTTGATCTTGTGCAACGCCTTGTGTTTTTAAATAGGCGATCAGTTCATCCGCTTGCACTTCAACCATGATCTTCTTCCCTGCCAATGCTCGCACAGTGTCTGTATTTTGCGCTGTATAGATCACATATGGGGAATGTTGAAAAATGACAGCAAGTACTACGACGGGCTTGCCTGATGCTCGGGCCAAAAGCAAGCTGCTGGTACCTACGCCAAATTGGGATTTTTCAGAGATAACACTGGGTACGGGGTTTGAATCAGGCGCGCTTTCTTCAAAATTGACATTTAGCCCGGCTTCTTGAAAATAACCCTTCTCTTTTGCAGCATAGTAACCGGCGAATTGAAAACCATGTGTCCAGTTTAGTTTGAGCGTAACGTTATCGAGCGCAAAACTGCGATCGGCAATGCAGAGCATTGCGATCGTGAACAATATGAAT
>CAIRAO010000479.1 GCA_903876625.1 uncultured Gallionellaceae bacterium | reverse complement strand
GCTGCCCTCGGCGGGCCACTTGCGCTCATGCTTGGGTGCAGGGGAGGGGGTATCAAGCCTTAAACGATTAGTACTGTGGCAACCGCTAACTTTCTGGAAAAAGAATTTTGAATTTATCCAAGTGGATTCATTTGTGATTGCTTTCTTACTCGACTAATTTACTCCAACGCACTAAGTAGAACTACGTATTTATATAGACCGTTTGGCATATATCTCTTTTTTACTGTAGGGGTATAGTCAAAGAAGGGGATTTACATTCAGGAGATTTAAATGCAAAAAATATACTTGGTTTTAATATCAGTTTTGACTTTAATATCAATAGTTGGTTGCTCAGGTGGAGGCGGCGGCGGTTCAACACCTGCGGCAACAACAGACCCGAATACTACATTTCCTATTAATGCTGCTGGAAATACACAAACAGCAAACGGGTCGAGTAAAAATTTCACAATAACCCAAACAGGCACTACTTCATGTAGCGGTTCAGGTACAGTTACATCAACACCAGCAAATACATCAGTAACATTTGCACTTACTCCTACAACAAATGTTTCGGCTTTATCATCCACATCAACACTAGTTTGGACTTGGACAAATTGCACACCTGTTAATAATGCCCAAACTACGACTCATTATTATAATCCTTCAACCTATGTAAGTTATGGAAGTGTTGGAACAAGTTTTTACAATGTATATTTAACCCCTCCTGTAGTACCTACAACTATAAAAATTAATGATACTGGAATTATAGGCACTATAAATCTATACACAAATAGCACGGAAACGGTAGCAAACGGAACTGAACAAGTTAGTTATACGGTAGCGGCTGATACTACAACTACTGCAATTATTACAACAATATATACCATTTCTGGAAGCACTTCTAATTCTACTGAAATTGCAAAATCTCGTATATCTACTTCGGGAACAATTACTCCTATTTCGGACACAATTTCATGGACAAGTGGAGCTGCTGCTGGAATTACTTGGACCTTGACCTATCAGTAATCTTATAAGAACTCATTCAATACAGCCCTAGTAATAGTGGCTGTTTTTTATTGCCTTAAATGCTTCGCGTGTGCGCGCGAATTATAACAATCAGTTTTATGACACACAATAATCAGTACTATTTGTTATATGCGGCATGGGGATAAAAGCGCCCTCCGCACCTTTCATCTTTCCATATATGGAATAATTAGTTTCACCCATTCTAGTTGAGATGAGCAGTCTTCGTTATCTACAAAGCATTGCTTAACTTCCATACCAATAGACGCGAAAACTCCAATATCTCTATTTTCTTGAATATCCAGTAATGTCATTGAAATTTGTGATTTATATTCCTTTTTTAATGAGGCACTATTTGTTGTTGCCCATAAGATGCATTTGTTCAATTTCTTGTTGTAATGATTTTGATATGAAGATGAAATCATATAGTCACCAAAAATAGCAGGATTATCATCCCAATGTTTGTGAAAAACCTCGTCAGCGCTTTTCCGACACTTCTCCTGAAATTCATAATACTCTTTGGCTGTGGCCGCAAAGCTATTTGTAGTGAATACCAATGTGGCTATTAGAAGGAACATGCGGGATACCCCAAGCAAGCTTAGGGCAGGGGTAGTGAAATGC
>CAIRAO010000478.1 GCA_903876625.1 uncultured Gallionellaceae bacterium | reverse complement strand
GTCTGCCGCGATCTTGCTGATCGTCGTGTCTTGCTGGGTTATCAGCCGAATGCGACCTGAAGAGTGACGCAATGCGGTAACCAGCGGCTCTGGCCAAGCAAATCTAGCGCCGTCGTCATCCGCCCAATCTCCAAACAGAAAACTAGAAACTAGCCTATTCGCCTCCTGGATGCTTGGCTGATTCGGCAGCAATTGCCGTTTGATGGCATGCTGCAAAGTCAGACTCTATGAAGCCGACGATGGTTGGGTCCAGCTTTCCATTCCTAACCTCTTCCTGCATGATGTGCAGAATGTCCGGTTTTGTCAGCGCTGCGCGATAAGGGCGATTCTGGGCCAGGGCCTGAAACACATCGGCAGCGGCAACTATTCTGCTTTCAAACGAAATTTCGTCATTTTTGCGGTGGTAGGGATAGCCACTGCCGTCGAGGCGTTCATGGTGTTGGCCCGCCCACAGGGCAACCTCTTCCAGTCCATGGATGTTCTTCAGAATGCTGTAGGTGTCAAAACTGTGGCGCTGGACATTTGCGTATTCAAGTTCAGTCAACCGGCCGTTCTTTTCCAACAGCTCGTCTGGCACCCGGAGTTTCCCCAAGTCGTGCAATAGCCCGGCCAACTCCAGCATTTCGCAGGTTCGCTCAGGCAGTTGGAAATGCTCTCCCAGATACCGCGCAACCATTGCAACACCTTCTGAGTGCTCACGTGTAAACGTGCTTTTCGCATCCACTATTCGGGAAAAGACCCGCACCAAATCTCTCAACTCGTGGAACTCGATCTGCACCGTATCGGTATCAAAAATCCATTGGGCAACATAGCCACCTACGTGTTCACCTTCCAAGGTAAACCAGAAAGCTTCATTGGCAGCAACGTCCAGAAAACTATCCACCAGGACAGGTGCGAACCACGTGTCACGTTTATCCAGAATTTTTGCGCACACCGCATCTTTGGTCAGGAGGAGATTGCCAGATGTGCCTCTGGCTGTGAGGCACGTGATATCAATGCGGTCTGCCAGATAAATGCAGTTTGCAATCAGCCTGTCCTGTTCTGCGATGGCACTGGCTTGTAGATCCTGCCAGTGCGTATGGTGGTAGCGGATGAAGTTTGCAAACGGGCTCAACAGAGTGCAGGACTCCATGAGTTCAGCGCCGAGTTTGCAATGATCGCCTTCGTTCTCCCACTCAAACTGCGCAAGTCGCGCATGCACCAGTGTTTTGGAAACGCCACAATCGTGAAGAATCGCAGCCTGAAACAGGTCATCAATACGGGTCTTGGGCCAGCCACATCGCTTGGCAATTTCTGCGGCAATGTAAGCCACTCGTTTGCCGTGGTGAATGTGGGTAATTCCCACGAGGTCCAGGGCGTCTGACAACGAGTAAATGGCTTGATGAAGATTTAAATTGAAACTCGACAATTTTCTTCCCCTAGGTTTGTTTCAGTATAAGCACGAAGTGGGGCACTTTGGCAGCAGAGCATGCCAGCGCTTCGGCGCTACCATTTGCCAATCTCCTGTCC
>CAIRAO010000477.1 GCA_903876625.1 uncultured Gallionellaceae bacterium | reverse complement strand
TTTTGCGATATTAGTAACTCCCAGAGAAGAAGAGCCGCAAATTAATGTCACGATGGCGAATGTCATCATTCCATTTCCCGGTGCGTCGACAAAAGATGTTGAGAAGATGGTATCTGTACCAGCGGAACAAGTGCTATCTCAAATTGCCGGAATAGAACATGTGACATCGAGCTCATTTCACGGAATGTCAATTCTTTCAGTGCAATTTAAAGTGGGTGTTCCCAGAACAGAAGCTCTCGTAAGACTGCATGACACCGTCAGCGCTAATCAAGACTGGTTGCCAAAGGGTCTTGGCGTTTTAGAGCCTATCATCAAGCCAAAAGGTATTGATGATGTGCCTATCATTTCCCTCACGCTTTATGACAAAGCTAACAAAATGTCCAGTTTGGATTTGGAAAAAATAGCCAATCAGATCGAGACTGATTTAAAAAGAGTGAAAGGGACCAGAGAAGTAAAAACGATTGGTGGGCCTCATCGGGCTATCCGGGTCGAGGTCAATCCTGAAGCATTGGCTTCAAATGGTTTCACAATACAGGAATTAAGAGTTGCCTTACTGTCGGCAAATTTAGGTTTGCCGGTTGGAGATTTACTCAAAGGTGACAACTCGATTCAGGTTGAATCAGGTCCATTTATACACTCAGCGGAAGATATTAAAGAAATTGTGCTGGGAGTGCGAAATGGTGCGCCAATATACATAAAAGATATTGCCAAGATCATAGATGGTGCTGCACAAACCGAACGCCTGGTTTGGTTTGGCGAGAAATCCAATACCTCCGGCGCAGCACCTGTTTTCCCCGCAGTCACGATGTCTGTAACCAAAAACGCAGGTGAAAATGCAATTGATGTGGCAAATAATCTCATTACTACGGTAGATTCATTAAAGGGAGTTGTCGTTCCCGATAATGTTGAAATCGCTGTCACTCGCAACTATGGTGAAACGGCCAATTTAAAAGCACAGAAATTAATCCAGAAACTTCTGTTTGCAACAGCATCGGTTGTTGCGCTGGTATTTCTATTACTGGGAAGAAGAGAAGCCGTTATTGTTGGCGCTGCTGTCATCCTCACATTAACCGCCACGCTCTTTGCTTCCTGGGCTTGGGGATTTACCCTGAATCGTGTTTCTTTGTTTGCGTTGATATTTTCAATTGGTATTCTGGTTGATGACGCGATCGTTATTGTTGAAAATATTCATCGTCATCAACACTTGTTTCCCCACAAGAAGTTAGTCAACATTATTCCGGCGGCAGTCAATGAAGTCGGCGGACCGACGATTCTGGCGACACTGACTGTGATTGCTGCATTGCTTCCGATGGCCTTTGTAACGGGTCTCATGGGGCCGTATATGAGCCCAATCCCAATTAACGCAAGCATGGGGATGATTCTGTCGCTTGCCATTGCATTTGTAATCACGCCTTGGTTGTCGCTGAAAATGATGAAGCATACCAAGGCGCATGATTCTGAGGAATCTGTTCTGGCCCATGCCGAATCTGTCATTGCGCATACGGAATCTGCGGCACTAAAATGGCTAAAACCAAAATTCACGAAATTGTTTAGACCTTTCTTGAGTGACGAACATGGTTCAAGGAATAGAATATTGCTTGCGCTCATGGTTGTGATCATGATCGGATTGTCGACGGCATTGCCTGCGATCGGTTCTGTCATTCTGAAGATGTTGCCATTTGACAATAAGTCAGAATTTCAAGTTGTGCTGGACATGCCTTCTGACACCCGCGTAGAAAAGACAGCTCAGGTTTTGCGTGAAATGGGGCAATACTTAAGTACAGTCCCGGAATTAAAAGACTCTCAGATTTATGCGGGTGTATCTTCGCCTATCAATTTCAACGGTCTGGTACGTCAGTATTATTTGCGTTCTTCTGAAACGCAAGGCGACATTCAAGTGAATCTTTTAGACAAACATGAGC
>CAIRAO010000476.1 GCA_903876625.1 uncultured Gallionellaceae bacterium | reverse complement strand
TTGAACATAACTGAGCGCGATTTGAGCAAATCCCCTGTGACAGCCTGATGACTCATCTCAGGCTGAAAGGTGCTGCAGGCGTCCTTGGTGGGGTATAGGTTCGCGAAGTCAGCGCGCTGCTGGATGATCAATAGACCTGCCCCGGATTTCCATGGCTCGTAGAAGCGCAGTTCATCGGGGCAAAGATTTATGAAGTGCATCCCGCTTCAAATCTATTCTGACGACGGAAGAGCCGACAAAAATTGCGCTGCTATCAACGCATGTCCTTCGGCGGTAGGGTGCACGTCGTCCCAGTAGAGGTAGCCAGTTTGTCCGCCATTGAAAGAGTTAAATATGCACTCGTGGCTCGGGTCGTCGATGCAGGCGTCTTCGATGTTGCTAAGCCCAAACCCGGCAGGATTTGCCACCACTGACTGCTCGAATTGCGCTATGTCCACGGGATAGAAATGTACCCGTGGCAGCTGATAGGCCAAGCTCTGAAGGGCCTGTGCGTAGCCGAAATTGAACCCAGCCGATAGTTGACTGGCCAAGCCGCTGGCGTTGCTTTTACGGGCTGCGGGAGTCAGCCCGAGGTCGGGCAGATTGGGCAACAGGAAATGGCGCGCGCCCCGGGCGTAGAGCAGCGCCACGGCGTTGGAAAGATTGCCCACCGCATTGGCGATTGCGAGTTCTGGCCTGACGGTCGGCGGTCCGTTCAGCAACCCCAGAAAATCATTAGCCCCGCACCAGATGACGTACAAGGCACGTCCATCCAGAACGCCACGCTGATCCACCAAGGCGTGCACTTGCGAGAGCAAGCCGGACTGTGGAAAGCGCGGGTCCTCATTACCCGCACCCGACAGGGCGCCGCCCACCGCGTGGTCATCCAACGATAGCTCGAGTTGGTGCGCCAGACGCTCAACGGCTACGCGGCCATTGGAAAATCGGCCGAAGAAATAGGGTGGCGGTGGAGAGCCATCATGGGGGATCAACGGCGTTAACCGGTCGACCAGTCGATAGTAGTTTCCATTGTCTGAAAGGCTGTCGCCAAAGGCGATCACGGAACTGAAGTGTTGGTCCGCAAAGGCGCTGGCGCTAAGCCCCCCGAAGAATGCGAGGGAAAGGGTAATCCACCGACGCAGCCAAAGCATTGCGCTGGCGGTTGGACTATGGAATAGCGCGCGGACCCGTTTGAAAACTAATCTAGAAGTTAAATGCATACATTGCCCCAAATAGGTGGTTGAAAACTAGTTCCATACGACCTATCCCAACCCTTGCAAACTATCTGCAGGGCAATGTCCTCTCTGACCTTCTTATATTTAAGTTCTTCCGTTGCTGTCCATCGGTTGTACTCCGCGCGGACGCTGCATCAGACGAACTATTATGTTGAAATATTAAACCAATATCTGTAACTCGGGTTTTCAGAATTCGTCGCCGATCCGCGTACTTTCCCTAGCTTTCTAGACTTACCTCAAGAACTTAAGCTGTCCCCAATGCGCCCTTGGGTTAAGGGCTCTCAAACCCGGGAGGTGCCGCATGGGCATGTGGATTGAAATGGGGATATTTGTGCTGGTGCTGGTATTTGGCCTGTGGCAAATCCAGGATGTGAAAAAGGAACGCCGCAAAAGGGAAGCCCTCAAGCAGGCGGAAGCGGCGAAGAATCAAACTGCCCTCACACCTGGCGTGACAGACCAGGCGGCCGATTCAAACCCATAGGACCTTTAAGAAACAGCCGGCTTCAATCCGACGCCAAACCGAAATCAAGCCGGCTGC
>CAIRAO010000475.1 GCA_903876625.1 uncultured Gallionellaceae bacterium | reverse complement strand
TTTGACCGCTTGAGACAGCAATCGGAATGACCTTGCCACTACGAATAAATTGCATCAAACCAGGTGCAGTTCCAAAAGACATATTGATCTGACCCCCCAGGAGATCGAATTAGAACAAGAAAGAGATTATGTTGACCGAGTCCATTGAAATATTCCCTTGGAACGATAATTTCTCAGTTGGTATTCCTGAGATAGATGAACAACATGAAAAACTGGTGCAGTTGATCAACTCGCTCTCCACAAGTTTAGTTTTTAAATCTGATACGCTAGATCCCAACAAAGTTTTCTCGGAACTTTCAGCATATGCCGTCTACCACTTTAAAACAGAAGAAAATATTTGGAATAATCTTCTCACCGGAGATGAATGGGAAGCTGAACATAAAAAGTCGCACTCTGAATTTATTTCAGGGGTTCAAGGATTAAAAAATGAAGGGGAAAGCAAGTCGAATGATCAAGTTCTAGAGAATTTGCTTTCATTCCTTACCCACTGGCTTGCCTTGCATATATTAGAAAGTGACATGCGTATGGCTAAAACTGCTTTGGCAGTAAAGTCAGGCATGCCATTATCTCAAGCAAAAATCAAAATTCAGCACGAAATGAGCGGGGCAACAGGCGTACTGGTTAAGTCAGTACTTAGCATGTACGACGCAGTAGCAACACGAACATTACAATTAATGAGGGAGATTGAAGAACGTCGAAAGATCGAACAGAAAGCTAATGCATTAATCAAACGCAATTACATATTGATGAAAAGCACACCTGAAGGTGTGCACATTCTCGATGAACTAGGCAATGTCATCGAGGCTAACGATTCTTTTTGTCAACATTTAGGATACACAATGGCTGAAGTATTGAAACTCAGCGTGTATGACTTTGAAGCAAGCTTGCCTCCGGAAGAAATTAAATCTGCAATCAAAAAAGTAATCAGTGGTCATGCAAAACTGGAGACGGTACACAGGCGCAAAGACGGTACTTTGGTAGAAGTTGAAATAATTTCTTCAGGAGTTGAATTGGACGGGAAGAAATGCATATTTGCTTTGAGTCGTGACATTACTGAGCGTAAGAAGGAGCATGAAGCACTGATTGAATCTCTTAAATTTGAGAGCGATTTAATTAATTCAATGTTAGATGGATTTTCTGTGCTGAACAAGAATGGTGTTCACATAGACGTGAATCCTGCTCTATGCAAGATGACAGGTTTTTCGCGCGAGGAGCTAATTGGGGTAAAGGAACCTTTTCCATATTGGCCTCAAGAGGAATATGAAAATATCAGGGCTGCATTCCAAAAAACGTTAACAGGAATCACTAGAAACTTTGAATTGATTTTTATGCGCAAGGATGGCGAACGATTTCCGGTCATCGTTAGCCCGTTTACTGTAAAAAATAGATATGGAAACGTGGTTAGTTACTCTGCAACTGTCAAAGACATCACCGAAATCAAACAAGCTGAAGCGCTAATCATTGCTAGCGAGAAACGTTTTCGACGATTCTTTGAGAAGAATTCATCAACAATGCTACTTATCGAACCTCAAACTGGAAAGATTGTTGATGCAAATTAATCGGCAGCCAATTATTACGGCTATTCTCAAACAGACCTTATTGGTATGTTTATAGGCA
>CAIRAO010000474.1 GCA_903876625.1 uncultured Gallionellaceae bacterium | reverse complement strand
TGAAAATCTGAAATGGAGTTTTGTATCTTTGGAACAATTCAAATTTATGAGGACTGGTATCGCAAATCAATCCCAACTATCTAGTACTCTGGGTGGATTATCTAGTACTAACCACAAAAAGATATATATCTTTCGGACTAAGTGATGGAATATTTAGCAAGACACATTGTGGAAAATATAAAAAATATAGCTTAATCAATAAGATAGTAAATTTGGATCTTATCCATTCAATATTGTTGTAAATATCTAGGGAAACACCGAATAAGTCCGTTCGTGGTGAGTGTTTCACGTTTGCACCCTTCGATACACCTTGCTACGCAAGGCACTTGAGGCGAAAGGGGAATGTATCGAATAATGGTTTAGGACTTATTCGGTGTTTCCTTAAATAAATTGAACTCAGTAAAATTAAAAAAATATAGGAAACATTTTCTCTGCCTTCGTCACACATATTCGTGGAGATTAATGTGAAGAGTAATCCATCTTCGTAGGGTAACAGCCTTGATCAAAGTGCGAATGCTTGACATTCATCAACAACTAGAATTCGCTTCATTTTGTTTCTCCCTTATGATCTATATACGATTCGAATGAGTGGCAGCAATATCATTTGAACTATTGCGATGTAGTCAAAGCAAGTTAGTCCGTTGTTGGCAAAAAGTTGCCATTCATAACACACAAATTCTTACTTCAGAGTGCAAGTAACGATGATAACTAACATCAGCTTTATTGGACAGCAAACCAGACTTTTCCGACATACATCAGTTCACAAAAGTAGTTGGATACAGATAAAGATTTCTTGCAAAACAAAAGACAAAAACTCTATAAGAAATTCTACAAGATGAAAAAAGAAGCTGTAAACAATTGAAAAAACAACGGAAAAAATCAGTGCCTGAACCGATACCAAATCATTCCAATAACCTCATGCATAAATATTTTGCTATCACGCAACCCGTTTGCAGTCGGGACAAAGTCCAGCAAGTCTGTCTGGTAGCGCGTGGTATAGGCGGTGGGTGCTGGTATGACATCAAAACCGTTAGCTTTAAAGGCTGCCACTGCCCGCGGCATATGCCAGGCATGGGTAACCAGTGCGATGCGTTTGACGTTGCTCTGCTGCAATAACACGCGGCTGTCACGTGCGTTTTCCCACGTGTTGTCGGATGCGTTTTCTGTCCAGGTTACCGGAACATGGAATTCGTCTTCAAGGACGCGTTTCATTTGTTGTGCTTCAGAAAGTGAATTACCGAGTGGCTTGCCTCCGCTGACAAGAATCAAAGCTCCGCTTTCTCGATAGAGCTTGGCTGCATAACGCACACGCTGAAGGCTTTCTTCACTGACGGTATCGCCACCATATTCCGGGGCTGTGAAATAAGTGCCCCCACCGAGTACGACGATGGCATCTGCTTGACGGGCGTCTATCGCCAGCGGCTCGCCTTCCAATTGATGAAGCAGCATTTCAGCTACAAAGGGTGTGGAAAGTAGCCAAAGCAGTGCTATCGAGGCAGTGATCAAGATACGCGCAAGCAGTGGGCGACTGCGCCATAGCCCTAAGCCAAGTGCTGCTGCGATCAGCAGATTTAAAGGCGGTAATAAAAACGCACTTATAAGGTTGGTGAAGAACCAGGACATGAGATGAGCCACAAAAAAAGATAGGGCATCATACCGCATGCTCGAGGGGAGATGGATAAGCAGCTTTGCTATTTACGCATAAGCCAAAGTTCCTGATGAAGGGAATTGAACCAATAAATTGATTAGATTGTGGCTATCAAAACTGCGCTTTTTTTAAAACAGGTCAGTGTGATAATCGAAAGCCCCCTCCCCAACCCTCCCCCGGTGGTGGAGGGAGTAAGTTCGAAATCGCAACGCAGTATCTGAATCTAAACTCCCTCTCCCCTCGGGGTGGTTGGGGAGGGGGCAGGAAGTTAAAGGTGAAGTTCGAAACTATTGATTAAGACTGCACAGCCTGTTTCATGAAATGCTTCGCATAACGTGCGCTCAAGCGTTCAACCGGCAACATGATAAACACGTCGGCGCAATTGAAGTCAGCATCCCAGGCCGGTTCGCCGCAGATATACGCACCCAAACGCAGATAGCCTTTTATCAGCGGCGGAATGATGACTTCCATATTCTGATTTAATTTTTCCAGTGGCAGGCGATTGAGTGGATTCACACGATATTCCGCCGGAGCGGCATGCAATTTGTGAATCTTGTTATACACACTGGCAGCGTAGTGGCCGCCATCAGCCATGCTGATGCTTGCGCAACCGATTAGATATTCGTGGTCATGCTTGGCGATGTAATCAGCCAGGCCACTCCACAACTGAGTGATCGTGGCACCGTCGCGGTGATCTTGATGCACGCAGGAGCGTCCTACTTCTACGATGCGTTCACGTAAACTGGACAAGTTGGAAAGATCAAACTCGGTTTCGGAATAATAGCTGCCTGCACGGCGAGCTTGCTCAGGTGACAAGATGCGGTAAGTGCCAACTACTTTATTGTTTTGCAGGTTGCGTACCAACAGATGTTCGCAATATTTGTCAAAGCGATCACGATCCAGACCTTCATTTGCGCTTGGTAGCTTTGCACCCATTTCTTCTGCGAAAACTTGAAAGCGCACGCGTTGTGCTTCTTCAACTTCTGCACCGGTTCTGGCCATGCTGACGGCAAGTTTGCTTTGAGGTTGTGGTGTCGACTGATTTTCTTGTTGAATCAAGTGTGGCATCGCTAATCTCCTTAAAATCGTATGACTGAAGATTAGCGAATAAATATTGCAGAGCGGTTACAGCCTTGTTAAAGATTGATGAAATTAATTACTCTGCGGAATTTCGTGAGTCTCGGGTTGAGTGGGGGGATAAAGCAATAAACTGTAGGACGATTGAAAATGCTGTAGTTCCTCATTGATACTTTGCAGTGTTTTGTTTTCTACAACTACAGGCAATTCGATCGACAGAGCTTGTGCTATTCGACGATGAGCTTCAAGCGCCAGTTCGCGGCGATTTTCGGCATGAGTGGAAAGAGCTTCCGTCGTAGTTAGACGAACATGAAGATGAGGGCTGGATAATATTTTCCAAAGCGACTGAATAAACGACATCTCGTCGATGTAAGCAGCGTCAAAATTTGGCTTGTTATTTTTGTCGTGATAATGGATCGCGACCGGATAAATTGAAGTTTGTGAATCGATGGCCGGCTGCAATAAAGAAGCGTGAAAATGTCTGACTTGCGCGCCATCAGAGGTAGTGCCCTCGGGGAATATTGCCATACAATTGCCACTGCGCAGATGTTCAATCCCTTGTAGATTGGTACGAAGTGTATCGCTGCGTCTGCCGCGCTCTATAAATATCGTATTTGCTCTCGCGCAAAGCCAACCTATAAAAGGCCAACTGCGCACCTCGGATTTGGCAACGAAGCGCATCGGCAACACCGAGGCCATCACGAATACGTCCAGCCATGAAATATGATTGGCGACGATTAAACCCTGTTTGATTTCGTGCAATGGTAATTCACCATTCACACTGATGCGCACATGCAAGACATCAAGTAATTCAACCGACCAGCGATGCATGATACGCTTCTGAAAACGGACCGGTAGCGACGGGTAAAAAAGCGCAAGCATGCCGCCATATAAAAGATGCACTACGAGTCGGATCGCGCGCAAGGAAGCCAGGAAATTCATCAGTAGTGTAGAAATCATAGTGTGCTATTCAAATAACTGATTGATTATTCGTTAGGTCTTTATCTAACTGAAACTTTATGTACTGTAGGGGATTTATGTTACGGAATTATTAAATTGCATCCAGACGAGCAGCTAGACAGAGATATTTGACAGAACATTACTCTCTCGCATACAATCCGCGCCCTTCGAAGTTTACTAACTCTTTTGTATTAGGAAATGCCATGAAAACATTTTCCGCTAAGCAGCACGAAGTCCAGCATGACTGGTTGCTCGTGGATGCTTCCAATCAAGTATTAGGCCGTTTGGCCAGCCAGATTGCTGCCCGTTTGCGCGGCAAGCATAAGGTTATCTATAC
The DNA here is from genome assembly GCA_903876625.1 of uncultured Gallionellaceae bacterium. Lineage (GTDB taxonomy): Bacteria > Pseudomonadota > Gammaproteobacteria > Burkholderiales > Gallionellaceae > PALSA-1006. Next base: position 5,836 of record CAIRAO010000474.1, on the reverse strand, counting down.
GCCGCACGTCGATACCGGTGATTTCGTCGTGGTTGTCAACGCTGAAAAATTGCGTGTGACCGGCAACAAAGCCGAGGCCAAGATGTACTACCGCCATACTGGTTATCCGGGCGGTATTTACGAAACCAATTTTACCAAGCTGAACCAGCGTCATCCGCATCGCGTACTGCAAAAGGCAGTGCGCGGTATGTTGCCGAAAGGTCCGCTTGGCTACGCAATGTTGCGTAAGCTGAAGGTGTATGCCGGTGCCTCTCATCCGCATACTGCACAGCAACCTAAACCTATTGATCTGTTAAAGGCGTAATCATGAGTGTGACTTATAACTATGGCACTGGCCGTCGCAAGAGCGCAGTAGCCCGTGTATTTATGAAGCCGGGTAAAGGCGAAATCATTGTCAATGAAAAACCGATTGACCAATTCTTTTCTCGTGAAACTGGCCGGATGGTTGTTCGTCAGCCATTGGAACTCACCGAAATGATGGGCAAGTTTGACTTTATGGTGAACGTGTTTGGTGGTGGTGAATCTGGCCAAGCTGGAGCAGTTCGTCACGGCATTACTCGTGCATTGATCGATTACGATGTAAATCTGAAACCTGTACTGAGCAAAGCCGGTCTGGTTACTCGTGATGCGCGCGAAGTCGAACGTAAAAAAGTCGGTTTGCGCAAGGCGCGTCGCAGGAAGCAATTCTCCAAGCGTTAAAACCTTTACTGCAATTTTTTGCAGGACTGGTGGAGAAACAGAAAAGACCGCCTTCGGGCGGTTTTTTCATTTATTATTTCAATCTACAAAACAAAATTGTTCTTTAGGCTGTTCAATCTTCGTAGGAGCCTGATTTGTCGGGCGAAGAAACATCACGCAATTAATTGCGCTCCTACAAAAGCGTTTTCATCCTATTCGACAGTCGGGGAAAATAAATCAGGAGTCGAATGTGATCAAAGTTGGAATCGTTGGCGGTACGGGATACACGGGTGTCGAGCTGTTGCGTTTGCTGGCCTTGCATCCGCAAGTCAAATTGCAAGTGATAACTTCACGTGCAGATGCAGGTACGCCAGTCAGTCAAATGTTCCCCAGCTTGCGCGGGTTTGTTGAACTTAAATTTTCTCATCCTGACGAAGCTCATCTCGATCAATGTGATGTCGTGTTTTTTGCCACCCCCAACGGTATTGCAATGCAACAGACGCGGGCCCTGCTGGATGCAGGCGTAAAAGTGATCGACCTGGCTGCGGATTTCCGCATCAAAGACGTGGCCGAGTGGGAAAAGTGGTATGGCATGAGCCATGCCTGCCCCGATTTGATTGCGGAGGCGGTATACGGGTTACCTGAAGTGAATCGGGCCAAGATCAAGCTGGCGCGGCTAGTGGCCAATCCGGGTTGTTACCCGACGGCAGTGCAATTGGGATTTATTCCGTTGCTTGAAGCAGGGGTAATCGAAGAGGGCTCACTCATTGCCGACTCAAAATCCGGAGTGTCAGGTGCGGGGCGTAAAGCCGAAATTCCAACGTTGTTTTCCGAGGCCTCGGATAATTTTAAGGCTTATGGTGTGGCAGGGCACCGGCATTTGCCAGAGATCAAACAAGGCTTGGCAAATGCCTCAGGCAAAGCTGTAGGATTGACATTTGTACCGCACCTTACACCAATGATACGCGGCATTCATGCCACGCTTTATGGAAGGCTGAAAAAGGATACAGACTTGCAAGCTCTGTTTGAAAAGCGTTACGCAGGAGAAACTTTCGTCGATGTGTTGCCGGCAGGTAGTATGCCTGATACGCGTTCGGTAAGAGGTTCGAATTTGTGTCGGATTGCCGTGCATCGGCCACAGGGAGGCGACACAGTAGTGGTATTATCGGTAATTGACAATTTGGTGAAGGGGGCTGCCGGTCAGGCAGTGCAGAATCTGAATATCATGTTCGGATTTCCTGAATCGACTGGCATTGGATTGATTCCCTTGTTACCGTAAATATGCTGATAAGAAAGTTCAAACGAAAATTTAGCATTTCAGCACCGAAATTATCAGTGCGCCCGCACATACCTTGGTATGTGCGCTGGGCCATTACCTTGCCATTTATCTTTGGCGCAGCAGGCTTGGTGTGGTGGGCATACGATTCGGGCTTGGAACTGGCAGGATTTCATCGGGGACTGGCTGAAAAAGAATTGCAAGGCTTGCGTGACCACGTTACATCGCTGACGAATGAGAATACCAAATTGTCCAATCAGGTCGCTTCATATGAACGGCAGATGCAGATCGACCGTTCAGCCATGCTGGAAACTTCTAATCAGATTAAAGGTCTAAATGAAGAGAATGAACAGCTAAAGGAAGACTTGTCTTTTTTCCAGAATTTGCCGCTCACTGCGGGCAGAGAGGGAGATTTGAGTATTCACCGTCTGAAAGTCGAGCCGAATGCATTGGCCGGAGAATATCATTGTCGTTTATTATTAGTACAAGAAGTTCAGCAGCGGGGTAAGGAATTTCAAGGAAATTTGGAATTGTTAGTCAGCGGAAGCCAGGGAGGCAGGAAAGTAGTGCTACAATTCCCCCCGGAAAACTCGCCCGACGTCCCGGCGAATCAGCTAAATTTCAAGTACTATCAGCGGATCGACCGAGTTTTTAAAATTCCGGCGGATGTGAAGATCGAAAGTGTGCAGGTTCGGATTTTTGAAAAAGGTTCGCATGAACCTAAAGTTCAGCAGACCGTTGGTTTATCATAATGGAGATGCAGCATGTTTGGTAACAAGCACAGTAAGCCCCAAAATCGCATCGATTCTTTGATTGGTGCAGGAACAAGGGTTAACGGGGATTTGCATTTTAGCGGCGGTTTGCGCGTGGATGGCGAAATCGACGGTAACGTTATTGCCAATCCGGGCAAACCGAGCACTTTAGTGTTAAGCGAGCATGCACGAGTGGATGGCGCCATCAACGTGACCCATCTGGTCGTTAACGGAGTGGTTACCGGGCCGGTATATGCGGCCGAGTATCTGGAATTGCAGAGCAAGGCAAAACTAATTGGTGATGTGCATTATAAGACCCTTGAAATCCAATTGGGCGCTATCATAGAGGGTAAGCTGATCCATTTGACAGAGGTATCTGAAAAAGTGGTGGCATTGAAATTAAGTGGTACAGAGTCTTAAATTTGATAAGGAGGCAGAAATGAATGCTGTGACTGAAATACCTGATGTACTTCTGTTTACCGACAATGCGGCAAACAAAGTAAAACAACTGATCGAAGAAGAGGGTAATGCGGATCTCAAATTGCGTGTATTTGTAAGCGGCGGAGGATGCTCCGGCTTTCAATACGGATTTACCTTCGATGAAGTGACTAACGAAGATGACACAGTCCTCAACAAGAACGGTGTACAACTTCTGATCGACCCGATGAGCTTCCAGTATCTGGCCGGTGCTGAAATTGATTATTCCGAAGGCTTGGAAGGATCTCAATTCGTGATCAAAAATCCGAATGCGACAACTACTTGCGGATGCGGTTCATCGTTCTCGGTTTAAGCTGCGGAATAGTTGGGAATAGAACGGGACGCTAGGCGTCCCGTTCTGTTTGTAATTGAATTAGGTTCATCTGCTTGCCTAAACCTCATCCCCAACCCTGATGAACTTACTAGCCATTCGACTAAGTCTGGCAAAAGCGCCAGCCAGGTCGCAGGTTATATCCCCGTGTCCAAAAACTTGTGGCCAGGCACCCGGAAGAGGGAGTAAATTCAACACGTTGAAACAGGGCACATCCTCTCTTACACCGAGGGAGGGTTAGGGAGGGGGAGTTTTTGAACTAAATACCCGGATAAATCGCTCCAAGCACACAAGGATGACTAGCACCGGTAACAGCCGGCAGGTTGCCGGGTTTTAGATGCATGGTCTGTTGCGCCAGCCAAGCAAAGGCGATAGCCTCCATCCAATCGGCCTTTATGCCTAACACATCAGTTTTCTGGATTTTGCATTGCGTCAAACTGTGTTGCAAGTACTTGATCAATGCCACGTTGTGAGCTCCACCTCCGCAAATATATATTTCTTTAGCGCCATCACAAAATCGATTTACGGCATTTACAATGCTATTCCCGGTGAACGCGAGTAATGTCGCTTGTACATCCTGTGGACTTTCATTCCCTGAGAGCTGTTTTTCCAGCCATATTAGATTGAACAAATCGCGCCCCGTACTTTTCGGCGGAGCAAGGTTGAAAAAAGGATCTGCAAGCAGTTTTTGCAGAAGAGACGGAATTACTTTTCCGTTGGCTGCCCATTCGCCATTTTTGTCATAGGGCTTGTTGTAATGTTTTGAGATCCAGGCATCCATCAATAAATTACCGGGGCCGGTGTCGAATCCGGTTGTCGTGCCAGCGCAGGGTAAATCAGTTAGATTGGCAATACCACCGATGTTAAGTATGGCGCGATGTATTTTATGATGGCGCAATATCCTGTCGTGAAAAGCCGGCACAAGCGGTGCTCCCTGCCCACCAGCTGCTATATCCCGACTGCGAAAATCGCTGACCACATGAATGTGAGTCAACTCGGCAAGCAAGGCGGCATTGTTGAGTTGCAGGGTGTAACCATGTTCGGGTCTGTGGCGTACCGTTTGCCCGTGACAACCGATGGCTTGAATTTGAGTCACTTTAACACCGGCTTTTTTTAACAGGCGCAGAATCGCGCTGGCATATTCTCGTGCTAAATGGTTGGAGGTGATCTGTGCTTGATGAAGTTCGTCCGGAGCTGGTTGATGCAGCGCAAGCAGTGTTTTTTTCAGCGCGGGTAAATAGGCTTTGAAATGCGTGCCGATGAGTTTGGGCTGTGCACCGGAAAAGTCGACCAAGGCAGCGTCAATTCCGTCCAGACTGGTGCCGGACATGACACCGATATACAAGTCTGGTTTACGAAGTCTCACCTGACGAATATCAGTCCAACTTGGCCAGACGCGTGTTGCGTAGCATGGCTAAACGGTCATTCAGGTCGTGAGTGCTTTCTTTGAAAACCGTTTTTTGTGCTTCGCTGATAGGAGATCCGTCCGGTAACGCTACGCGAAGGGGGTCGCGTTGTTTGCCATCAATTCTGAATTCATAATGCAAGTGAGGTCCGGTGGCCAAACCGGTCATGCCCACGTAGCCTATGATCTCACCTTGACTGACATGCTGACCGCGATGCATTCCGGCGGCGAAACGAGACAAATGACCATACACCGTGGAGTAACGTCCAGCGTGATTGACTATGATGAAATTACCGTAACCACTCTGTTTGCCTACTTGTTCGACAATGCCGTCCGAAGTTACTTTAACTTTTGCGCCCATCGCAGCAGCATAATCGACTCCTTTATGCGAGCGCCATTTGTTCAGTATCGGGTGGAAACGTGACAGGCTAAATCCAGAACTCACACGTGAAAACTCAAGCGGCGAGCGCAAAAATGCTTTATGCATACTTTTGCCGTCAGGCGTGTAATAGTCGCCAGTTGTGCTGGTGGTTTGAAAATAAACAGTGCGATAAGCATGATTTTGATTGATGAACTCGGCAGCCAGAATGCGTCCGGAACGAACGGGTTCCCCGTTGCAGTAGTTCACTTCGTACACTACTGTGAATTTGTCGCCCTTGCGTAAGTCGCGATGAAAATCGATATCCCCCGCAAAAATGTCAGCCATTTGGTTGGCGATGGGATCAGATAATCCAGCCGCATCGGTTGCCGCAAACAGCGTGCTATTGATTTCTCCGGTGCGCATGAAAACGCGTTGCTCTAATTGAGCTGGCAAGGAGCTGGTTTTAAAACCGCTGCCATTTTTTTCAATCACGATCTGCTGGCCGTTATTGTCTAAATAGCGCAATGCCAGCAAGCTGCCATCGGCCGCAATTTCT
>CAIRAO010000473.1 GCA_903876625.1 uncultured Gallionellaceae bacterium | reverse complement strand
GCTAATAATTATCTGTATTTTCCTTGCTGATCGCTTAAGCGAACATCCACGAGTGCTTGGGATAACAAAATGCTGATTAATCTCACTTCCCAACAGCGCAATCGATTGGGCATTCTACTTTCACTTTTCGACTAAATCCAGCAAGTTGGAATAGAGTCCATTATTCTTGTAAAAATTGAATTTTTAGAAGCTTACTTCAGTGTGCTACCATTGGTGAAATTTAACGTGGAAGATTCATGGTATATGCGGTGTTGATGCAGACTTGATTGCTTTCTATCTTTTGGACTCCCCGAATTTTGATATTCCTCATTTCCGATGCGCATTCTGCTTAGTAACGACGATGGTTATTTTGCGCCTGGTCTAGCGTGCTTGGCGACTCACCTCTCCGCAATTGCTGAAGTAGTTGTTGTCGCTCCGGAACGTGACCGAAGTGGTGCAAGTAATTCGCTAACACTTGATCGCCCTTTGAATTTGCGATGCGCGGCGAACGGATACTACTATGTGAATGGTACACCCACAGATTGCGTGCATTTGGCCGTGACAGGTATGTTGGATACACAACCTGACATGGTGATTTCAGGTATTAATTCCGGTGCCAATATGGGTGATGATACGATCTATTCGGGCACGGTTGCAGCTGCCACGGAAGGGTTTTTGTTGGGCATTCCGTCGATTGCGATATCGTTGGCCGGTCGAGAATTGGTGAACTATGAAACCGCAGCCCGAATTGCAGTTGATCTGGTTCGGCGCTTTGAAAAAAATACGCATACTTCATCCTGGCTGCTTAACGTAAACGTGCCCGATGTTCCCTATGAACAACTGCAAGGAACTGATGTTACTCGTTTGGGCAAACGCCATAAAGCCGAGCCCGCGGTAAAAGCAAGTAACCCGCATGGTCAAACGGTATATTGGGTCGGTGCAGCCGGCAAAGCGCAAGATGCGGGTGAAGGGACGGATTTTTTCGCGGTATCGAATCGTCGCGTTTCGATCACACCACTGCAAATCGATCTTACTCAATACAAACAGCTTGAATCTGTGCGAGCCTGGATGGGGAGCAATGCATGAATGTGCTGCATTCGGGTATTGGCATGACGTCACAACGCACTCGCGGACGAATGCTCGAACGTTTGCGCAGTCAGGGAATCAAGGATGAAATAGTGCTGGCCGCGATGAGCGCAGTACCGCGGCATCTCTTTGTTGATGAAGCGTTGGCTAGTCGTGCCTATGATGATGTTTCACTTCCCATCGGCCACGGGCAAACAATCTCGCAACCTTACATCGTGGCGCGCATGACCGAAATTTTGCGCAATGGCCGGCAACTGAATAAAGTTTTAGAGGTGGGTGCAGGTTGCGGATATCAGGCTGCCGTCTTGGGACAGGTCGCAAATGAAGTTTATTCTGTAGAACGCATTCAACCATTATTCAAGCGTGCAACGAACTGTCTCAAAGAGATTCAGGCCGAAAATGTGGTCGTGAGTTATGCCGACGGCACGATGGGGCGCCCTGAAATCTCCCCTTTTGATGGCATCATTATGGCTGCTGCTGCAACGCATGTGCCCCAGGCCTTGTTGGAACAGCTTGCTGTAGGCGGTAGAATGGTTCTTCCGCTGGGAACACAGGAACAATTTCTAACTTTAATTGAGCGCGATGAAAAAAGTTTCCACGAAACACGTCTTGAACCGGTTAAATTCGTCCCTATTTTGACGGGAAAAGCATGACAGTTTTTGAAAATAAAATCGGATTATTCAGCAAGCATTTTAATCATGCCGCCTTGCTGGTAACCTCCGTTATTATACTTGCTGCTTGTGCACAGAAACCTGTGCGGCACGCACCCATCGTTGAGCGCGGAACAGAAATGAAGAAACCTCCTCCGCCACCTGCAAAGCCTCCAGTTGTGCAACCGAAAAAAACCGCTGAAACGCTCAATTATGTTGTTCAAAAGGGCGACACTATGTACAGCATTGCCTTTATGCATGGCGTCGATTATCGAGAGCTTGCGGAGTTGAATAATATCGAAAACGCCAGTGCGATTCAGATTGGCCAGCAGTTACGAATTCCTGTTCCCGTTGAAACGAAAGACGTTGAAAGCAAAGCTCCGGTTATTCATCCGGTTACACCTGCGGGAGGTATGAAGACGCAACCGAAGGTTGGCAAGATTCCCTATTCAGAAAAGGCACTAGCCCAAGCTGAAGCGATGCAGGATGAACAACCCGAGGGTACTCCTGAAATTCCTGATGCGAGAACAAGTTCCGTTGTAAAAGGCAACAAAGAGGAAGGTGATGAAGTAGCCTTGGAATGGGGCATGCCCACCAATGGCAGGCTTATCACGGGTTTTTCTGAAAACGCCAAACGTAAGGGAGTAGACATCGGCGGAAGACGCGGGCAAGCGATTGTAGCAAGTGCCGCAGGTAAAGTGGTGTATAGCGGTAGCGGTTTACGTGGCTATGGCAAGTTGGTCATTATCAAACACAACAAAACCTTCCTGAGTGCGTATGCCCATAATGATCAGATTCTTGTCAAGGAAGGACAAAGTGTAACCAAAGGCCAGAAAATCGCCGAGATGGGAGAGACTGATTCTGACCTGGTTAAGTTGCATTTCGAAATTCGCAAATTCGGCAAGCCGGTCGATCCGGGTCAATATCTGCCGTTGATAAAACCCTGATATCCAAGTGGACGAACTTAAACTTAAAGTGACTGAGCATAACCGTGACGTTGCCGGTTTTAGCTATGTTTATCCTGTTATCTCGCGCCGCGCCCGCGGTGTCTCGGTAGGAATAAATCTCAATACCAACAATGCCTGTAATTGGCGCTGTATCTATTGCCAGGTTCCCGATCTAAAATTGGGTTCGGCACCGCCAGTAGATTTGGTCTTGCTCGAAAAAGAGTTGCGCGTTTTTCTTGAGGAAATATTGCATGGCGACTTTATGCAAACACGTGTTCCGGAAGAAGCAAGACGTCTCAATGACATTGCACTTTCCGGCAATGGCGAACCGACCAGCGCGGCAGAATTTGTTCAGGTAATCGAGGTGATCGGAAAGCTTAAGCAAGAACCTTCTTTGCCAGCGCAAATCAAGTTGGTGCTCATCACCAACGGCAGCTTAATACAACGCGAAAATGTTCAACAAGGATTACGGCTGATGTCCGCTCTGCAAGGCGAGGTATGGTTCAAACTTGATCGCGCGAGTGAACATGGGTTGGCAAGCGTGAATGATACAAAAACCACTTTAGACAAAGTGCGTGAAAATCTGACAACTGCAATTTCCTGTTGCCCGAATACCTGGTTGCAAACTTGCTGGTTTGCGCTAGATGGCGCTCCCCCAAGTCAAAATGATGAAGATGAGTATCTGCAATTTCTAAATGATTTGCAAAAGCGAGGGTTCATGCTGAGAGGGGTTTTGCTTTATGGTATCGCCCGCGCTTCGATGCAGCCTGAAGCACCGCGTCTACAGCCATTGTCAAAAGAGAAAATGGAGAGATTTGCAAATCGAATTCGTAATCTGGGTGTGTTGGTGAATATCGCGGAGTAAGCCCGGATAATCGATTTCTGCTGAAGTAGAAACGTGCAATTGATACAGTAAGACTGACATTTTGTATTGGAGTTTTTTATATGAGTGCAATACATCCTTCCCAATTAACTTTCTTTGCAGCCCATGCTCCGTTTGACCGGATGGAGCAAGCACATCTGCTGTGGATGCTGGAGAGAATGGAACTTGGTTACTACGCCAAGGATGAATTGATCATTTCACCTGAGCAGGGGGTCGTAAACCGATTTTGGGTTGTCAAGCAAGGGACGGTACATGGCGAACAAAAAGTGGCACATGCGATGGATGATGATACCTGGCTGGAATTGGCAGAAGGAGAAAGTTTCCCGCTCGGAGCTCTGCTGGCAAATCGCCCGGTGGCCAGTCTTTATCGCGCCGGTGCGGATACTTTTTGCTATGAACTGCCTGTAAAAGATTTTAGTACATTGCTTGGAATGAGTTCACCATTCAGGGATTTTTGTACCCGAAGAATTGCTAATTTGTTGGAACACTCCAAGCAAGTTATACAGGCGCAATACACACAATCGGGAGCCGAACAGCAATCGCTGACCAGTCCTTTGTCTGCCATTATTCGCCGTGCGCCGATTACCTGTTCACCGGAAACCAGTGTGCGCGATGTTCTGGCGCAAATGCATGAATTGCGTGTAGGATCGATGGTTGCAATTGATAATGCAGGAAGTCCACTTGGCATTTTGACGCTTCCCGATGTGCTGGAACGTATTGCGCTACCGCAGATCGATTTGGATCAACCAGTACTCGGCGTGATGACCAAAAACTTGAACTGTTTGTCACCCCAGGCATTGGCGCATGAAGCTGCATTGATGATGGCTAAACAAGGTATCAGACATGTATTGATCGTCGAAAATGAGCGATTGGTCGGTCTTGTATCGGAAAAAGATCTATTTGCTTTGCAGCGAGTGGGGCTGCGCCAGGTTGGTTCTTCTATTCGATATGCGCTTCATCTTCCGGAGCTGCAACAGGCGGCATCTGATATACGCAGCATGGCTCATAACATGATGGCTCAAGGCGTCGCAGCAGAGCAGTTGACTCAATTCATTTCTACGTTCAATGATCTCCTCACCGCGCGAGTGGTTGAACTGGAGTGTATAGCCAGCGGATTGAATGCAGATCAGCTATGCTGGATTGCACTTGGATCGGAAGGACGCTACGAGCAGACCCTGAACACAGACCAGGACAATGCGCTCATTTTTGAAGTGCCTGAGGGAATGGTTGCCGATCAGGTGCGTGTGCAATTGTTACCGGCAGCAAAAAGGATCAATGATTCCCTTGCTGCCTGCGGCTTTCCCTTGTGCAAGGGTAAAGTGATGGCATCCAATCCGCAGTGGTGTCTGTCGCTTGAAGAATGGAAGCGTACCTTCGCGGGCTGGATTACAAATAGCTCGCAGGAAGCACTTTTAAATGCCTCGATTTTTTTTGATTTCCGGGCACTGTTCGGTAACAATAAACTGGCTGAGGAATTGCGTGAGTGGCTGCTGAATTTCGTCGGGACGAACGGACTTTTTTTGCGTCAGATGGCTGAGGTCGCAATGAATTTTAAACCTCCTCTCGGTATGGTCAGAGATTTTGTTGTAGGCAAAGAAAATAAACTCGATTTGAAACTAAACGGTATAACACCCTTTGTGAATGGTGCAAGAATATTTGGACTGGCAACCGGTGTGACTCATACCAGCACTTTGCAGCGTTTACGTTCGAGCGCGTTAAAGTTGAAAATATCAGATCCGGAAATAGAAGCCTGGGTTGACGCGTTTTTATTTATTCAGGTATTACGTTTGCGCCATCATGATGAGCAGAAAGCCAGGGGCATCGGTGATGATGAGCTGGATAATCTAATCGATCCTGAACAACTGAATGAGTTGGATCGGCGTATTCTTAAGGAAGCTTTCCGTCAGGCGCGAAAACTTCAGGCCAAACTCGCTTTGGAGTATCGTCTGTGAGGCAATGGCTGGCAAGATTTCTGGGAAATAAGCATGCACTGTCACCGGAGCAGCAGGCGCGTCTGGACGCATGGAAAAATATACCACCGGCTCCATTGGCGCTTCCGGTCAATGAAATGAGATGTGTCGTCGTCGATGTAGAAACAAGCGGGCTGAATTTGATGAAAGACCGGCTGATATCTATCGGGGCGATCGCGCTGAAAAATGGGAAAGTGGTATTGGGAGACAGTTTTTATATTGTTCTGCAACAATCCAATGTGAGTAAAAAGGAGAATATTTTATTGCACGGTATTGGCGGACTGGCCCAGACCGAAGGGGTTCCTCCTATTGATGCACTGCTGAATTTCTTGGAGTTCCTCGGCAAAGACCCGCTGGTGGCTTTCCACGTTGTATTCGACCAGACCATGATTCGGCGGGCAATCAACCATTACCTGCGGTTATCTTTTAAACATCCCTGGCTGGACATGGCCTATATCATGCCTGCGCTGAATCCTATGCTGGCCGCTCGTTTTCGGACATTGGATGACTGGAATGGGCATTTTGATATTCGCAATGATGATCGACATAACGCTTTAGCCGACGCCATAGTGACCGCGCAACTATTTCAAGTTGCAATTGCCCAGGCACAAAATAAATCAATCAATAATTTCAAGGAGTTGATGGAATTGGAAAGTTCGCAACGCTGGTTAAATAGTCAAAGTAGCTACAAAGTTCACTAACTATAAGCTTGCTTTACTAAAGTGGGGTTCCTTGTGTATTGAAACAATGATATATTTCTCCGTGGGGAGCCCGAGTTAGGGAATTCGAGGGGCTAATAATAAGTTGTACGTAACTAAATCCGAATTAATTAGAAAACCGGATAGTTCCAAAATAATAATTACAAGGAGTGGGAAACGATTGAGAAGTTTAACTCTTGGCATTTTCTTCCGATACTTGTAAAGTCTTTCCTCAACATTAAAGTATCAGATTGATTTTTATCAATGTAATTAGTACTTCAAGTTATACTTAAAACTTAGAAATAAAAGGAGAAGTCAATGTCATTAATAATCGCAAGTAAAATTCAGAATCATCCGAAATATTTACTGCTGGTGAAACAGCGTGACACATTTTCATGGATATTGTCGGCAATTGTTTGCATCATGTACTTTGGATTCATTTTACTGATTGCCTTTGCTCCAGAAGTCATCACAGCACCGATATCTGCAAATAGTGTTATTCCTTTCGGGATGATTCTTGGCGTTGGGGTAATATTGGGTTCCGCCCTGTTGACGGGAGTGTACGTCTACAGAGCAAATGGAACATTTGATCCGATTGTTCGTGAAATTGTTGAAGAGGCGTCTAAATGATGAAAAGATTAAATATATTATTTTTAGCAGCTATGACGCTGTTCGTTTCTGGAATAGCTCAAGCCGCCGATACTGTTGCAACTTCGGCTGCCCCGACAGTTGCCTCCGCGGTCGCGTCTTCAGGTTCATCTGCAGTTGCACCAACTTCAGCAGTTGCGCCAACTTCTGCGGTTGCGGCTGTAGTCGCCGCCCCTGTAGAACCTCCGCTAAACTGGAATGCGATTGTGATGTTTCTGTTATTTGTTGCTGTTACCCTGGTTATTACATACTGGGCTGCGACGCACACCAAAACAGCGACTGATTTCTACGCGGCTGGTCGAGGTGTCACCGGACTTCAAAACGGTATGGCGATCGCTGGTGATTACATGTCTGCCGCATCGTTTCTGGGTATCGCCGCTTTGGTTTACTTCAACGGCTTCTACGGATTGATCTTCTCCGTGGGTTGGCTCGTCGGTTGGCCTATCATATTGTTCCTGATTGCTGAGCGCCTGCGTAACCTTGGTAAATACACTTATGCTGACGTCGTTTCTTTCCGTCTGCAGCAAGGTCCAATCCGCATTATGGCGGCAATCAGTTCATTGATCGTGGTTATTTGGTATCTGATCGGTCAGGCAGTTGGCGCAGGCCAGTTGCTGCATACTCTGGTTCCACAAATCACATACGTGCAGGCGATCATCGTTGTTGGTGCCCTGATCATCACTTACGTTACTTTCGGTGGAATGAAAGCAACTACCTGGGTTCAGATCATCAAGGCTGGTTTGTTGCTGGGTGGTGCAACTTTGATGGCTTTGGGCGTAATGTCGCACGAAGGCTTCAGCTTCGAAAAGTTGTTCTCTGATGCTGTGGCTGCTCATCCAAAACATCTCGATATCATGAAATCTGTCGTTCCTCTGGGTGCCAAGCTGAATCCAATCGAATCAATCTCACTTGGATTGACCTTGATGTTCGGTACGGCCGGACTTCCACATATCCTGATGCGCTTCTTTACGGTTACTGATGCTAAAGCAGCACGTAAATCAGTATTGTATGGAACCTGCTTTATTGGTTTCTTCTACATTCTGACTTTCATCATCGGTTTCGGCGCAATTGTTCTGGTTGCAAACAAACCTGAATATGTGGCAGACCTTACCAAGAGCATCCTAGTACTTAAGGGTGGCGGTAGCATGCCTGCTGTGTACTTGTCGCATGCACTGGGCGGTGACTTCTTCCTTGGCTTCATTGCTGCGGTTGCCTTTGCGACAATTCTTGCGGTTGTTTCCGGTCTGACTCTTGCTGGTGCCTCAGCCTTGTCACATGACATCTACGCAAGCGTGATCAAGAAGGGTAAAGCAACCGAGAAAGAAGAAGTTTGGGTATCGAAGTTGGCTGTTGTCGGTTTGGGGATTGTCGCTGTGTTGCTGGGTATCGCCTTTGAGAAACAAAACGTAGCATATATCGTTGCGTTGACATTCTCGATTGCAGCTTGCACAAACTTCCCGATTCTGGTGCTTTCGATATTCTGGCGCGGCCTCACCACTCGTGGTGCCGTACTGGGTGGTTACACCGGTATTTTGGGTTCTATCGGACTATTGATCATCGGCCCAACGGTATGGACCAAAGTATTGGCTATGGGCCCGGCAATATTCCCGTATGACTTCCCGACCTTTGTCGTTCTCCCAACGGTCTTGATCGTGGCTTATATCGCCTCGGTTACAGATAAGAGCGAAAGCGGACAAAAAGAAAGAGATGCTTACGATGCACAGTTGATTCGTGCTGAGACAGGCTTGGGTGCAGAGGCAGCGGCTTCTCACTGAGTAATAAGTTAGCTGTCAAAATAACCACCGGGAGAAATTCCGGTGGTTATTTTCGTAATTCAGAAGCAAAAGTACAAATTGACCGAAGTTTTCCATTGGAAAATTTCGGATTTAGTGATGACTCAGGAAATTTGGTTGGGCTTTT
>CAIRAO010000472.1 GCA_903876625.1 uncultured Gallionellaceae bacterium | reverse complement strand
CACATCTTGTCGAACATATTCAGCAAGTAGACCGTGTACATTGATCGCTTCGGGAGTTGTGTTGATTGTTGGCAAAAGCGCGTCTGGCAGTCCGTTTCCCAATGTTCCCAGTAGCGCACTTTTTCTGCCAAGTTCATTTAAAGTTCGCGCTATCCAGTGACTGCAAGTTGTTTTACCGTTAGTTCCTGTTACACCAACCATCCAAAGTTTTTTGGACGGGGCTCCATAAACATGATCCGCAATTTCTCCTGCGTGATTTCGCAAATCATCAATTGCAAGATTGGGAATTTGCCATGATGGATTCCAGGAGAATTTTTTTGCGTCCCATATAACTGCGTTTGCACCGTTTGCTACAGCTTGTGCAATAAATTGCCTGCCATCTGTTTGTTCTCCCGGATAAGCCACAAACGTATCACCTGATTTCACACATCGACTATCCGCTACCAGATGAGTTATTTTTGCTTCCATCGATGTCAATAATTCAGGACGGAAATGGCTCACACTTCCTCCCTGATAAAATCTGCCGGACTTGGATGCATCACATTATCGAGTGGCGCATCGTTGGGAACATTCATTAAACGCAATGCTGCTCCCATCACATTACTGAATACGGGTGCAGCGACTTGTCCTCCATAATATTGCTCCCCGCTTGGATCATTGATCATTACTGCAACGATCAGACGCGGATTTGATGCCGGTGCCATTCCCACGAATGAGGCCACATAATGGTCAACGTAATGTCCTCCTTCGAGCTTATGAGCAGTGCCGGTTTTTCCTGCCACGCGGTAACCAACAATTTGTGCTTGAGGCGCTGTACCACCAGGCTTGACTACCATCTCCAGCATGTCCCGCACTTCACGCGCGGTTGTCGCTGAGAATACCTTCAAACCCGCTGCTGCTGATTCTTGTTTGATTAGAGTGACAGGCCTCAACTCACCATCGTTAGCAAATGTTGTATAGGCTCGCGCCAGTTGAAGCAGATTTATCGATATTCCATTTCCATACGACATGGTGGCCTGCTCAATTGGCTTCCACTTATTGAAATCCCGCAGCCGGCCTGCTGCCTCTCCGGGAAATTCGCAACCAGTTGTCGAACCGAATCCATCATCGTTCAAGCTGTGCCAGAGTTGCTCTGGTTTCATTGTCAAGGCTATTTTTGATGCACCCACGTTACTTGATTTTTGTATCACCTGTGCTACGGTAAGCGTTGCTTCAGGGTGAGTATCATGAATTTTACGTCCACCAACAACATACATACCGTGCTCGGTATTAATGACTGTTTCAGGCTTGATCTTGCCCAGTTCCAATGCCGCTGCAATGGTGAATGGCTTCATGGTTGAACCTGGTTCAAAGAGGTCAGTCAGAACATGGTTACGCAATAATATCGCGTTGGGTTTGTCGCGGTTATTTGGGTTGTAGCTTGGCCAATTCGCCATCGCCAAAACTTCACCACTATGCGCATCGAGTACGACAATTGAGCCGGCTTTTGCTTTGTGTTTTTCTACTGCTAATTTAATTTCTCGAAATGCCAAAAATTGAATTTTGTTATCCAGACTAAGCACGACATTGCCACCCTCTTTTGGCGCAAGCACACTGGCTACATCCTCGACGATGTGCCCGCGCCTATCCTTGATAACATGATGACTCCCCGCTTTCCCACCCAATTGAGCCTGTAACGACAGCTCTATTCCTTCTTGCCCGTTATCATCGACATCTGTGAAACCCAACAAATGCGAGGTCACTTCCCCACCTGGATAATAGCGGCGATATTCTCGTTTCAACGAAACGCCGGCAATTCCCAGTTTAACCACTTTTTCAGCTTGTTCCGGAGGCAGTTGCCTTTTTAAATAGACAAAATCATGTGTTGAATCTGACAATCGATTTTTCAACTCTTCGTGATTCATGCCAAGAATCTGCCCCAATTGTCTGATCTGTTGCGGTGTCGCCTCAACATCTTGCGGACTGACCCATATCGATTCTACTGGTGTACTAATTGCCAATGGCTCACCATATCGATCACTGATCATTCCGCGATGAGCATTAATTTCAATTACCCTGCCATAGCGAGCATCACCTTTTTGTTGGAGAAAATCGTTGTGTATTCCCTGCAAATATATTCCCCGCAATAACAACCCGCCTAATCCCGCGAGTAGAAGCGCAAACAACACACGGGATCTCCATGCCGGCAATGCGATTTGTCCATTCGTCTGTATGTTATTGCTATGATGCATTATGGAATCACCTTGGATTTACCATCTTCAATGCGTACGAATTGCACCTGTTTACCCTGTGGCATCAGCATTTGCAGTTGCCGACTGGCGATCTTTTCCACCCTGCCTGGCAATGCCAGCGTACTTTGTTCCAACTGCAATTGTCCCCATTCGACTTCCATCTGTTGCGCCTTGTCTTTCTCACCTTGAAGTTCGACAAAATATTTCCGCGCTTTGTGCTGTGAAGTGACCACACTCAGCGCACAAATGATTGCAAAAACAAGTAGCAATAAATTCATCCTAAGCATTCAATCCACCGGTATATTCGGCCACGCGCAGCACTGCGCTACGAGCACGCGGATTTGTTTCCAGTTCTTGTGCAGAAGCCTGAATCGCCTTTCCAACCAGCCGCAATTTTCCTTGAGGTATATCTGCAGCGCGTATTGGCAGATTGCGCGGCAATTTGTCGCCCTGAGCCATATCACGCATGAATCGTTTAACGATCCGATCTTCCAGCGAATGAAAACTGATCACCACTAATCGCCCGCCTATTTTCAATTTATCCACACACTGCGGTAATACGCTCTCGAGTTCTTCGAGTTCGCGGTTGATATAAATCCGTAAAGCCTGAAAGGTGCGCGTCGCGGGGTTTTTCCCAGGCTCGCGAGTACGCACTGTTTGCGCGACGATTTCGCTGAGTTGCCGTGTTGTGTTAATGGGGTTTTCTTGGCGCGCAGTAACAAGCGCTCTTGCAATCTTCCTAGCAAACCGTTCTTCGCCATAGTCACTAATTACCTCCGCCAAAAATCCTTCATCTACTGTCGCCAACCATTGGGCGACAGTCTCCCCACGACTCGTGTCCATTCGCATATCCAACGGCGCATCAAATCGAAAACTAAATCCACGCTGTGCAT
>CAIRAO010000471.1 GCA_903876625.1 uncultured Gallionellaceae bacterium | reverse complement strand
GCAATGCGCAGTATGCGATGCCATGCAATTCTAACCTTATCTATCTATGTTATATTATGCTATTTCTATTGTCTGCTGCTCGCGGTGCCCTGGCTGCTGCGCTCTGTTCGTCTGTTCTCTTCTCTGCTCTGCTGTGCTCTGTTCTGCTATTTCTTTTACGGCACCTTTTACTTGATTTTTGTTCATAGCCATTCCCTTCAATTTAATTAACAGGCTTATCCCTGCGGAAAATTCAGAATGAATGAACTTGAGTTGCGAATCTGTGTGGTATCTAACCTTGCGCAAGGATTTTCGTATTTCTCCAAATCATGCCGCCCGTAACTATTTCTAAGTTGCTCGATTAGAGTGTTTGGGTACATACCGAAAAATATTTTGCTTTAAGCTGACTACTTCGCGAATCTCCGCGTCATATAAATGGATCGAATTTATGAAAAGTAATTTCAGTTTGACAGCCTCTGCTTTACTTTATGTTGTCATCATGGGCAGTGCCTATGCAGTCAACTCGTTGGGAAAGGATGAAATAATAACCATCGAAAATGCAAAGATCGGCATGGCGCAGGCCGTTACTGCGGCAGAGCGATACGTTGGCGGTAAGGCAGTCCATGCTGAGTTCGAGCGCCATAAGGAAAAGTCGACTTTCGATATAGAGGTCGTCAAGGACAAAATAATCATGAAAGTGAAAATTGATCCGACGAGTGGCAAAGTCATCTCTTCAGTAGAAGATAAAAAGGATGAGCATATAAAGCACGACAAGACCGTAAAGTTCAATTTACCAGTTGGCCACGATGTTGCGTAAACTCCCATGCTGAATCATCAAGTGCAATCCAAGGCTCTCCCTCGCGACCTGCAAAAGCCAGCCAGTCAAGTATCTCCCGCTCTCGTCGAGCGTGCTGATAGTGGCTCTCGGTGAGTTCTGCTTGTGGAGTCGAATCAATAATACGAGCTGCTATATCGGGGGAAAATCGCGCACGTAACTCGTCTAATGTAAATTGGTATCGCCACATTGAACTGATAACAATTTCCACTTGCGGAAAATCGCGCATAACCGACTCAAAACGTAGCAAGTGGCAAAAGACTTCGTTGGCAGGCGTCGGCTCCCCGTCATGAGCTGGATGTAGCACACCATCAAAATCAAGAAAAAGAATCATTCTTGTAGGCCAGTAGATAGAGCAAATGAAAGACGCTGCTGAGTAGTTGGCTCACTATTCACAATAAATCATCGGTGAGAACAGTCAATGATTTAGATGCCAAACGTCAAAATTGGAGGATACGTTCGACTGACTATGGCTGGCCAGGATGACTCATTCGAGGGAAGACTCATTCAATGACTCTTCCTGAATAACAAGCCACCAGTCCAAATTGTAATTTGCAGCTAGGCCAATGCGGACAACGCGGCCTCAGGTGCCTTATCGAGTACTTTCAAAAGTGCCTTGGCCGCTCCGGTCGGGCATCGTTTACCTTGTTCCCAGTTACGTATTGTTTCGAGCGAAACATCAATGCGATGCGAGAATTCAAGTTGACTCAACCCTAATCGGCGGCGTACACGGCGCGCAAATTTTGCAGCATCTTGCATGGCCTCCTCACTGTCCCGTGCCATTTGCAAATCTATATCCTGCTCACTTGTGGCATCAATACGATTTTTGTTCACACGACCTTGCGGCAACCCGGCTAGATTTACTGGGTCAATTTTCACGTTCACTGTTTTCATAATCTTTCACCTCTCGTTTGTTGGCCTTACGTGCTGAAATAATCCGAAGCACCGTTCCTCGAACGGTGTACACAACAAAAAATACCCGCCCATCAATGGCGCCAAGTAATTGATACCGATCTTCTCCGTAATCCCAACGCGAGTCCTTGTGGATCAATCTTTCCGTATCCATAAACGCTTGCAGCACATAAGCGAAGTCAAATCCTCGCTCTGTAAAGCAGGTGTTACTTTTAGCTTGATCCCATTCGAATTCCATAGGCGGAGAGTAGGCCAATGGCCTATGCATGTCAAGTTAGTAATTTGATTACGAATACACTGTTTTATAGCGATGTGAATTTTAAACTCAGAAATATGAGTTTCAACTTTTTGGATGTCCCTATAAGCGTGTAACGGTGCTAGGATTTGCTGCCATGCTGAAGTTCTCAAGCCATAAGTGACTTTTGAGTTTTTACACAGTCTGGGCCGGTTCTTGCCTCTTACGTACCCTATATCTTATTCCATTTCTAATTCATTAATGTAATAATGCCACTCTATCAACCCCGATGGAGAAAGTTATGTCACGACCAGCTAGTGGAAATGATGAGATATTGAAACGTGCGCGTGAGGCAATAGCCACAGCTCAGAGCGTTGAGCAG
>CAIRAO010000470.1 GCA_903876625.1 uncultured Gallionellaceae bacterium | reverse complement strand
TGCCATTTGTACAGGTAGTGAATCTAACATTACCCGTTTGGCTGGAGGCATCATCAATCTTGCTATCAATTGATAAAGCCGCATCACAGGGAATATTCTTAATTTCAATTACGTTTTGAACTGTGAGTGGAAACGGATTGACTGCTGCTATATTTACTGCGGACGAACTTACTGAAAGAACAAAGACATCAGGATTTGTACCTAAATTAAACGGCGAAATTATTCCAGTTGTGTTCCCCTTAATTAAACCGGACAAAACTAAATGTGTTGCTACACAAGGAATTTCATTTGTGGCATCTGCGATGACGCCATCACCATTGCCTTTATCACATGCAGTTCCCGCAGTTATTCCTGCAATGTCATTACTTGCAGAAGGAATATCTCCAGGCAAATAATGATAGCGCCCCTTGAAGTTGCTAACGGCCCCTGACAAATCTTTGATCAGTGTAATTGTAGTCGTCACTTTGGTGTTTCCTATCAGCAAGTCACTTTTAGCTAATACTACTCCAACAATTATTCCGATAATTGCCAGTACAATACTGATTTCTAATAAAGTAAAGCCTGCTTGCTTATTTTTCATTTTTAACTTTTCGAACTAGATCTTACAACATGCACTTATTGAGGAACAGACGAGTTAAATCTCACTTTAATATAAATTGAACTTGTTGTTTATTCATGGGTTGCAAGAGTTTTGCAAGTACTGAAAATCTAGGCATGACGGTCCGTTTATTAACTGATTCGCAGTTGAATTGGAAAGTGTATAAATTGAAGTTGCAGGATTTACCGCACTCGCCCCACAATGTAGCAGCGGAGTTAAAATGTTATATTGGATCAAAAATGGAGATGAGGTAACGCCAGAAACTGCAAGAGTGTTGCCCCATGTATCTACGCTGAGCGAGATTGGAACACCAGTGTTTGATCCGGATGGAATCGTACAACCACTAGTCAAAATATTTCCAATCACTGCCGATTTTATGTTTGACACTTGATTTGAATATTGCCCATAAGCCGATTGTAGAGCTCCATCTTGTATGAGTACGGATAACAAATCGTTGGGGCTATACCAAGCTAGTATGTCATCATAAGCTCCAGCTCCCAAATTAAGCTCAGTGTATTCACGCTGAAAAAATCCAACCGTGGGTATCGTAATATTTGTGGTCAATGGCAAAGCACTTTCAGGCAGGGCATTTGAACTTTCATCTGTACCTGTAGCAGGAGCTACGTTTTGTGTTCCTTTAATAGTATAAGAACCCAAGCCATTGACTCCACTAGAAATCAAAACAACAACCGCGCTGTTTGTAATAAGAGTACCTGGATTAGCTTGAGAAGCCGGTATCCGGTTCCATACTGACATGGAACCGCTATTTCCAACATTAAAGGAAACTGATGGAGTTCCGCTTGCTGTTGATGTTGGTGATGCTAGGCCACTTTGATATGTGACTGTCCACTGCGGAGAAACTGCGTAAGAAAAGAAATTTTCCCATCCGTCCATAGCTGCACTCATGGGTAAACCTAACTCATAGTATGGAACTAGCCCCCAGTAGGTTGTGCAATTTGGATTCGTCCCAGAACGACCATCTTTTCCAAGGTTGTCAACTGCAGGACAAGGCAATCGCTTATTTATTGCCAAATAGGAAATAAGGGCATATATAATAACGTCTTCTTTTTTCT
>CAIRAO010000469.1 GCA_903876625.1 uncultured Gallionellaceae bacterium | reverse complement strand
GCAGCAGACTCACCGACCCTTTCCCTGTCGTCATACTCTATGAGCCATGTCTGATAGTGAGTGAATTCGGTAGCCCAATTCTCAGACATGATGCCAATCGCGCCAATCATGCGATCACCAACTTTGTCGTATTATGCTCGCAACTGTATGCACTATCGTGATGAACTCATCAAAAAATCTCCCAATCATCCCAAACTTGCACAGATCGACTCGCTGCTTAAACAATTGAAGCATTGAAGTTGGAACAGCCATGAATGATCTCTATGCTGCTGTCATACATGACGTAAAAAATCAGTTGGCTGAATTGTCGCTACGTTTGGGGGAACGTGGAGATGCGCAGAAAGAAATGGAAATTGCGATGAGCGCCTCTCGCCGTTTGTCCGAGATGCTTCTCGTGCATCGTCAGGAAAATGATTCATTGACTGTCCACTCGGATTCTATCAACCCTGCAGATTTCCTGACCATAATGTCCGCTGAATACCGGGAGTTGTTTCCTCATTTGCTTATAGAGGTTACGGATGAAGATGCACCCAGCATCGCTTTTTTTGACGATTCACTGATACGGGTGGCACTTGCAAATGCAATTCATAACGCTTGCCGCATTGCGCGTTCCAAAGTGCGATTATCCGCTTACGAACAGGATAAAATGCTTGTGCTGGAAGTGGCTGATGATGGCCCTGGATATCCAGACAAGTTATTGGCTGCAGGTGGATTGGCGCCTGTGCCGTTGAGTGGAAGGGGTACCGGGCTGGGGCTTTATTTAGCCGGAAAAATTGCAGCCTTACATCGTTTCGATGATCGGCACGGCTCTATCGAATTAAGTAACTCTGGCGGTGCTGTATTCCGCATGCTATTGCCATGAACACGAATTACCATTAGTGGTCGGTTGAAAGCGAAACGAAACCGTTGATTTGGTGTACGGTAACCAAGTCGTTTTCCCGGTCGGTTGTTCAATCTTTCCACAGCTTTGTTTTTCCACTGACAGTTTATCCGCACAGACTCGCTGATACTCAGTTTCAGGTGTGATATTAACGTGCCCGCTAATCTGTTCAGAACTTCAGAGCATCAGCAGTTTTTCTATTTTACTTTGTTTGTGACCTGCTTTCTTTTTTAAGTAAATCTGGTATCTTTACATCGTGCAGGTGTGATTAGTTCATGGTTGAAATTTTGACTTGCCGGTCAAAACGCATGGATGCTACCGCACTCTGACCACTTGACCGGCGTTTCAAAAAATTGGACTTCAAATATCATCTAACTTTTGGGAAATCAGACATGCGAAACAACACACCGGTTACAAATGTTGAATACGATTTAAAAGAGAATGCGGCGATTGTTTCCAAAACTGATACCCGCGGCATCATCACCTACGTTAATTCCGATTTCGTTGAAGCCAGCGGATATTCCGAAAAGGAATTAATCGGCCAACCGCACAATCTGCTTCGCCACCCTGACATGCCCGCAGAAGCTTTTGCGGACTTATGGAATTGCCTCAAGTCAAATAAGCCGTGGACTGGGCTGGTCAAAAATCGTCGTAAGAACGGCGATTTTTACTGGGTTGTGGCGAATGTGGCACCCGTTTATGAAAAGGGCTCTCTCGCGGGATATATGTCTTCGCGTACAAAGGCAACGCGCGAGCAGATTTCGACGCATGCAGCAGCTTATCAACTGTTTAAGGAGAAGCGTCAGGGAACGCTGAAAATCAAAGAGGGTCGTGCAGTCAATGATGGATTCTTAAAAAAGTTGAATGTAGTGAGCGGATTGAACATTCGCAAGTTATTAATCGGATTAATTGCTTTCATGTCGGCAACTTTGCTTCTGATCGGAATGATGGGGCTGATTGGCTTGCGTAGCACAATGGAGGAATCGGATACCAATTACACCAATGATTTGTTGCCACAACAACGTTTGTCTGATGTCTCCTATTTGGCTCAACGTAATCGCATATTGCTAATGGATACGGTGATCAATTCTGCTCCGGAAAATATTAAGAAAAGGCTGAAAGAATTTGAGCAGAATACTGGCAAGCTGAATAATGCGATGGACGAATTTAATAAGTCCGCTACCGAAAACTCCAAGTCGTCCGTGTCAAAATTTATTGTCGCACTCGGAAACTTACTCAACGATGGTTATAACCCCGCTGCAGAAGCACTAAAGATTAGCGATACCAAAAATGTAGCTCGCATTCTGGAAGAAAAAATAAGTCCGTTAAACGAACCGGTCAAGGTTTCGCTTAAAGAATTAAATGAATTGTATCTGCAAGATTTTGATGCAGGAGACAAAGCGGCTGAAAACAGATTTGCCAAGATTAAAATAGCCTACATCGCAATTATAGCAATCGGCATATTGTTGGCGCTATTGCTTGGATTTTTCCTGATTCGCAGAATAGACAAGGAACTTGATTATGCGCGAAAACACATTAGCAACATAGCTCAAGGACAATATTTCCACAAAATCGAAGTCACCAAGGATGATGAAATCGGGCAGTTGATGTATGCCATGAAATCCATGCAGATTCGTATGGGTTTTGAGGTTACGGAGTCACATCGAATGGCAAATGAAGCCATGCGTGTCAATGTGGCGCTAGACAACGTAGGGACAGGGGTAATGATTTCAGACTCCAAACTCAATATCATTTACGTTAACAAGTCGGTCGTCAACCTGTTAACCAAAGCTGAAAGTGATATTCGTAAGGTGATGCCAAATTTCAATGTCTCAAAATTGCTTGGATCAAACATAGATCAGTTCCATAAAGTTCCGACGCATCAGCAGCAGATTTTGACGAATTTGAAAGGAACCCATAATGCCGAGATCTCGCTAGCGGGACACACATTTGCTTTGTCAGCCTGTCCGGTAATCAACGAAAAAGGAGAGCACTTGGGCTACGCACTGGAATGGCGTGATCGTACGACCGAAGTTGCTGTGGAAAAGGAAGTGGCCAGTCTGGTTGAAGCAGCTTCCAACGGCGAATTTACTGGTCGCATTTGCTTGAAAGGGAAAGATGGGTTTTTCATGGAACTTGGCACTGGAATTAATAAGTTGATGGAAACAAGTTCGGTCGGATTGGATGAGGTGGTGCGAGTACTCAGTGCGTTGGCCAAGGGAGATTTAACTGAGAAAATCACCAATGAATACCACGGCACATTCGGACAGCTAAAAGACGATTCCAACATGACAGTAGAGAAACTCAATGAGGTCATCGCCCGAATAAAGGAAGCCACCGATACCATCAATATCGCCTCGAAAGAGATCGCCTCTGGCAACACCGATCTGTCGCAACGCACCGAAGAGCAAGCCTCCAGTCTGGAAGAAACTGCGGCCAGCATGGAAGAACTCACCTCCACCGTTAAACAGAATGCCGAGAACGCTAAACAGGCCAACCAGTTGGCCAGCACCGCCAGTACCGTGGCAGAAAAAGGTGGCGCTGTCGTGCATGAGGTGGTGGGTACCATGAGTGCGATCAATGATTCCTCACGCAAGATCGTGGACATCATCTCGGTGATCGACGGTATCGCCTTCCAGACCAACATCCTGGCCTTGAATGCGGCGGTAGAAGCAGCCCGAGCCGGTGAACAGGGTCGGGGCTTTGCCGTGGTCGCAGCCGAAGTACGCAATCTGGCGCAACGTTCTGCGGCAGCCGCCAAAGAGATCAAGACGCTGATCGATGATTCGGTCACCAAGGTGGAAGTAGGCACAAGGTTAGTCGATGATGCGGGCAAGACCATGGAAGAGATCGTGAATGCGGTCAAACGCGTGACCGACATCATGAGTGAGATCAGTGCGGCCTCGAGTGAACAAAGCAAGGGCATTGAACAGGTGAATCAGGCCATTACCCAAATGGACGAAGTCACGCAACAGAACGCTGCCCTGGTGGAAGAAGCAGCAGCTGCGGCTGAGTCACTGGAAGAAGAAGCACAGAACCTCAGCCGTTC
>CAIRAO010000468.1 GCA_903876625.1 uncultured Gallionellaceae bacterium | reverse complement strand
GGAATGTCCAACTGAGCGCAGTATGCTCCAATGATGGGGTTCGGGAAGTTATTTCCGAATTAATTTGGGCAAATGACAACGTGGAGTTTCGATATGAAAATTATATTTTTCTTGATGATAATGATGTTCGGGTTTCCTGCCAGTACGTTTGCTTGTGACGGCAGCAATCAAAATCAAACCAAGTCAGGGACAAACAAACCCGTTGTGCCTGCACCTGCTACCGCAAAGTAATCGTAAATGATTTTATTTTAGAGGCTTGGGAAACCAAGCCTTATTTTTGTAAGTAATGTTAAAAATGCATAATTTCACAGCTTATGCCGTTTCTGAGTAAAACAGAATATAATCTCGGCGGATAAATAAATGACGCTCTGTAATTAAGAGGGCGTTTTTTTAAGATTTAAATCAATAGGAGAAGCTTCATGCGTATAGGGATTCCTGCGGAAACCAGCGTAGGTGAAAAACGCGTTGCCAGCGTGCCGGATGTTGTGGAAAAACTCATCAAGCTGGGATTTACGGTTTCCGTACAATCCGGTGCCGGAGATGCAGCCAATTTCAGTGACGATTCATATCGCACTGCCGGAGCCACCATAGTAGAAGGTGCTGCAAAACTTTGGGCAGAATCCGACATCGTTTTTAAGGTGAGCGTACCGTCAACAGAAGAAATACATCTCCTGCGTGAAGGCGGTCACTTGATCGGCTTCATTTGGCCGGCGCAAAATCCGGAATTGATGACTCAGCTTGCCGCAAAGAAGGCTACCGTGCTTGCGATCGACTGTCTTCCACGTATGTTGAGCCGCGCCCAAAAGATGGATGCGCTAACTTCTCAAGCAGGTGTAGCCGGCTACCGTGCCGTTATTGAGGCCGCCAATGTTTTTGGCCGCTTCTTTAACGGACAGATTACGGCTGCGGGCAAAGTTCCGCCGGCCAAGGTCTTCATCGCCGGTGCGGGCGTAGCCGGTCTGGCTGCCATCGGAACCGCAGCAGGTTTGGGCGCCATTGTGCGTGCCAACGACACCCGTGCCGAAGTGGCCGATCAGGTCAAATCTCTGGGCGGCGAATTCGTCAAAGTCGAATATGAAGAAGAAGGTGGCGGTGGAGGCGGCTACGCCAAAGTGATGAGCGAGGGCTTCCAGCAGGCACAGCGCGAGATGTACGCCAAGCAGGCGAAGGAAGTGGATATCATTATCACGACCGCATTAATTCCGGGTAAGCCCGCACCCAAGCTGATCACCGCCGAGATGGTGAAAAGCATGAAGCCCGGTAGCGTCATCGTTGACATGGCGGCTGAAAGGGGCGGTAATTGCGAACTGACCGAGCCTGGTCAGGCAGTAGTCAAGCATGGCGTGACCATCGTGGGTTACTCTGATTTGAATAGTCGTTTGGCCAAGCAATCTTCCACGCTATATGGAACCAATCTATTCCGTCTCGCCGAAGAGTTGTGCAAAACCAAAGATGGCATCATTAACGTCAATATGGAAGACGACGCCATTCGCGGTCTGACGGTCATCAAGGATGGCGTGGTTACCTGGCCTGCGCCTGCACCAAAAATGCCCGCAGCTCCGGCCAAACCATCCGCCAAGCCGATTGCTGCACCTTCCGCGCACGGACATGGCGGCGGTGGTGCTCCGGCTTCAGCTGGTAAAACGGTGATGATGTTCGGCATCGCTGCGCTGATATTTCTGCTGGTTGGTACCTATGCACCGGCAGCGTTCCTTGCACACTTTACTGTCTTCATACTCGCTTGTTTTGTGGGTTACATGGTGGTATGGAATGTCACTCCGGCTTTGCATACACCACTGATGAGCGTTACTAATGCGATCAGCAGCATTATTGCCATCGGTGCGCTGGTGCAAATTTCCCCCCCGCTGTTGGGTGGCGAGGCCAGACCCGATGATTTGATACGTTGGTTGGCAATAGCGGGCATTGCGCTCACTACGGTCAATATGTTCGGCGGCTTCGCCGTCACTCGACGCATGCTGTCGATGTTCCGCAAATAAATTTAAGAGCTAAGGGAAATAATTATGTCTGCAAGTTTGGCAACCGTCTCGTATATCGGCGCGATTATTCTGTTTATTCTTAGTCTCGGCGGTCTCTCTAATCCGGAGACATCACGGCGCGGCAATTTTTACGGCATGATCGGTATGACTATCGCCGTGCTGGCGACCATCTTTGGTCCGCGTGTTTCAATGGCTGGTATTCCCTGGATCATCGGCGCAATGGCAGTAGGGGGCACTATCGGACTTTACGCCGCGCGTAAAGTGCAGATGACACAAATGCCTGAATTGGTCGCAATAATGCACAGTATGGTCGGCCTCGCTGCAGCGCTGGTCGGCTTTGCGAATTACATCGATCCGGGAGCCGCATATCAATTAACCAGTACAGAAAAATCCATCCATGAGATTGAAATTTATCTCGGTATTCTGATCGGTGTGGTGACTTTCTCAGGTTCTATTATTGCCTTTGGAAAGCTGGCTGGCAAAATTGGCGGCAAACCAATGCTTTTGCCCGGACGCCATTTAATGAACCTTGCGGGGCTGCTGGTCGTCATTTTCTTTGGCTGGCAATTCCTGCATTCCGAATCAGTCAGTGCAGGTTTGGTCGGCTTGACCGTTATGACGGTCATTGCGTTCCTGTTTGGTATCCACATGGTAATGGCGATAGGCGGTGCTGACATGCCGGTAGTCGTGTCTATGCTGAACAGTTACTCGGGTTGGGCTGCGGCTGCAACCGGCTTCATGCTGAACAACGACCTGCTGATTGTTACCGGTGCATTGGTGGGTTCAAGCGGTGCGATCCTGTCCTACATCATGTGTCGTGCGATGAATCGTAATTTCATCAGCGTGATTGCGGGTGGTTTTGGAAGTGGCGGCGGCAAGCCTGCCGCAAAAGGTGATGGGCAACCGGCTGGTGAGACTGTCTCAATCAGTTCAGCAGAAACCGCAGAATTACTTCGCGAAGCCAAGAATGTCATTATTGTCCCGGGCTATGGTATGGCAGTGGCGCAGGCTCAGCATACTGTTTATGAAATTACCAAATGTCTGCGCGAAAAAGGCGTTAATGTGCGTTTTGGTATTCATCCGGTTGCCGGTCGTATGCCAGGCCATATGAACGTGCTTTTGGCCGAAGCGAAGGTGCCATACGACATCGTGATGGAAATGGACGAAATCAACGCAGACTTTCCGGATACCGATGTTTCCATGGTGATCGGTGCGAATGACATCGTGAATCCTGCGGCACAAGATGATCCAACTAGCCCAATCGCCGGCATGCCGGTGCTGGAAGTGTGGAAGGCCAAGACTTCCATCGTGATGAAACGCAGCATGGCTACAGGCTATGCGGGCGTGGATAACCCGCTTTTCTACAAAGAAAATAACCGCATGTTGTTCGGCGATGCCAAGAAGATGTTGGATGAAGTACTCATTGCGTTGAAATCTTAAACTTTCACAAGATTGGCACGCCTTAAAGTGTTGTTTCAGAAAAAATGAGAGCGGAGAATTGTTTAAGGGGAAAAGCAAATTTATTTTGATCAGGAATTTTCCCTAACCTCTTCTCCCTTTGTTTTTTCTGAAAACCATTTGTGGTTATGAATTTCAGTATTGAAAAAGCAATTTCTTCAGAGTGATGTGGCCAGAGCCAGCTTACTGGCTCTAACTAATTCAGGTTGTTCATGTCGCTGCCTATGATTGTGTGGGCTGCACTCAGTTTTAATTCACGGATTGTCAGTTTGGTGTTATTGATAATTTCATTTTTATCAATTGAAATACCCTTCGTTCTGTCCATGCCATGTTATAAGTCAGCTTTACTTTCTTTGTTCGGCAACGTACAGATTACATAATCGTTGCTTGTGTAAATTCCTTGGCTTGTGAAGTCCATTTGAAATTCAGCTAAAACAGGAATTGAACTTTTGAATAGCTCCGATGTATTATTTGCTACTCGCCAAAGGCAGTATCAACTGACTAACCTGTATGTCTGAAGCGACATACCCCAAACAGAATTATCTTCTCAGCGCACTGCCTGAGGATATTCTTGAACGACTCTTGCCACATCTTGAACTTATTTCAATGCCACTCGGGCAAGTTCTGCACGAATCCGGCGGCCAATTACAACACGTCTATTTTCCGACTACTGCAATTTTATCCATGCACTACATCATGGAGAGCGGCGCCTCTGCAGAGATTGCCGGGGTAGGTAATGAAGGAGTGCTCGGTATTTCTCTCTTCATGGGGGGCAATACCACGCCCAGTCGCGCCATCGTTCAAACTGCAGGTAAAGGATTCCGTCTGAAAGGCAGATTAATGATGGAAGAATTTAACCGTGCAGGTCCGATGATGCGTTTGCTGCTGCGTTACACACAAGCATTGATGACGCAAATGTCGCAGACAGCAGTTTGCAATCGCCATCATTCGGTGGAACAGCAACTTTGCCGTTGGCTTTTGTTAACCTTGGACAGATTGCCTTCCAATGAATTGACCATGACCCAGGAATTGATTGCCGGCATGCTTGGTGTGCGCCGCGAAAGTATTACCGAAACCGCGGTGATGTTGCAGCGCGAGGGATTAATCAGCTACCGCCGCGGTCACATTACTGTTGTTGACCGGGTCGGGTTAGAGCAGCGTGCTTGTGAATGTTATGACGTTGTCAAAAAAGAATTCAATCGTTTGCTCAGCAGTGCCGAAGCCACCCAAAGCCAGCCAACTATTCGCAGAACTGATTCGTATCTTTAACGTAAAGCATATAAATAAATTTTACCTGTCAGTCAGCGTATAAGTTGCCATCAGGAAACTGATTGTAGAAAACAAAATTGACTTGTTGCCGGAATATTTCAAGATTTGCACAAAGGTAATCCATGTCCAAAGAAATACACGATTTAGGCATTTTAAGCGCGACCTCGGGTTCAGTGGAAAACGTCGCCGAAGTTCGTCGCTTGAAAGCTCAGCTTAAAGCGGGTGCCTTGCAAAAAGCAATTCTGAATAGCGCCAATTTTTCGAGTATCGCTACTGATGAGAAAGGCGTGATTCAAATTTTCAACGTGGGTGCCGAACGTATGCTGGGATACAAGGCTGCCGACGTTCTGAATAAATTCACCCCTGCCGACATTTCCGATCCACTGGAACTGGTTGCCCGCGCGCAAGCGCTTAGCATTGAACTGGGCACTAAAGTACAACCCGGTTTTGAGGCGCT
>CAIRAO010000467.1 GCA_903876625.1 uncultured Gallionellaceae bacterium | reverse complement strand
GGGTGCTTTCAAGTCTCAGGATGCTTTTCCGGCGCTGATCGAAACTTATGATGATCTTTTTTTTGAACTGCCGATTGAATTTCTTGGCGGACAGAAAGGCCGTGCTATCTGGCGCGAAGCAGCGACACACATCACTGCAATTGCTGTACACAAACAGGATTCGTTTGCCGACGAGGTGATCAATACCGAGCTGGACAAGGTACTGGATCGGGGCAAAGACATTTCAGTTGCGCTGGCAGATGCGCAACGTTTGCTGCAACAACGAGCTTTTCGCTGACATGAAGATACCTGCCTTACTGCGAATATCTCCCGAAATGGCTCCTTATGTTTTTCTGAGTCCGTTCGTCTTGCTGTTTCTGGTGTTCGGCGTTTTCCCGCTTTTGTTCTCGCTCTACCTGGCTTTTCAGACTTGGGAACCGACCAGCGGTCTTGAAGCGATGAAGTTTGTCGGAATAGATAACTTTGCTTTTGCACTACAGGACGACTGGTTCTGGAAGTCGCTGAAAAATACCGCTTGGCTCGCTTTGGTTTCAGGTGTACCACAACATTTGGTCGCGATCCCGTTGGCGTACTTTATCCATTCGTCATTTCAGCGCATGCGCAATGCCGCTGTCGGCGCGTATTTCATGCCCTATATTACGTCGACGGTCGCGATTGCGATTTTGTTCAGCTCTCTATTTTCCACGGACTATGGAATCATCAACGTGGGGATGCAGGCAATGAGTCATGTGCCGGTGCTGGGCTGGTTTATGCCGCAGAACCCGGTGGACTGGCTCAATGATCCGGATCACATCAAGCCGGCGATTTCGATGATCGTGTTTTGGCGCTATGTCGGGTTTAATGTGGTGCTCTATCTGGCCGCGTTGCAAACCATTCCCAAAGACATCTACGAAGCCGCCACTATGGATGGTGCAGGGCGCTTGCAACAGTTCTGGTTCATTACTTTGCCCAGCTTGAAGCCGATGATTTTTTTCGGTGTCACGCTTTCTGTCATCGGCGGTCTGCAACTGTTCGAGGAGCCGTTCATCCTGACCGGCGGGCGCGGCGGCAGCGATCAGTCGGGCATGACCACGGCGATTTATTTGTATCGCATGGCGTTCGACTTTAATGATTTCGGCGCTGCCAGTGCCATGTCCTGGCTTTTATTTATTCTGGTTGCCTTGCTGACCTGGATGACCAACCGCTTATTTCGCCAACGCAGTGCATCGGTATGAGCGCAATGAATATTCAAACTGACCGACTTGCACCCTGGGCCGCTTACTGTTTCGTCGGCGTTGGCGCGCTGATTATGCTGGCGCCTTTCTATTTTATGTTCGTGTTTGCCACACACTCGCGCACAGAGATTTTCAGCTTGCCGCCGCCGATGTTCTTCGGGGATGACTTTTTGACTAACCTGAAGATTCTGACTGAACATATGCCGTTCTGGCGAAACTTGGGCTGGAGCCTTTATGTGGCAATTGCTTCAACGGGGTTGACGTTGTTATTTTGTTCGATGGGCGGCTATGCCTTCGCGATGTTTGATTTTCGTTACAAGAACGCCTTGTTCGGTTTAGTAATGGCGACCATGCTGTTGCCCTCGTTCATGAATATGATTCCGACCTTCATGATCATGGATATGCTGGGTTGGATCGATCAGCCACGGGCGCTGTATATTCCAACGGCAGCCAACGCATTTGGCATTTTTCTGATGCGCCAGTTTGTGGCTACCTCAATTCCAAAAGATCTGATCGAAGCGGCACGAATGGACGGTTGCGGTGAATTTGATATCTATCTGCGCATTGTGTTGCCTCTGCTGAAACCCGCGTTAGGCACGCTGGGGCTGATCACCTTCATCGCATCATGGAACAATTTTATCGGGCCGCTGATTGTGATGCGTTCGCCTGAAATGTACACGCTACCGCTGGCGTTGCGCAGATTGCAAAGTCCGGGAAAGCCTTGGAAATGCTGGCAGACTCGATCGCCACATCAATTTATGGGTATCAGGATATC
>CAIRAO010000466.1 GCA_903876625.1 uncultured Gallionellaceae bacterium | reverse complement strand
TTTAGAATCATATCTCGCGGTGTTATTCACTACTACCTTGCTAGATTTTTGTAACTTTTTAGCCTTTTCTTCCCAATTTTTGTTTCGGGATTGAGTTGATCGGACATTGTCAGACGCCTTCATTGCAAAGCCACCCTTCACGACGAAAGACGTTTAAGGCGAATCTCGAATTTGGCAATACTTCATCTGCCCACGATTAAACCGCTTTTGTCTTCGAGATTTTCCGATGTAACGGTTGTCAGATTGCTATTTCTTGCCGAATGGTTGCCGAGACGCTTGGCGGGGTACTTTCTGGCTACAGTGGGTGTTATAGGATAACGCCGGGTTCGGTGAATTGGTGAGGCCGCGTATTCCACCCGAAACCAGCTAGCGATTCCAATACCAAACTCGCCACCTGTTCCGATTTTTCTCAGCCACTAGATATGTATTATCAATGTTGACACATTAGAGTGAACTCGATATTGTGTCAACATTGGCTCAACAAAGGAGTTGTCATGCGTGTAATCGTAAAGAAATGGGGTAATAGCGCTTCCGTTCGCATCCCCGCCGGAATAATGGAGGCCGCTCGATTGGCTTTGGATACCCCGGTTGATGTTCGTGAAGAAGGCGGTCGAATCGTTATTGAACCAATTCGATCAAATGAATATGACCTTGCTCATTTGCTTGCTGGCATAACGCCGGAAAACCTGAATATCGGTACAGATTTTGGCATACCTGTCGGCAAGGAGCTTTTGTAATGGGGCGTCACTATGTACCCGATGCCGGTGATATAGTTTGGTTGCATTTCGATCCGCAAGCCGGACATGAGCAAGCCGGACATCGCCCGGCGGTAGTTGTCAGCCCTGCGTCCTACAACGGCAAAACCGGACTTATGTTGTGCTGCCCACTGACAACGCAGATTAAGGGCTACCCATTCGAGGTTATGATTGCTGGCGACCGTCCAAGTGCCATACTGTCCGACCAAATTAAAAGTCTTGACTGGATTGCGCGAAAGGCTAGCCTAAAGGGGAAGGTATTACCTGACGAATTGGCCCAGGTGAGGCAAAAAGCATCTGCCCTCATCGGTAAGTAATATTTGTATCGGAAAGATTGGTACATTTCGATTGGATTAGGTGAACTACTTTGCTTCGTAATGGGTGGGGGGTACTTTCTGGCTATAGTTGGTGCTATAGGCTAGCCAGAGTAGCCTAGATGAAACGAAATGCAGCGTGTGTTGTCGGGGCTTCAGCCCCTTACAGCCACGGCGTACACCTTGCGGGTGTAATCCGGGGAGGCCTTTAATGCGGATCCCATCCCGGATTTCGCTGCGCTGCATCCAGGCTACGTAACTAATAAATCTGTGAATGTGGATGGCTCGGAC
Organism: uncultured Gallionellaceae bacterium; assembly: GCA_903876625.1. Classification (GTDB taxonomy): domain Bacteria; phylum Pseudomonadota; class Gammaproteobacteria; order Burkholderiales; family Gallionellaceae; genus PALSA-1006. The sequence continues at coordinate 622 of CAIRAO010000466.1, read as the reverse complement.
ATCGTTAGACGCCATCATGCGAAAGCGACTCTTCACGATGAAAGACGTTGAAGGTGAAGCTCGAATTAGGCAGTGTGTACATCTATGTGTTCGAGATAGGGTGCGAAGCGGGCTAAAATCACCTTACTAGCTTTGAATGGCGCAAGTCATGAATACACAACTCTTACAGCAAGCAAGCGTGCTCGATATTGACGAGCAGATTGAGTTGGTTGAGGCCATCTGGGATGGTATCGTCAGTCGTGGTGCCGCGCCATCGTTGACTGAAGCGCAGAAAACGGAGCTTGATCGCCGTCTCGCCAACTATCTGGCGAATCCAAATGATGTTGTTTCATGGAATGAAGTAAAAGAAGCCGCTCTTGCCAAAATCAGGCGATGAGCCTGCCCATCACTTTTCATCGTGCCGCAAGCGCAAAATTCATCGAAGCAAGTGCATGGTATGAAGGCAAACGGTTTGGCCTTGGGCTTGAGTTTATTGTTGAAATTGACCATTGCGTATTACTGGCATCTAAAAACCCTCTCCAGCTTGCCGTTGTTCGCGAAGACATTCGGCGTGTCGTCGCCAATTGTTTCCCCTACAGCGTTTATTTCCGTGCGGTGCACATCGCATTGTTGTCTTGGCGGT
>CAIRAO010000465.1 GCA_903876625.1 uncultured Gallionellaceae bacterium | reverse complement strand
TTTAAAAATACATGAAGGATTTTCATGGTTCGCGGGCTCATGCAAAACGCCGTCAAGCGGGTCATCGCCCCAATTGGCACAGCCAGGCAATTCACCATGTTTCAAAGATTCTTCCTGCGTATCCAGACCGAATTTTTTATAGCTGCCAGCGTATCCTCTCAGTAGATAGCGCGAGTTATCTTCAGCTGCCAACATACTGGATTGCAAGATCACCCGTAATTTTGAATAACGCAACAACACATGAAAATAATCGACCGTCTGAGCATTTTTGCGCTGCATTGCAAAATCTGCCTGAATTGCGATGGGGCAACCAAACAATTGCACAGCTTGATCCAACAAATGCGGACCAAGGTCGTACCAAAGACCGCTACCTTCACCCGCCTGTTCGCGCCAACGAGTTTTCACTTCAGGTCGATAACGCTCAAAGCGTGATTCGAAACTAACCAGTTCTCCAAGATTTCCTGATGCAATCACTTCTCGCAAAGTCAGAAAGTCCGCATCCCAACGCCGGTTGTGGAACACCGATAGCACTAACCCCATTTTTTCGGCTAAGCCTTTTAGTTCAAGCGCCTGTGCGGTATTGACGGTAAAAGGTTTATCGACTACCACATGTTTACCGGCGAGAAGCGCACTGCGTGCCAGTTCAAAATGAGTGCTGTTTGGTGTCGCGATCACGACGACATCGATTTGAACTTGTGACAGTATTTCTGCCAAAGAAGTTTTGACAATAAGTGACGAAAAGTCTGCTAATACTTTGGCTGAGTCGCTGGAACAGACCGCTACCAGTTCCATTCCCGGAACGCTGTCGATCAAGGGTGCATGGATGGTTTTTCCCGCATATCCATAACCTACCAAAGCAACCTTGAGCATTTCGTGCATAGCAGCGAAAATAACGTGAACCTCAGGCGATGCGCAATTCGGTAACCGGATCGAAATAGACAGTCTTCGACATATCAAACATCAGTGGCATACGATCACCGTGAGTACGAGCGTGATCGGGGTGGACGCGACACACGACATCCTTGCCATTCATCTTAACCATGAGCAGGGTGTCGGCGCCAGTTGGCTCGGCAATCTCGATCAGTGATTCAGCTACAAAGAAATTTGGAGCACCTGCCAGGAAATCAACTTTGTGGGTGATTTTTTCAGGGCGAATGCCGACGATGATTTCCTTGCCCAAATAATTTCCCAATCCCTCTGCGTTGACAGGAAAGAGATGCGTTTGGCCGCCGGTTTCTATCTTCAGTCCCAATTTGTTATCTACAGATACGACCTGACATGGAATGAAGTTCATGGAAGGGGATCCCATGAAGCTTGCAACAAAAAGATTAACCGGATTATCGTAAATCTGCTGTGGAGTCCCGTATTGCATCACCTCACCAGCTTTCATCACCGCGATCTTGTCGCCCAGCGTCATTGCTTCGATTTGATCATGCGTCACATAGACTATCGTCTTGCCCACACGCTTATGCAATAACTTGATTTCGGTGCGCATCTCGACGCGCAACTTGGCATCCAGATTGGAAAGGGGTTCATCAAACAGGAACAAAGTTGGATCGCGTGCAATCGCTCTTCCCATGGCGACACGTTGTCGCTGCCCTCCGGAAAGCTGTGAGGGTTTTCGATCAAGCAACTGCTCCATTTGCAAAATCTGGGCGACTTGGGCAACGATCTTGTCTTGCTCAGTTTTAGGCACTTTGCGAATTTCCAGGCCAAATGAAATGTTCTGTCTGACCGTCATATTCGGATACAGCGCGTAAGACTGGAACACCATTGCGATATCCCTGTCTTTCGGACTCAGATTATTGACTAACCTTCCCCCGATATGAACTTCGCCAGAGGTAATGTTATCGAGACCTGCGATCATCGAAAGTAATGTCGATTTTCCGCAACCCGATGGCCCCACCAGAATCAAGAATTCGCCGTCTTCGACCTCAATGTTGATTCCCTTGAGGATGTCCTGCGCGCCGGGCAAAGCGCCCAGGTCCGTGCCCGGCATGAGGTGGTATTGTCAGGCGGTGCCTTTGGTTCTCCACAATTGCTGATGT
>CAIRAO010000464.1 GCA_903876625.1 uncultured Gallionellaceae bacterium | reverse complement strand
AATGAAATCGCAATTCTGAATGCGTGACAAAGGACCCACGCGGTACCAACCTTTTTCTGTCCCCAGTGACTTGAGATAAGGGAACTTCATGTAGCTCCAATTCTTTACTTCTTCCGCGATAAATTCAGAATAGTGTTGATAATCCACGTTATCGAAAATAATATTGCCATTCTCATCGCGGCCACGCAGATGACCATGATATAAATCCAGCCCTCCATCCGAACCCACGATCGACATATAATTGGCCCGGAATGCCCCAAAGCTGTTATACAACTCCGGGCTCTGATGGTGCATCTCTTTCACCAGATGAACCGCATCACGACTCCATGACACCATCTGGTAAATATCTTTGAGCAATAAATCGCGCTCGGCGATGCTCAGCGATTTATTCACTCCACCGGGAACTGCGCCCGTGCCGTGTATTCGTTTACCCGCAGCGTGCCGAATCACTTCTTGTCCGAACTTGCGCAATAAAATACCGCGCTTTGCTGTTTCGGGATGTTTTTCAGCCACACCAACGATATTGCGTTTGGCAACGTCGCTATCAAAGCCAAATAACAGATCGGGCGAACACAAATGAAAAAAATGCAGTGCATGCGATTGCAATATCTGGCCGTAGTGCATCAGGCGGCGCATCTTTTCTGCCGTGGGTGTCAGATGTTTTGCGCCAACAATATGATCCAACGCTTTGCTGGCGGCAAGATGATGGCTCACCGGACAAATTCCGCATAAGCGTTGCACCATCACCGGGACTTCCCAATAGGGGCGACCTTGAATGAATTTTTCAAAACCGCGAAATTCGACGATGTGCAAACGCACCTGATGAACTTTATTTTTGTCATCCAGCAAGATGGTGACCTTACCGTGACCTTCCACGCGCGACACCGGATCAATCACGACGCGGCGCAGATTTTCCGGATGAACAGCAGTTTCTAGTGAAGACGACATCGATGTTCCTTTAATCGTAATGCATCAAATCATGACCCAATTCCGGTTCACGACCTGCCAATAAATCGGTTAATACTTTCCAGATAGCATCACCTGAAGGGGGGCAGCCGGGAATGAAATAATCGATCTTCACCACTTCATGGATGGGATGAACTTTGTCCAACGGCAACGGCAGTTCCGGATCGTTTGGAATGAAGCCATCAACCAAACCATGTTGCGCGTGATAAACCTCTTCCAGTATCAGCGGCAGTGAAAGATGATTGCGCTGCGCAGGCAAACCGCCGTTGATCGCGCATGCACCCAGTGCGATCAATATTTTGCACTGGGAACGGAATTCACGCAGCACATGCACGTTTTCTGCATTACACAAACCGCCTTCGATAATGCCGATATCGCATGGACCACAATGTTTGATGTCGGTTAAAGGTGATCGGTCAAACTCTACCAATTTCACCAATTCCAGTAGCCGTTCGTCAATATCGAGAAAAGACATATGACAGCCGAAACATCCGGCCAAGGTTGCCGTCGCGACTTTTAGTTTTTTTACCGGGGTATTCATCTCAAGCCCCCCTCTCGGTTGGATGCGGTGTCGCACTGATCGGATGTTCATCGAAAGTACGCTGTCCAATCGGTATTGCAAACCCCACACGTTTCTTGAGAATGACACCAACCGGACAAACGTGGGCTGCTTTGTCCTCGGCTGAAAAATTCGTATCCGCGAGATAACCTGATTTCGCGTTAACGATCAGGTGACTTTTAATGCCACGTCCAGACAGTGCGAACACATTTTTGCCATCCACATCGCGGCTTGCTCTCACACAGAGTGAACAAAGAATGCAACGGTTAAAGTCGAGCAGGTAGTCCGGATGAGACGCGTCTAACGGACGGTCAGGGAAAAATTGATCGAAATGCGGAGACATCATTTCAAGTTCATAGGCCGTCGCCTGCAACTGACAATTCCCGCTCTTTTCACAAGAGGGACAGAAATGATTTCCCTCGACGAAAAGCATTTGCAGCAAAGCCCGACGTTCATCGTTCAATTCTTTGGTGTCGCTCTCGACGACCATGCCAGGCTGGGGTTGCTGGGTGCACGATGCAGTTTGCCTGCCATTGGCTTTTACTGTGCATATTTTGCATGAGCCATGCGGCTTGAATTCAGGGTTAAAGCACAGATGAGGAATGTAAACGCCTGCTGCCATCGCCGCCTGAATAATGGTTTGTCCATTACTGTAAGGAATGACTTTGCCATCAAGCGTAAATGTTTTATCTTGATTCATGACTTCGCTCTCCGGTCTCCGCTTCTCTCCAGGTGTGCAGCCCTATCGTCACGCCCCGTCATCTGGCGTGCCTGAGACAAAGCGCGGTCAAGGTCAAAGGCCGGAACATATTCAGAATGAGCCAGGCGCTTTTCATAGGCAGGTCGAAATTTGGCTATCGTATCCAGCACAGGATTGCACGCCGAATGACCCAATCCGCAATGACTCGTTGATTGCAATAACACATTGAGTTTTTCGATTTCCGCAAGATCGTAGGGTGAACCAAAACCGTGCGACAACTTGTCCATCATGTTTGACAGTAATGAGGTTCCAACTCTGCAAGGTGTGCAAAAACCACAACTCTCATGCGCGAAGAAATGAATAAAGTTACGCGCGACTTCAAACATATCCCGACTTTGATCAAAAACCATGAATGCACCCGCAGTGGGAATATCTTCAAAGCCGATTTTTCTTTCAAACTCATTCGCGGCAACGCAAATACCGGAGGGGCCGCTTACTTGAACCGCCTGGGTGTTTCGTGCTCCGCAATCCGCCAAAACTTGCGCTACTGTTACACCAAATGGATATTCATACAGTCCGGGATGTTCGCAATCTCCCGATACAGAAAGTATCTTGGTACCACTTGAGGTCTCCGTACCGATGCCGGCATACCAGGCACCGCCATTCAACCCGATCAAACTTGTGGCCGCAAAAGTTTCGACATTATTCACTACTGTCGGCTGGTTAAGATAACCGTTGGTGACTGGGAATGGAGGACGGTTACGAGGCGTGCCGCGCTTGCCTTCAAGAGACTCGATCAAAGCCGATTCCTCACCGCAGATATATGCACCGGCACCAAGGTGTATCTCAATGTCAAAATTGAAATCTTTCACACCGAGAATATTTTGTCCAAGCAATTTTTGCTGGCGGCGATGATGCAAAACAGCTTGCAAATGATCCAGCAGATAACGGTATTCACCGCGCAAGTACAGGAAACCTTTTTTCGCCCCGATAATGCGGGCACACAACGTCATGCCTTCAAAAACCAAGTCGGCATAACCGTTTAACAACACTCTGTCTTTGAACGTGCCCGGCTCGCCTTCGTCGGCATTACAAACGACGTAATGTTGCTCCCCGGGTGCGGCACGGCAAAAGTCCCATTTTGAACCGGTGGAAAAACCGGCACCGCCGCGCCCGCGTAATTTGGATATTTTGACCTCGTTCAATACCTCGTCTGGGCCACGTTGAATTAAATTTGAAAGCGCAGATCCGGATATAAAATCACTTCCGAGCAGTATATCTTTGCGACGAATATTATCTTCAATAGCGAAGAATTCAACCGGCCAGGCAGATACCGGAACACGTTCCCGAATCAATTCACAAATACCGCCCACACGTTCATTGGACAAACGATTGATCGCAATATTGTTGACCAGTAGCGCCGGCCCCTGATCGCACATGCCGGTACAGGAGGTTGTGTTGATCGTAAGCAATCCGTCTTCAGAAAGCTTGCCGGATTCCACCCATAACTGGGCACACATGCTTGCCATCAAGTCCATATTGCCCAGCATGCGATCAGTAATATTGTCCGAGAACAGCACACGATATTCGCCTTGAGGCTGCAAATAAATGAACGAATAGAAACTCGCCACTCCTTCAATTTTAGAACGGGGAAACTTTAGTTTTTCACTCAGATAATCGATAGCGTCGCTATGGATATAACCGTAGTGTTCTTGTGCTTCACGGAGGATCTGCAAAAGTTCGTTTGGATTGAACTTGCGACGCAACAAAATTGAATCCAGATATTCGGAATGCGCGTTAATTTGACTAGCCATGAGAACTCTTTCAAATTACTTCCCGGAATAAGAATCTCTTACCCTCTGAGCAAGATTCTACTCCCACAACACAAATTGATCTTCAATAAATTAAAGCAGTTAATTACCGCACCGAAAATATTTAATAATGATTATTACGATTTGATATGACAACCTCATTGCAAGAAGCTATCGAAAGGAATAATCTGTCGGTCACAGTTCACTAAATATT
>CAIRAO010000463.1 GCA_903876625.1 uncultured Gallionellaceae bacterium | reverse complement strand
TCGCGAATCTAATTTAACAAAACTGTATTGTCAATTGTTTTTATAGAACAATATTGCCCGTGAATTAGTCTTCACTCACTTCCGAATCAATTCCATCAGAAAAATTATGTAGCAAAAATTCCTATGGAATGCATAAATTAGTACCAATTAAACCAATTATTTCAATATGATATAGCTACCTTTAATTTTGGGTATGAGACACAAAATAGTATTCTACTCCCTCAAAATCCGTTAATTCTTGCTTCCGGCAGATTGATAATGAAACTACAGTGTAACGCCAAACTGATTTCAACTGTCCGCCTATTAAAAGCCGAGCCTAAATCATCTCGACAAAATCTCCATTTGCAAATAACAATGCGCTTCGAACTTTTTTGCTTGCAAATACCGATTGCATTGCAGAGCGATATTCTTTCATTTGAGCCCGGTAAAGTTCTGCGTTTTCTTGTTCACCCAACTTGTAATCCAGCACCCATACTTCATCTTCAAATTCCACAAGCCGGTCTATGCGTTTTAATTCACCGCTTGCGTTGATGTATGACATTTCATTACAAGCGGCATGGTAATACTTATCATCATAAAAACGCTCAAATTGTGGCAATGAGAGAAGATTTTTGGCTTGGCGGAAAAGTGAATCAAATTCTGTTAATGGAATCAAGAGGCGTTGCTGAAGCTCACGTTCATCTATATTTTGTTCTTCCGAAAGACATTGCAAAATAGCATGCAGCCATATACCCCTCTGTTGTTGAACTGAATTGCGAGAAGTCCGTTTTCCTGCGGGATTCCTTGGGGGAAGTACGACAATTTTGCCAGCTCCTTCAGATTCTTGCTCTGCTGACGGTTTAGTCGATTGGCCAGTCTTGTCTGTGCAACTATTTCCAACCAATGGATTCAGCTGCTCAGTCGTTACCGCTGATATGCGGTCATACCAGGAAAGTGTTTTTTTATTTTCTTCTTTCTCTTCTCCTATGCTGTGTCCGCTGACAATTAGCGCTTGTTGAGCGCGCGTCATAGCCACATAGAGCAAATTCATTTCTTCACGGGCTTTTTGTGCCGCTTCTTGTTCGAATAACAACGCACGCTTTTTTCCTCTTGACGATTGATCTGTGTAGAGCGAAAAATGTAGGGGGCGTTCTGCATTCGTTGGCCAATCAAGCAACACATCGTTACTCTCTTTATTTTTATTTTCAGAGTTCGCATCCAGCAACCAGACTATTGGCGCTTCCAATCCCTTGGATTCGTGCACGGTATAAATACGCACTGCATTACCCTGAGACCCAAGTTTTCCTTCGTCTGGAGCATCTTCTTTGCTGTCGCGCAATTCTTTCAATTCTTGCAGAAAACGAGGCAGACTAGGATAGCGTCCGGCATCAACACTCAGCGCTATTTCCATAAAGGCGTGGAGATTCGCGTTAACTGTAGTGCGCTTTTCACTCGGCAATACGGCACTGTATCTTGCCAGCACATCACCCTCGAAATAGATACGGTCAAGCAAATCGTGAACAGGGAGTTTGTCTGCAAACTCCAGCCAGTTTTGAAGTATATCTGTGGCACGTTGTAATGCGGGTGACGAGTTAAGGTTAAGTTTTAAACACTGCCACCAGCTAATTTTTACCCCATTTTCCACAAAGTTAATCCGAGTGTTGCGTGCAAGAAATATCAAATCCTCATCGCTGCAAGCGAAAACCGGTGATCGCAATACCTGTGCCAATGCCAGATCAGCAAAAGGCGTGATGAGAAACAACAACAAAGCTTGTAAGTCTTCGGCTTCCAATGTATCGAGCAACCCACCGCGACGCGAACTGATAAACGGGATGTTTTGCGCGCGCAATGCAGATTCGTATACTGCAAGATGAGTTCGGCTGCGTACAAGCACCATAATATCGCCGTAGGTCGCACGACGTGGCTTACTTCCTTCATGTATAGACCAGTCTGAGGCAATTGTTTTCAACAATGCCGCGACTTGAATGGCTTCGTTTTGCCGGGCACCTGTTTCGGCTTCTGCTCTTGCAGTAGTAAGCGGATTGCGAAGGTGAAGTTCTGTGTCTGCTAATACTTCAGTGAGCGTTATTTCTTCCGCGATGGCGAGCGGCAAGACTGAAACATAACCGGGCAAATCTTTATGTTCAGCGGTGTGCGGCTCGAAGTCAACAAACCCATCCGGGTGATCTGCAAAAACTGCGTTCACGGCAGTGAGAACCGCTGGTGAATTGCGCCGTGAATGATTGTTGTATAGTTCATGTGCTGCAAAATTCTCTTTAAGATACTCACGCATCACGCCAAACAGCCGCGCATCAGCACGACGAAAACGGTAGATTGATTGCTTTGGATCACCAACAACAAATACCGTCGGCTGCGACTCCACTGCCACTGCAGCATCAAACCATGCCCGTAATATCTGCCATTGCAGCGGGTTGGTATCTTGAAACTCATCCAGCAATACATGTTTGTAGCGACAGTCAAGTTTGTACTGCATTGTCTCGGCATGTTCGCTCTGCTGCAACAATCGACACAACTGCCACTCCAGATCAGAAAAATCCATCTGTTGACTTTGTGCCTTGATCGCCTGATACCGGTTAAGAAAAACCACACCGCAATGCAGTACTGCTTCATTCAAGCGGTTGGCATTCTGCTCAGTACGTTTATCGCACACATTTAACAAGCTTTCGGCTAGCGCATCTCGAGTTCTTTCAAACAATGCCGCATCCTGCTTTTTGGTCGGTTTGATCCGACCGTCAAAATTATTTTCTTTTGTGAACAATAATCGACTCACGTTGTTAAAGCGCAATCCCGGCTCGGACTCATTCCACGCCTGTTCAAGACTACTCGCTTTGGCTATCTGAACATCTGTGCCATTTGCAGCCAGCTGCTGCACGAACGCGAACAGCACCTCAGCACTGTTGATGCTGATACCCCAATCGGTAACCGGATTGAGTGTCATCTCCACAGCAAGATCGGAACGTAAAATGTCTAGCGAAAATGCCAGCGTATCCTGTTGCCCTTGGGTATAGGCCCACCATTCCGCACGCTTGCCGATAAAATTGAATAGCATTTCTCGCGTGGTAAACAACCCGTATTCTGCGAAAAGCCATTTCATGTAATGTGCCTCAGCGCTATCGGGTTGCTTGCGCATCTCTTCCAGCATTTCTTCCCACGCCTCTTCTTGCGTTGACGCTGCGTGTTCAAGCAGGGTCATGCCATGCATCACATCGGCGTTAAGCGGCGCACGTTGAATCACCTGCATGAACCAACCGTGAAAAGTACTGATAGTGATGCCTGGTTGCGCAAGAATCACATTACTATAGAGACTTCGGACACGCAGCAGTTGTGCCTCACTTAACTTTTCCAATCCGCGTTCGGCGAAAAAATCCCTTACCGTAGATTCGTCCGACATTGCCAAGTCGCGTAGCCAAAGTTGCAAACGAGCTTGCATCTCTTGAGCCGCTTTGCGGGTAAAAGTAATCGCAAGAATTTGTGAGGGTAGCGCACCGTCCAATAAAAGGCGCACAATGCGTGACACCAGCATCCATGTTTTACCACTGCCGGCGCAAGCTTCTACAGCAACGCTACGTTCTGGATTGAGCGCGATGTGCTTGCTCATGCCCATTCACCTTTGCGGCACAATCCACGCATTTCGCAATAAGCACAAGCTGCATCTATACCATTAGCTGGCATCGCTACTCCAGCACGTATATCAGTCATTATCTGCACCAGACGAACAGCGTTAAGCCGAGCCAGTTGGTGAAGGTCCTGTTTGGATTGAATCAATTTCACTTTTTTATTATCGATACTGACAAAAGCGGCATGAGCTGCTTCGCGAGCATATGCGTAGCACGGCAATTGCACATCTTCTCCAGGTTCTCGCACTTTATTGCGCAGTATTTGATCACTTTGCGTTTTGTAATCCAGTACTCGCTTTTCTTCTCCATTGACATCTAACCTGTCGATACGCCCGCGCAATCGCACGACGTCCATTTCGCACTCGAACGAACTCTCTGATTCAGTGTAACGCCAACCTTGCGCTTCATCAGCCAGCTGCCATTCTATATAAGCAGGCAAAGAGGCAAGCCAGCGCGCGAGCCAGGCGTTAGCGGCAAAATCTTGTTTCAGCAGATCAGAAAATATTTCTTCGCTGATCTGTCGCAGGGCAGTTTCCATTTCAGTGGTTGGATATTCACTTACCTGCTTGTAGCGTTCATGAAAGATCGACAAAATGTCATGCACTCGCTCGCCATAATCGCGCTTTTCAATTTCTTCCTGAATTTCATCCAGTTCATTTAGACGCAACATGCTGCGCGCATAAAATTGATAGGGACAGGCAACCAAACTGTTGTATGCACTAATAGAAATACGTGCAGGTACGATGTCTGAAGGCATACTCGGTTTGGGTTGCACTGCTCTTGCCAGAACGACCACGCGTTGATCTTCTTCATCGAGATAACCAAGTAATTTGTGATCACTCAGATCATCGCCGTAGACCAGCTGATGCAAGTCACGGAGCATCACCAAAAATGGACTCAACAACCCTGCTTCGCCATGACGATCCTTTTGCCAGGTAACCAAGACACAGTCATTCAGAGTTAGCAGTGCTAACAAATCATCTCGCTGTTGTGCAGCTTTGATATTGCGTGTTGGCAGATCCAGGCTGCTGCGCACAGCATCATTGAACCAGCGCCCACCGTCTGCCGCACTGGGAAGATGATTTGCGTCGCAACCAAGCAGCAACACTGCATCAAATACTCGCCAGCGCGTTGCTGCCAAATGCGTGAAGCGCACCTTACTGTCGATACTACTGTCACGATAAGTCTGTGTATCCAATTGCTGTGCAAGCCAGCGCCGCCATTCATTAAATCGATAGCGACCTTTATCTGTCTCCAACTCCTTTTGCCAGTTTTCAAGTGCTTCCAGCAACTGCGCTCCCGCATCATCCTTCTGCAAACCTATGTCAATACCCAACACACGCAAGCTCTCTCGCAAAGCACCAAGCCATTCTGATAGTGTTTTTTTCTTGCGCTGATCCAACAATTCAGCGGCCTGACGCAAACGCGCCAGTGGCTGATGCAACTCAACTGCGTATTTAGCCAGCCCGATAAACTTTTCCAACCCTGCCACTACAGCTTGTTTGCGCAACAATTGTTCTAGTTGAAACACCGCGCCTTTTCGTTCGGTCGAAGCCATGTCTGCAAAGATGAACGGCGACTTGAGCAAATCGAGCAAATCGTGATGATAGAAGTCACTTTGCAATGCGGTGAGCCACCGATCAATCACCGTACTGACTGACATGGTGGCAAAAGTCCAGCCTGTCTCGTCCGCCACCAGTATTTCTGAGCGCTCAAGCAATGCTCGCATGCGCCTCGCCACTACACGGTCTTGTGCGACAATAGCGATGTCTTGCTTGCCTTGTTGCAACCAGAGGCGAACTTGAATCGATGCAGCACGTGCTTCTTGTTCGAGGCTGATCGAGGCAAAGAATCTCAGCTTGTCACCAAGAGCAGGTATGTTTCGGGTGCGGATATAGGAAGATTTATCGAGCAAAGAATCTTCCCTCACCCCAACCCTACCCCCAAGGGAGAGGGCTTGCGAAATAAAGCTAAAATTTTCTGCCTGCATCTCTCTCAAATCGCATACCGTTACATCTGCATTTGACGCATATTCTTCAATATATCGCTGCTCCAAAGTACTCAAATCTGACGTTCTTAGAACAAACAAAGGATGCGACGCTTGTGAAGCCAATTTAGCCAACTGCATTTGGTAGGTTCGCGCGGTATCTAATTCTTCTCCGCTATGCATTGCGTGCCATAGTTCAAATACTAAACTTGCTTCCAGTTGCAATGAGCTGTTCTGCCTTGCCTGGTATGCTTGCTGCACTGACACTGCAAATGTCTTAGCATCTTTTGGCAACTCTTTGAGCGAATAGGTCAGCTCGTCAAACAAGGCTAACAGTTCCTGAGTCATACTCCACAGGTCAGCCTGATCGAACCATTTTTTATCGCGTAACAGTTGATAGAGTAATGCACTGCGTTGGCAATCTGTCACAACGACTTCGTCAATCGGAATACTTTGTGCCCATACATTCAAAGTCACCATTTTTGGCAACAACAAAGCCGGGCGTTTCGCTACGCGCATCAATGCTTGCGCCAATGGCCGAGCAACATGAAAATTGGGAAGAATTACTACAATATCTCGAAGGTCTGGGACCGCAGTTTCGTGCGCATTCAGGATGCGCCGGGCTGCACGATCAAAGAAATTTTGTGCTGCGTTCACCGCTTCAACAGATGTAATTTATCTTTCACTTTTAGCCATTCATCGGCATCGGCAGGTGCATCTTTTTTCACGATGATCGGTTTCCAGGATTTTGCCAATTCGGCATTCAGCGCAAGGTATTGGTGCTGATCTGCAGGCAGATCATCCTCTGCATAAATCGCATTCGCCGGACATTCTGATACACACAACGAGCAGTCTATACAGTCTTCCGGATCGATCACCAGAAAGTTTTCACCCTCTCGAAAGCAATCCACCGGACACACTTCCACGCAATCGGTATATTTACAACGTATACAACTTTCGGCAACAACGTAAGTCATTCTTAACTCCACCTGTCAGTGAGAAAGTCCATGCAACCAATGCCGGTAAAGCTGGTTTGCCACACGATGCAGTTCAGGCAGTTTTGCTTGCGACTGATCATGCATCTCCAGTGCAGATTGTACCGCCGGGCTATTGGCACTGTCAGCAAGCTCTTGCTTGCCAGCTTCGCACCACTCACTGATCATGTTCCCTGTCATTTCTACATGGCATTGCAAAGCCAAGTGTTTGCCGATGGTATACGCCTGATTCTCACAGTACGCACTGGACAATAGATGTATCGCACCTTGGGGCAAGCTGAATGTTTCTCCGTGCCAATGAAACGAGTGGAACGAGCGAATATCACCAAACCATTCACGCGCGATGTCATTGTCAGACACTTCGACTTTGCCCCATCCAATCTCTTTCACTGGATTTTTATCTACTACGCCACCCAGCGCTTTAGAAATAAGCTGAGCCCCAAGACAGTGTCCAAGCAAAGGTATATCGTGCGCAAAAGCATCACGTATCAAGGGTAATACAAAAAGAATCCAAGGAAGGTCATCATTCACGCTCATCGTTCCGCCCATGAACACCAGGCCAGAATATTCTCTTGAATTTTGGGGAACAGGGTCACCCTCGTCTATTCGAATCAATACCCACGGAATGGCATGTTGATTGAGAAAGTCGGCAAAGTATCCTGCACCTTCGGTGGGAATGTGGCGAAAAATTGCAACAGGTTTCATAGTTTGGTTGCAAATGAAATTTAAAATGAAATCTTATAGCATCCTGAACTTTGAGCTACCCGCTGCCAGTCGAGCTACATTAAAAATGCACTTTTCAATTATGCGCCTTATCCCTTTCGATCAGAGCATAGGCCGAGTGATTGTGAATCGATTCAAAATTTTCAGATTCAACGATATATGCATCGATACGTTCATCAGTATTTAATGCTGCTGCCACATCACGCACCATATCTTCTACGAATTTTGGATTATCGTAAGCGCGTTCAGTGACGAATTTTTCATCTGGACGCTTCAGCAAACCATATAGTTCGCTGGATGCTTGTTCTTCCGCGAAGCGAACCAGTTCTTCAATCCATACCGAGCGTTTGGTGCGAACGGTGATGGTGACGTGCGAGCGCTGGTTGTGTGCGCCACGCTCTGATATTTCTTTTGAGCACGGGCAAAGACTCGTCACCGGTATCAACACCCGCATTGTGAAACGATATTTCCCCTCTACGATTTCACCTATAAAGGTAACATCATAATCCAGCAAACTTTGCACGCCGGACACAGGTGCCGTCTTGTTTACAAAATACGGGAAGGCCATTTCGATGTAACCGGACTTGGCCTCCAGTTTATCAACCATCTCACGTAGAATGCTTTCAAAAGATTCGACCGAAATTTCGCGTCCATGCTGATTCAATATCTGCACAAAACGCGACATGTGCGTGCCTTTAAAATTGTGCGGCAAATGCACATACATATTGAAAGTGGCGATCGTGTGCTGCACGCCCACGCTTTTGTCTTTAACGACAACAGGATGGCGGATGCTCTTGATACCGACCTTGTTGATGGCCAAGTGGCGGGTATCCTCGCTGTTTTGCACGTCAGGGATGGGAATGGGAGCGTTCATCAAGGGCTTTCAGTAATATAACTGAACAAATTATCTCTTATCCGACAAAATTACTCAAGTTAATCATTTTGCTACAAAGCTTTTAATAGAAGCCAGCAGCCCAACACTGTCCAATCCGCAATCTGCCAAGAGTTTCTTGTGATCGCCTTGCTCAATAAAATGATCGGGCAAACCAAGTTGCAAAATATGCGCATTAACCCCGTTGAGCGCGAGACATTCAGCTACGGCACTGCCCGCACCACCCTGAATAACGTTCTCTTCGACAGTCACCAATAACGAATGTTCGCGCGCAAGGCGCAACACCAGCTCTTGATCCAAAGGTTTAACAAAACGCATATTCGCCACCGTGGCATCTATTTGTTCTGCCGCTTCAAGTACAGGAGCCAGCATGGAGCCGAAAGCAAGAATTGCCACTTGTTTACCCTGACGTCGCAACTCACCTTTACCAACCGGCAAAGATTGCAATTTACTTGCTACCGCAGCACCCGTTCCGTTGCCACGCGGATATCGCACTGCGGAAGGCGTATTCAAACGATACGCAGTTGTCAGCATCTGCCGACATTCGTTCTCATCAGATGGTGTCATCACGGTCATGTTCGGGATACAGCGCAAGTAACTCAGATCGAAACTGCCTGCATGCGTCGCACCATCCGCACCCACCAATCCACCGCGATCTATCGCCAGCATGACCGGCAAATTTTGGATAGCGATGTCGTGAATCAGTTGATCGTAGGCACGCTGCAAAAAAGTCGAGTAGATCGCCACTACCGGTTTGAATCCGTCACAGGCTAGGCCCGCCGCAAATGTGAGTGCATGTTGCTCGGCGATACCGACATCAAAATAGCGTTGCGGAAATTTTTCCGCAAACTCGACCATGCCCGATCCTTCGCACATTGCAGGTGTAATGCCGACCAGTTTGTCGTCGGCTGCAGCCATATCGCATAACCAATCACCAAAAATATGTGTGTATGACTTTTTCGCGACCGGTTTTGCGATAATGCCTTGCACTGGATCAAATTTTGTAACGCCGTGATACAACAAGCAGTCTGCCTCTGCATGCGCGTAACCCTTACCTTTTTGGGTAACGATGTGCAGAAATTGGGGTCCTTCAAGTTCGCGAATATTGTGTAACGTGGTGACTAACGTATCGAGATCATGGCCATCTATCGGGCCGATATAATTGAAGCCTAACTCCTCAAACAGAGTTCCCGGCGTAACCATGCCTTTAACGTGTTCTTCGGCACGTTTGGCAAACTCTAGAACCGGCGGCATACCTTTCAAAACCTTCTCGCTTCCACGTCGCATTGCCGCATAAAAACGACCTGACATCAACTTGGCCAAATAGTTATTGAGTGCACCTACGGGTGTGGAAATCGACATATCGTTGTCATTCAATACCACCAGTAAATTGGCATCAATGGTGCCCGCGTTGTTCAGTGCCTCAAACGCCATACCGCCTGTCATGGCGCCATCCCCGATAATGGCGACCGCACGATTTCCATTACCCGCCAGTCGTGCAGCAACCGCCATACCCAAAGCAGCCGATATTGACGTGCTCGAATGACCGGTTCCGAAGGCATCGAATTCGCTTTCACTTCGTTTTGGAAATCCGGAAAGACCACCGGCCATACGTAAGGTATTCATCGCCTCACGACGTCCAGTCAGAATCTTGTGCGCATAAGTTTGATGCCCAACATCCCACACCAGCTTATCGTTTGGTGTATTGAAAACATAATGAAGTGCAACGGTCAGCTCGACCGTGCCAAGGTTGGAGGAGAGATGTCCACCTGTCTTGCTTACTGACTCAATCAGGAATGCACGTAATTCATCGGCAAGCTGAGGCAATTGCTTACGCTCAAGCAGGCGCAGATCGCTCGGCGAATTAATTGTTTCAAGGATTGGTTGAATTGGCATATTTAATTAGGATGCTGATGTTTAAGGCTTCCCCCTTTGGTAAAAGGGGGAGCCAGATCGAGTGCTGGATGCACAGTGGTAAACATTAAAATTTTCTCATTACGATAAAATCGGCCAACTCATTCAAACGGCGAGACTTGGAGCCGAACTCTGAAAGGGATTGCAAAGCCTCCTGATGCAACCCGGCCGCCATCTCTTTTGCCGCGGCCACTCCAAGTAGAGTCACATATGTAGGCTTGTCGTTGTCTTTATCTTTGCCTGCTGTTTTACCCAAGGTAGCTGTATCAGCTTCACTATCAAGCACATCGTCCACCACTTGAAAAGCCAAACCGATGCATTTGCCATAGCGGTCAAGCTTGTCGAGTTGCGCTTGATCCAAGCTACCACAATGAGCCCCCAGCAGAATTGACGCACGTATCAGTGCACCTGTTTTGCGAATGTGCATTTGCTCCAGTTCGGGAACAGAGATTTGCTTCCCCACACTGTCAAGGTCGATTGCTTGTCCTCCAGCCATGCCTCGCGAACCACTCGCCACAGCAAGCAATTTCACCATTTGCAATTGCTTGGCAACATCATTGCCCAGTCGACTTTCCGACAACATCTGGAAAGCCAGACTTTGCAGCGCATCCCCTACGAGTAACGCAGTGGCCTCATCGTATTCCACATGGCAAGTTGCCTTGCCGCGTCGCAATACATCATTGTCCATGCAGGGCATATCATCATGAACCAAAGAATAGGCATGAATGAGCTCCACCGCTGCTGCTGCATAGTTGACGCAGGCAATATCTGCACCAGCCAACTCACCTGCGGCAAAAGCCAGCAAAGGACGCACGCGCTTTCCACCATCCAAAACACTATAACGCATCGCCGCGTGCAAGCGCTGAGGGGCAATATCAGCGGACGGCAACATTTGCCGCAATACTTCCTCAAAGCGCAGCTGATGCGCACTGATCCACGCCTGAAAATTAGGCATCACTACTCTTGGTGGAATCGGCAAAATTTTTCAACACGCCATCTTCCAATATGCGCACCTGCTGTTGGGCATCGTCCAAACGGCTGCGGCATTGTGTTAACAACTCGGCACCGCGTTGATAGGCCGCCAGCGAATCCTCAAGTGATAGCTTGCCGGACTCCATATCCGCCACCACTTGCTCCAACTCAGCCACAGCCGCCTCGAAAGACAAAGCCTTGGGGGTCTTACCAGCCATCTTGGATGTTCCCGTCTCGAAAGTTTGTCATTTTACCTAATGCGACTACGTTACAGCAATTTTTGTATGAATAACCCTATAATTCTCCAAGCCTAGTCGAGCGCAAGCAACTTTTCAGGGTGAAAAGCAGGTAGCATGTAACGCGTCTATTTGAAGGAAAATCAGATGGACATGATGCGCGGCAATTCAAGATAGCCCGTTTGGAGAATACATGGCTTATCAACACTCTGTTGGTGAAACGAACTACCTATTTAGTTCGTTGAAAGAAGTGATGGCGAAAGCCACTCCCGCTCGTTCAGGAGACTTTCTGGCAGGAGTCGCCGCAGAAACATATGCCGAGCGTATGGCTGCCAGAATGTGTCTGGCAGCCATACCTCTCAAACGATTTCTCGAAGAGTTGCTGATTCCTTACGAATTAGACGAAGTCACGCGCCTGATTATTGACAGCCATGATCCATTGGCATTTGCCGAAATCAGTCATCTCACCGTGGGTGATTTTCGTGATTGGCTACTAACCGATGCAGCAGATTCGGTTACATTGAAGAGAGTCGCTTTGGGTATCACACCTGAAATGGCCGCCGCCGTCAGCAAACTGATGCGTAATCAGGATTTGATACTGGTCGCGAAAAAGTGTCATGTAGTCACGGCATTTCGCGACACCATCGGGTTGCCGGGGCACTTGTCCTCACGCTTGCAACCTAACCACCCTACAGACGATGCCCGCGGAATTGCAGCGTCGATGCTGGATGGACTTCTATATGGTGCAGGCGATGCGGTGATTGGAATAAATCCTGCCACTGATAGCCTTCCTGCATTGTTGAATCTGTATTATCTTGTCGATGAGGTGATCAACCAGTATGAAATTCCCACACAATCTTGCATTCTGACTCATGTCACCAACCAGATTCAGCTCATTGAACAAGGTGCTCCGGTAGATTTGGTTTTTCAGTCAATTGCAGGAACAGAAAAAGCCAACAAGAGTTTCGGTATCGATCTGGCAATTTTAAAAGAAGCCCAACAAGCTGCGCTCTCATTGAATCGCGGTACTGTAGGTAATAACTTAATGTACTTTGAAACGGGCCAAGGTTCGGTACTTTCTGCAAATGCAAACTTCGGCGTCGATCAGCAAACCTGCGAAGCTCGCGCCTATGCCGTTGCCCGGCATTTTTCACCGTTATTGACAAATACCGTGGTGGGTTTTATCGGGCCGGAATATTTATATGATGGCAAACAGATTATCCGCGCCGGCTTGGAAGATCATTTCTGCGGCAAGCTATTGGGGGTGCCACTCGGTTGCGATGTGTGTTACACCAACCATGCCGAGGCGGATCAGGACGACATGGATACCTTGATGACACTGCTCGCCAATGCCGGTGTGACTTTCATCATGGGCGTTCCTGGAGCGGATGACATCATGCTGAATTATCAAACCACTTCTTTCCATGACATACTTTACCTGCGCAAATTACTCGGCCTGAAGGTCGCTCCGGAGTTTGAAAAATGGCTCAAAACGATGAACATTATGGATTGCAACGGGCAAGTGCAACCAGTAACTCAATCACACAAAATATTACAGAGCATGCCGAAAAATCTTCTGTCGGTGGATTAGTTACTGCCGACCCATGGAGTGAGATCAGACGCTTTACTCGCGCCCGTATTGCTTTGGGAAGAGTCGGCACTAGCCTGCCAACCAAAGAAATTTTGGATTTTAGCCTGTCGCACGCCATGGCTCGAGATGCAGTTCATCTGCCGTTGGATACTGATGCCTTGGATGCGAGTATTCAAGCACTTGGTTATTCAACGCTGCATGTGCATAGCAAGGCATCTGATCGCCACACCTATTTACTGAGACCGGATCTTGGACGCAGACTTGATGATGAAAGCAGGCAGCGTCTGCTTTCGTTCAAATCTTCAACTCCTATCGATTTTTTGATCGTGGTAGGAGATGGTTTGTCATCACTGGCGATTCAGCGCCATGCTGTGCCAATGTTGGCAGAATTGAAGAAATACATTCCTGATGCTTGGCATGTGGGTCCAGTTGTCATTGCCGAGCAGGCTAGAGTAGCGCTGGCTGATGAAGTGGGAGAAATAATGGGGGCTCGAATGATCGCCATACTGATTGGTGAGCGACCCGGCTTGAGTTCTCCCGATAGTTTGGGAATATATCTGACTTACTTCCCCAATATCGATTGCAACGATGCGGACCGGAATTGCATTTCCAATGTTCGGCCACAAGGCTTGCAATATGCCGCGGCTGCGCAAAAATTGATATGGCTTGCAAGAGAAGCAATGCAGCGAAACATTTCGGGCATATCGTTGAAAGATTGTAGCGAAGTGCAAGAAGCAGACAATAAAAAAATAAACCAGCAATAGAAATTATATAAGACCAACTCACATCACTCTGCAACTTAACAATGAATAAATTTCAGTTCACTGCCTATACTGCGCTCACCATGATTGCCTTTTCCGGCAACTCCATGCTGTGTCGCATGGCGCTCAAGGAAACAAATATTGATGCCACTAGTTACACTTCCATACGCCTAATTTCCGGTGCGGTGATACTCTCGATTTTGATGAGCCGGCAGCGAAAGAATCCGTTGAAACAAGGCACTTGGCATGGCGCTGCGGCATTATTTATCTATGCGATCTCACTTTCATTTGCTTACCGATCTATCAACGCTGGGGCCGGGGCATTGGTGTTGTTCGGTGCAGTTCAATTGACCATGATTCTAGCCGGATTCATCACCGGCGAACGTATGAGAAAGATTCAAGTCTTGGGCTTCGTAGGGGCATTAGTTGGTCTGGTGTTGCTTGTGTTGCCTAGCGTGGCAGCGCCGTCCATTCTGGATTCAATGTTGATGTTAGTGAGCGGAATCTCTTGGGGAGTGTATTCACTTTTTGGACGCAAACAATCCGATCCTATTACTGCAACTGCCGGTAACTTCCTGCGTGCTGGCCTTCTAACTATAATCACGTCTATTTTAACCTTGCATTGGCTCCAACTCGATACAATGGGAATTTATTACGCAGTGCTTTCTGGCGCAGTGACATCTGGAATGGGTTATGTTCTTTGGTATCTGGTATTGCAACATATGAGCGCAATTACGGCTTCAACTATTCAACTCAGTTCGCCGTTACTCACCACACTAGGAGGAGTCGTAATATTAGGTGAGGCACTCACACGCAATTTACTGGTAGCTTCATTACTTATTCTAGGTGGCATCAGTCTGGTGCTACGTTATGGCAAATCGCGATGAAACTCCTCAATACTGATCAGCATAATAAACTAGAGAATTGATCATGACGCTTGTTACAAAAATTACCGCATTAATCCTTCCTGGCATCGGAGATTCTGATGCGGCTCACTGGCAAAGTCGATGGCAAGCTTCTAACCAAAATTTTCTCCGAGTCAATCAACGCGACTGGAATAATCCTGACTGCTTTGAATGGGTCGATATTTTAGAACTAGCCGTGTCTAAACTTGATGAGAGTGTGGTGTTGGTCGCGCATAGTCTGGGCTGTTTATTGGTTGCCCATTGGGCTGCACAAACGAGTCTAAATATAAAAGGAGCCTTACTGGTTGCACCACCCAGCCCAGAGACAGCTCCTTCAGCCGTTATTTTTAATTCGGTAGCGACAGGCTTTTTGCCAATTCCTATGCAAGCATTCAAATTTCCAAGTACCGTCGTTGCGAGCTCTAATGATCCATATAGTGATTTGGAATTCTCCAAAGCTATTGCAGCGGCTTGGGGAAGTCGATTCCTCAATATAGGAGATGCAGGACATATCAATACATCTAGTGGATTCGGTGAATGGACGGAAGGAATGAATTTGTATAAACAAATCTTCGACTCGTTTACAAGCAAATTTATGTAACTGCTAGCATCGGCAAAAGTTTCATCAAGAAAAACTTGATTATGTACAATGAAAAGATGGGGATATCGGCCTTGAACCGACTTCCATGCAGGTCGGGTTTATGGCAAGCCATTTTGGATGCCTAGTTGCCGATCTGATTAAATGCATAGACCATTTGGCATATTGGAATTATATGTTTAGCGGAGTATAACAAGCTACTAATCTGGTAATCATTAATACAAACGTTGCTCTTCAAATTTTAAAAGGGATATTTAGTTTATGGAGAAAAGTATCATGATGAATGTTCTATTTGACCGCCAAGCCAATCTATTTATCTTCTAATGAAGACAAGTTGAAAGTCATGAAAATCATTTCGGCTTTTACATTTATTTGTTCGATTTCTTCGGCGTTGGCTGGTACATCACAGTCAGAAAATGTTGTGGATCTCCAACTACGCTGGCATCATCAATTCCAATTCGCGGGTTATTACGCCGCAGTTGAAAAAGGTTTCTATCAGGAGGAAGGACTTGATGTCCATCTTCACGCCGGAGACCCTACCCATCAACCCGTTCAAGAAGTTATGTCCGGACGCGCCCAATATGCTGAGGGCAATAGCGAAGTACTTTTTCAACGTCTGCAGGGTACGCCACTCATTGCCCTCGCAGCAATATTTCAGCATTCCCCATCGGTATTGCTGACTCGCAAGGATTCTGGAATCGATTCAGTGCATGCCCTTATAGGGAAGAAAGTCATGCTGATGAACATCACCGACGATGCTGATTTCTTGGCCACGTTCCTAAGTGAGGGTGTATCCCTAACACAGGTAAAGGTGATGCCCAGCAGTTATAACCTTGATGATCTGGTTTCAGGAAAAGTCGATGCTTTCAACTCCTATCTCACTAATGAGCCTTTCTTCTTGAAACAGCGACACTTGGCCTACAACATTATCGACCCAAGTAACTACGGAATAGATTTTTACAGTGACATTTTGTTTACCACTAAGGCGGAACTGCGAGATAACCCAAAACGTGTTGAAGCTATACGCCGCGCCACGCTAAAAGGCTGGCGCTATGCAATGGATCATCCCAATGAAATTATTGAACTATTAATCAATAAGTATAATGTCGAGAAGACCAGAGATCATCTTGAATTTGAAGCGACTGAGATGCGTAAACTGATCTTCCCAGACCTGATTGAAATTGGCCATATGAATCCCGGACGCTGGCAGCAAATGGCTGAAACTTTCGTGAAAGCTGGCTTGATCAAGCCAGGCTACTCGCTTGACGGATACATCTTTGACACGACGCCAAGGCACTTGCCTGACTGGATTCTGCTTGTATTAATTGTCGTGATCATCATCCTTACAGCAGTTTCATATGCAACATATTACCTGCAGCGTTTAAACCGTCGGCTTGCTGAAGCTCAAGTTACTCTCAGGGGGAGCGAGGAGCGCCTTCGTCTCGCTCTTGGGGCAGCTAGTCAGGGGTGGTTCGATCTTAATGTGAAGAGCGGCAATATCTCTGTCAGTGAAGAATATCCCAAAATCCTGGGCTATGATCCAACTGAATTCCATACCAACTTGCAAGAATGGAAGGACAGATTGCACCCCGAAGATCGCGATGCAGTTATGGTTGCTTTCCGTGATTGTATGAGTAACGGTGGGCCTACTTCCATGGAATATCGTAGGCAGACAAAAGATGGAAACTGGATTTGGTTAAGTTCTGTCGGCAAAATTACCGAGTGGGGGCCGCTGCACCAGCCACTCAGAATGATTGGCATTCACACCAACATTACCAACCACAAACTTCTAGAGATTGAACTCAAACGCCAAGCTCATATTGATTACCTTACTGGCATCAGTAATCGAGGTCGTTTTATGGAGCTTGCTGAACAGGAGCTTAACCGCGCAGTCCGCTATGGCAATCCACTTTCAATTTTCATGATGGATATCGATTACTTTAAACGTGTGAATGATACGCACGGGCACAAGGTCGGAGATATCGTACTGAAAAAGCTGGCAGAGATTTGTCAGCAGACTTTGCGTGAGGTCGATGTCATCGGACGTTTAGGAGGTGAGGAGTTCGCAATTCTATTGCCAGAAACCGGAATAGGAGAAGCGGCGGAAGCAGCTGAGAGATTGAAGGAGGCTATCGAAAATACGAAAGTGCCGCTTGAAAGTGGATTACCACTTCAATTTACTGTTTCAATAGGCGTCTCTTCTTTGACTTCCAAAGAAGACAACATGGACGTACTGCTTAATCGTGCGGATCAGGCTCTTTATCAAGCCAAGAATGCCGGACGCAACCGTGTTTGTGTTACCTAAGTATTTTCAGATCTCATCCTGTCTTTTACAGATAGAAGCTGCTTTCCTTAACCAATCCGCTTAGGTAAATTTCAGAATGGGTTTAGAGCGTTCTGAAATTCTCATATTTCAATTTAC
>CAIRAO010000462.1 GCA_903876625.1 uncultured Gallionellaceae bacterium | reverse complement strand
TGAACAATAGGTTAACAGAGTCGCGACGCTTCATTCAAGTTGTCGCAGGGCCTCGTCAAGTTGGCAAGACGACGCTTGTTCAGCAAGTTTGCGAAAGTATCGGCATTCCTGTTCAATTCGCAAGTGCTGACGAACCCACCTTACGCGGGCAAGAATGGATTTCCCAGCAATGGGAGATTGCCAGACTGAAACTAAGCAATCCGGATGCAATTCTTGTTTTAGATGAGGTTCAGAAGATTTCCGGCTGGTCAGAGACCGTCAAACGCCTTTGGGACGAAGATACTCGCAAGAAAATTCCACTCAAGGTTGTTTTGCTCGGTTCAGCACCATTGTTGATTCAGCGCGGGCTTTCCGAAAGCCTTGCCGGTCGGTTCGAGGTTTTACATATGCCACATTGGTCGGCAGAGGAAATGCACCAGGCATTCGGTTGGTCGGTACAGCAAAGCATATATTTCGGGGGCTATCCAGGTGCAGCCTCTCTGATTGCAGACCAAGATCGCTGGGTTAGGTATGTACGAGATTCGTTGATAGAAACTACGCTGTCTAGAGATGTGCTTCTGTTATCGCGAGTGGATAAGCCTGCCTTGCTGCGTCGTATGTTTGAATTAGGGTGCCGATATTCCGGACAGATACTTTCATATACAAAAATGATAGGTCAACTGCAGGATGCAGGGAATACCACTACGTTAGCGCACTATCTGGAGTTGTTAAGTGCAGCAGGTATGCTCACCGGAATTTCTAAATATGCGGGAGAAATTGTACGCAGCCGAGGCTCCAGCCCCAAATTGCAGGTACTCGATACAGCACTCTACTCTGCTATGGAGGGCCTCAGTTTTGAGGAAGCTCTGGCAGATCGTGAACATTGGGGCCGGCTAACCGAGTCTGCAGTGGGTGCGCATCTTGCCAATGCGGCTGCGGCGGGAAATTGTGAGTTATTTTATTGGCGAGATCGTAATCGGGAAGTCGATTTTGTGGTGCGCGCAGGGTGCAAGTTGATTGCCATTGAAGTAAAGAGCGGGCGTACCCGTGATGCACTCCCCGGCATGCATGCATTCAATGAGGCGTTTAAACCAGACAAACTTTTGCTTGTGGGAGGCGATGGTATTGATGTGGGTGAGTTTTTGCAGATGCCAGTTGAGAGGTGGTTGCTTTGATGTGATGATGAAGAAAGGGGACGCTACCCACTCCAAGAAAGGGGACGCTACCCTTTTTTTCGCTCACTGCCATCGGAACTATTTATTTCGCATAACATTTCTAGAGGTTGGAAAAATAAAGGAAGACAAACTTCCGGCGTGTTTCCATTTAATAATTCCCCGAAATACACTGCAATAGAAGATGCAATATGCGACGGCACCCATTATCATCGCGGGGATAGATTCCCAAAAAATCATTGCGTAAATGGCTAGGATTGCAATCGGCGTCCAAATGAATTTCGCTACACGGTTATTTCGTTCATGCTTGGAATAAGTTTTTCCTGAAGACGACACCCTCGGCACGATTCTTTTGTAAATAAGGGTGTGTAAATGCAATGCGTCCGGTCTACCCGGTGAATGCCCGCGTAAAAATATTCTTCTGTATATTGAAAACAATGTTTCAAATATCGGATGTATAAATATAAGCAAGGGCAACCAAGGCGTGACATTTGAATTGCGCACGACTAAAAGCACACAAAGCTCTGCAAGCAAAAACCCCAGAAGATAAGCCCCGCCGTCGCCCATAAATATTTTTCCACTGGGCCAGTTCCATACCAGAAATCCAAGCAAGGCTCCAATGAGTGCGATGGCAACAGTAAATACCAGTGAATCGTTTACCTGATATGCCACATATGCAAGCGGTATTGTCATAATGATAGACAAACCGGTTGCCAAGCCGTTAAACCCATCAATGATGTTGATTGCGTTGGCTACACCGCTTACTGCAAAGCTGGTAAAAACGACAGCGAATGGAAGCCATTTAAAAAATAGATCTGCACCAGGTATATCCAAGCGATTGAGTGTTGCGCCAAGTATCCATGCGGCAATAACACCGGAGAGCATGGTAAGAAGCAATCGATCAAGCACGCTCACCTTCTTGGTGATGTCTTCAACCAGCCCGCCAAAGAATGCCGGTATGCCGGCAAGCAGCAGTAGCCCATATTCACGACTATTGGGAAGCGAGTCGGGGAAAATCATCACACCACCGGCAATCAACATGCCGATCATGAGGGTCAGACCGCCAATCCGGGGAGTAGGAATTGTATGAATCTTTTGCGGGCTATTGGTAATTTGATCATATGAAAGATGTGCGTGCAGTTTCTCGAATCTGATGATTAGCCAACCTGTAATCCATGCGGCTGCAAAAGCAGCGAAAATAATTGCCCATAACCAATACTGGATAAATAAGTGAGTAGTAGACTGCGGGCGAGGCGTATTTGTATTGAAACATTTAATAGGATTCATTCCTTTGGCTGATTGACTTTCGCTAACCTGGCAAGCATTGAGTGCGACATCTTGATTAGGATGTTCGAAAACCACTACTCCATTAGCCATGCGTCCTGAAGGAGTGGGTAGAGAGGCCGTGGACAGCAGAATTTGTTGCGCATCATTTAGCGAACTTGGACATTGAAACACGGTCACTCTGCACTGGGGACATTTTGACAAGAATTCGAGCGTAATTTTGCCATTTAATGTTTCGCATTCCTGAAGAGTAGAGCGACTCTTAAATAGAAAATAAATATTAAGTGCACCAGATTGGTCGGGTATTGCAATATTAATGACGGGATAAAAATTATGGGGAGGGCGAAATATTGCGAGCAATAGAAAAAATATTAATAAACAGAAAATGATAGGCTGCTGGATCTTTTGCATGGAATGTTTTGAAGCAATTTGGATCATCAAATTATTTTTTGTTATTCAACTCTACATTCTCTAGAAGGTGCAACAGCCTATATCCTGTTGGTATGGGTAAATACTCGGCGCATCATCGCACATTTTAATTAGTATCCGCTAGGACATACCATTTTATTTGTTAATTGCATGTTAGATTTAGTCTGTGCTATAGTTAACTCATGAATGGGGAGGTGAATAATTCATCATTTCTTTGAAATTCTCAAGGATAGAAATTTCGAGAATTAAAGAAAGAAATTTAACGAAAGGCTAAGGTATTTAAAATGAAAACGCTTACGATTGCAATTGTAGCTTTATTCGCAATTTCTCCTATGGTTGCTTCTGCTGCCACCGTGCCGGGCGCAGCCGGTTCAACTTCTGGTACTGCAACAACAGGTGCGGCAGCAACTGGCACGGCTACGACAGGCGCAGCAACAACTGGTGCTGCTGCAACCACTGGCGCAGCAGCAACGACTGGTGCGGCAGCAACGACAGCTGCGGCTACTACAGCCGCCGCCGCAGGTGGGCTCAGTACTGCAGCAATGGTAGGTATCGGTGCAGCAGTTGCTGGCACCGCTGCTCTAGCGACTTCAACTTCAACTTCAAACTCAAGCTCGTCTGGCACAACAGGCACTCAATAGTGATGGATGTAAAGAAAAAACCTTGGATTTAATCCAAGGTTTTTTTACGTTTTGCATTTAGAGTTCATATTCTGTTTACCTCTCACTCTTTTAACGATGTGATTTATCGCATTGTCGTACTAGGCTGTGTATTTGCATTGACTGCCTGCTCATCCATTACCCAAAATCCCATTATTCCAACAATCGGCCAGATTGTTCCGCATGATCGTCATGTAGATTCGGCACAGTTAGATTCAAGATTCCATTATTTAAGATTAACTGTCAATGGCAGAGTTATTTTATTGGCATCGGGCACCTTAAATATTGATGACATCGATGCGATGAGCGTCTGGTATAGCGCGGATCGTGAAGTGTTGCGATTTCAAAATGGACGGTTACTTGCCGCAGTCGGCGCAACTTCAGAGTGGCGGAAAGTTCGTCTTCCAGCACTGCCAACATGGAGTGAGTTGGCAAAGAATTCAAAACCCTTGAGTTGGACTCGAATTCGCGATGCCATGCCAGGTTATCGATACGATGTGGCCGATGATCTGATTCTGCAGCGCATTGCCGCACCAAACGACTCTGAGTTACAAGCGATTGAGCCAAGCTCATTAGTATGGTTTGAAGAGCGTATGGTTCATACGTCTGATAGCGATGTTTTACCAGCGGCTCGCTATGCTGTAGCAATTTCAAAAACGAATGAACGAGTTGTCTACGGCGAGCAGTGTGTCTCCAAAGATCTTTGTTTTACATGGCAACAATGGCCTGTCGCTGCGAAGGATAAACAGTGAGTTTTATTTTGCTTTCTACGACCACTCGAGAGTGTGCGATTCAAACTGCTGTGGATAAAATCGCTTCCTATCTGCCGATGCCGAATGATTGTAAAAAGTTTGGCAATGCACCAACCCCCTCCCCTCCCCCGGCGGGAGAGGGACTTAAACAACTCAGTGACGTGGAAATTATAGCTCCCTCTCCCATCGGGGGAGGTCTGGGGAGGGGGTGGTTGAGTTATCTGCTGAATGCGTTGCATTCATCAGTTTCGTTATACAGCATCCAAACCTCGGACCACCCCCCACATCAGTTTGAATTGCACCTCTTTCGAGATACTAAACATTTTAATGTCGTAATAGGTGCAATAATTTTAGGTTTATTGATATCGGTATCTGTGTCGGCAAAAGCCGAGCAAAGGCCCATTCGACTCAGCGAGTGGTTGTCTGCTAGAGGTATTAGCCAAGATGACTATTCCTTGGGCTTGCTATGGTTAGTGCCGGGCGAAAAATCAGCGCAGGCTAAAAATAGAACCGAGTTGCTTCAAAGTATCAATGCCAATAAAGGAGACAAAGACGCAACCAATCGTTTGATCGATTGGCTTGCAAGGTTACCAATCACCGGGCGTGTACCTATTTCTATTGTAGATGCCGATTGGCTGAGCGCCAATCCTAAACATGATCCTGTCATTTTAGAAAATCACCAGTTGATTTTACCCAAGCGTCCGCAGACGATTACCCTGATTACTTCAAAAGGCCTGCGCTGTCAGTTGCCGCATGTATCCGGTGGTTTGGCTAAAGATTATTTGGCTAAATGTGATGCTACCGCGGTTGGGCGTGTAGATTGGGCGTGGCTGGTGCAGCCTGATGGCGTGGTTAAACGTTTTGGTATCGCTGCATGGAACCATCAAAAACAGGATGAGCCCGCCCCGGGTGCTTGGATATGGGCACCTTATCGTCAGGATAAATGGGCTAAGGATGTCTCTCCCAAATTGGCGGCCTTTTTGGCAACGCAAGGCGTGGCTGCTGATAGTGTTCCCAATGAAGAAAGTAAACTATCGTCGAATTTAGTTATTTTGCCCAAGCCTGTAGTTGAAAACATGGATACTTCTCTGGTTCCAATCGTGTCTGCGAATGACTGGGGAGAGGCAGGCTTGTTGCAAACGCCATCAGCGCGTATGCGGCCAACTGGAAATGCAGCCATTACCTACAGCAGAGTTGATCCATATTCGCGTTTTAATGTGTTCTTGCAGCCGTTTAATTGGCTGGAGTTTGGCTTTCGCTACTCAATAATGGGAAATGTTTCATACGGTGGAAATTATTACGGTAATAATCAAACCTATGTTGATAAAAGCATGGATTTGAAATTAAGTTTGCTGGATGAATCAGCCTATCTTCCACAAGTTGCTTTCGGCTTTCGTGACATGACTGGCACCGGAATGTTTTCCGGGGAGTACGTTGTGGCAAACAAACGCAACGGTGCGTTTGATTGGAGCCTTGGAATAGGTTGGGGATATTTAGGCAATGCGGGTGGCGTGCGCAATCCATTTTCTTCAATCTCGCGCGCTTATTCAACGCGTGTGGTTGATGTAGGTCAAGGCGGAAATTTTTCAGTAAAAAGTTATTTTAGCGGTTCAACTGCACTGTTTGGCGGTATGCAATATCAGACTCTCTGGGAGCCAGTGACGTTGAAGTTAGAGTTTGATGGCAATAATTATCAAAATGAGCCGCTCGGTAATAATTTGCCTCAAAAGTCGCGATGGAATTATGGCGCGGTCTATCGTGCCGGAGATTCGCTCAATTTTAACTTGGGCTTTGAGCGGGGTAATACCCTCATGTTGGGCTTAACGCTACAAACAGATTTGCCAAAATTAGCCACGCCCAAGCTGGATGACCCGGCACCTATTCCAGTATCTGATATTCGTCCACTGCATTCAGCTATCGGTGAGTCGACCAGTTCTGATTTAACAAAACAAACCGGTTGGTCAATACGCAGCATCGCGCGGCAAGGGCGAGAAGTGCTTGTCAATGTTGAGGGTGCCGGGGAAGTGTATTCGAAAGAATACATGAATCGAGCAAATGCCGTACTGAATCGAGATGCGGCAAATGACGTGGATTTTTTCAGTTATCTACACCGTCAACATGACCTTCCGATTGTCGAGCATCGGGTAGACCGCTTAGCGTGGGTACAGCAACAGACACAACCTTTGCCCCCCGGTGAACAAAGAGGTGCTGTCACCGAACAAACCATCGAATCGATACCGGTGAAGAGTGCGCCAACGCAGACATTTTATCGGCGTGAACCGGCCGTTTTCGAGGCGGAGCCAGGATTGAATTTTATTTACAATCTAGGTGGTCCGAATGGCTTTGTACTTTATCAGTTAGCCGCTGAAGAAAGAGCAAAGTTGCAGTTGAATGATAACACCTGGTTGCAAACCAGGGCAGATCTGCGTTTACTGGATAACTATAATAATTTTACTTACGACGCACCAAGCAATCTTCCCCGAGTGCGCACCTATATACGCGAATACCTGACCACATCGCTTGTTACCCTGCCCAATTTTCAGATGACGCATACTGGAAAGTTGTCAGAAAATCAGTTCTACAGTGCTTATGGCGGGTATCTGGAGTCGATGTATGCAGGTGTAGGGGGCGAATGGTTGTATCGATCTTTAGATAGCCCCATTGCTCTTGGCATTGATGTAAATCGTGTGCAGCAGCGCGACTTCAACCAATATTTCGGGATGAGGGATTATCAGGTCGATACCGGGCACGCCACCTTATACTGGGAAACGGGTTGGAATGATTTACAAGCCAATTTGAGCGCAGGGCAATATTTGGCCGGGGATCATGGTGTGACTGTTGAAATGACCCGAGTGTTTCAAAATGGCGTGCGTTTTGGCGGTTGGTTTTCCAGAACGAACTTGTCACCCCAGCAGTTTGGCGAGGGCAGTTTTGATAAAGGCATCTACGTCACCATTCCGTTTGATGCCATGCTCACAAAGTCCAGTAAAACAAGCGGAAGTTTTGTGTGGCAGCCTCTTTTGCGTGACGGTGGAGCAAAGCTTCAGCGTGAAGTGCAGCTTTACGACATGACCAAACAATTGAGCCCGCGAGCTTTAGAGTTTAAGTCTGCCGATTTGGAAAATAATATTCCGGTTCCTTCGCAGAAATAGTAGAACTTGTAATACATCGCAGTCTCGCTGCGGGGATGCACTTACTCCTTCCCTATTAGGCGGAAGGCTGGAATGAGGGGCGTTGTTAACACGATCTGAGGAAGGTCAATTATTTAACGTGAAACAACATCAAATCCCCCCTTGCCCCCTTTTTTTAAAGTGGGAAATAACCCCTTTGAAAAAGGGGGCGGAGCGAAGCGAATGGGGATTTGTTTTTTTATCATTCGGTGTGGTAACTGCCATGCCCGTTAGATTGCGTAAAATTTGAATCCGACGCATTCTCTACTGCTGATATTGGCGATGATATCGGCAACATGCCAGAAATCGGTTGCACGTCCTCCACAAGTTCTACTTCTTTGCCAACCTGTCTGAGCGCTTTGTCAGTTGGTAGCTTCAGGTACGGCAGAGAATCATTTGCGGAGAGCCCATAAGTAAAACTCATCGTGCCCCGACTTGAATTGCCAGTACCGTATCCACGCCGAATACTCAGGCGCTTGAACTTGATCGTCGCGCTGGTGTTGTCGCTGCATTGTAAAGTACCTTTGCCGCCAAGTTTTGCGCTGGAAGTAAATTGCCCGCTGCAAGTTAAATCGAGATTGGAACGCGACTGAATCTTGATTGTTCCAGAACCATCGAAATTTCCGGTCGCAACGCCCAGAAAAAGCTCGTCGGCGAAAATCGCGATGACTGGGCCGGTTGCGGAAAACAATCCCGCATAGGCGGGATTGTTTGAACCGAGCAGTCCAATGAATCCTGAAATGAAAATTAATAGTTTCCTTTGCATCGCAATAAACCTCGCTCAGAACGGTCGTGAAACGGCTATTCAATAAGAATTAATAACACGGCTCAAAGATAAAGATCTCAAGCCCAAGTGTTTTGTTTGAATTCAAATTCAAACGGAGATATCTACAGCGTTTCACACAAAAGACTCTGTTCGATTTCGTACATACTGCCTGTGCATTTATACCTTAGCTTTGCCGCCATTCAGAAGTGTTTGGAGCACTTCTCATGGCCGCCCTTCGCAATTTTGCAAACAACGAATTTATTCGGAACGATCAACACCATCGAACTATGGAATTCAAGGACTATTACAAGATCATGGGTGTTGCTCGCGACGCGAGCCAGGATGAGATCAAGCGCTCGTATCGTTTGCTTGCACGAAAATATCACCCGGACGTGAGCAAAGAAACCGATGCCGAAGCACGCTTCAAGGAAGTCGGTGAAGCCAATGAGGTACTCAAGGATCCTGAGAAACGTGCGGCCTACGATAAGCTGGGGGCGAATTGGAAAGCAGGACAAGATTTCCGTCCTCCACCTGATTGGAATTCGGGCTTTGAATTTTCGGGAGGTGGCTTCACCGATGGTGATGCGGCGCAATTTAGCGACTTTTTTGAATCCCTATATGGTCGTGATTTTAATTCGGCGCGCGGCAAACGCGCACCATTCCAATCCAAAGGTGAAGATCATCATGCAAAAGTATTGATCGATCTGGAAGATGCCTACATAGGCGCAATTCGTACCTTCACCTTGCAAGTTCCTGAAGTTGATGTGCAGGGAAGGATGGGGATGCGTGAGCGTAAACTGAATGTGACCATTCCGTGCGGAATTCGAGCCGGGCAGCATATCCGGCTGGCAGGGCAAGGCGCACCGGGTATCGGGCAAGGCAAGTCTGGTGACTTGTATCTGGAAATCGAATTCCGCACTCATTCGTTATATCGAGTTGAGCAACACGATGTGTATCTTGATTTTCCAGTTACGCCGTGGGAAATTGCTTTGGGTGGGACGTTAAATGTACCAACACCAAACGGTATCGTTGAAATCAAAATTCCGGCAGGTGCCAGCGCTGGAAGTAAACTAAGACTTAAAGGCAGAGGGATTCCATCGAGCACACCTGGAGATTTTTATGCGGTGCTTAAAGTTGCACTACCCCCTGCTGACAATGATGCCGCGAAAGAGGTTTACCGCAACATGTCTGAGCAATTCAAAGCTTTCAATCCGCGCAGCAAACTGGGAGTATGAACATGGAAAGAGAGGAGATGCAATTGCAACTGAGCGGAATCATATTGGAGGAACAGACTGAATTAACGCTGGCCGACCTCAGTCGTACCTGTTCGGTGCATGCGGAATACATTATCGAGTTAGTTGATGAAGGGGTGCTCGCACCACTGGGGCGTGAACCTATTTTATGGCGTTTTACGGGCGGTCATTTGCGCCGGGTAACCGTAGCTTTGCGCCTGCAACGTGATTTGGGAATCAATCTCGCCGGAGTGGCTCTGGTTTTGCAATTGCTGGATGACATTGATGTACTTCGAACTCGGTTAAGCGCGATTGACGCAGAATGAATTCGAGTATGTGTCGATAACGACTTTGCATAAGTTCGAGTATGGAACCCACGGTCAAAAAACAACGCCCAAATTAAATGTGGTCAACATCGCAGAGCTCTTGGTTGATCCATCGATATAAATCGGATTCGGTGTTGGCAATTGAATTTTCAAAGTCTGAAGTTCGAACCTAAATGCGCCTGATTCCCATCCTCCCCCCAAGATCGGCCCGTAACCCGTGGTGGAAGTCGAGCCTGCAGGATAAATTCCACCGCCATTCTGTAAGTTCATCGTCGTGCCTGCGAATCCCCCCTTCAAATAAAAGAAATCGTTAGTGGTATTGGTTCTCCAAAGAATGGCCCCGTAGAGTGCATCGCCTCTTAATGTATAGGAGTCATTAACGGTGGAGAAACAACAAATCGTGCCGGGTGTTGAATAATTAGTTTTTGCTCCCCCAATGGCTGTGTAACCAAATTCCCAACCGAGAGTGCCGCTGTACCCGCCCAGATAAATGCTCAAGTCTGGAATATAGGATGAACTGTCAATGGAAGACGTTGAAGAATTCGCAATTTGTGATTCTAGTGTTGAGTAAGCGCCGCCTCCGCTGATGTCGATTCCCACTCCAAAAAAAGTAAAGGATTCCGATGAGAGTCTTGATAGAGTCGGGCCTGAAACGTAATAAGAAGACCTGCTGGGCTTGATGATCGAGTCGGGGTTAATAAAATAATCGGAGAGATAAAGGTTTTGCCCCTTTTGCAGGGTGATTGGTCCAAAATTCTTCTCGCCCAGCTTGCTTCCATTGGCATCAAAATAAGTGACCGTGACGGGCAAAGATTTGCCATCCGGTATTGCTGAAACACTCACCATCAAGATGTTGCCAGGTAAAAGTGCCCACGTACGCGTGTCAGCCCTTTCGCTGACAGCAACGACATCCCCTGCCCCTTCGTTTAGCGCAATGCCAGCACCTGGATTGCTAGAATATCTATTGGACATCCCGCTATTTTTATAGTTAGTGGTATCGTTAATTTTTGCAGAGAGTCGGGCAATGGTTCTTTCTCGTATCAGCGGTAATCGGTCATTAAAGCTTTTTTCTTCAAGCGTCGTGAAGTCTTCTACCAATTCAGACTTTGCCGTGGTTGTGCCGACACTCAGCTCGATATGATCCACCGGAGCGGGTCGCGCAATGTAAGAAGGAAGGGACAAGTTAAACATTGTCGGGGCATAGGGACCAGGAGAAGGATTCGTGATGCGGGTGATACTTTCTTTAAGCGCCGGCCCCAGTCCATTTTGAAAAATAAGGGTTATTTTGGCTTGCTTGGCTGCGTTGCTATCCACTCGTTTTAAACTGTCTAGCAACGATTGGGGCGTCGTCATCCATTGCTTATGGTAGCCCTCGATGGCTTTCTGGAATTCAAGTCGCGCATCGTCTTTGGCGCCCTGCTTTTCAAGAATTAATCCATTGAGGTAACGCACAAAGGCTCCGGAAAGGTAGGATGCCTGATTGTTTTTCTTGGCCAGTGAATTTTGCCTGGCATCAAACTGTTTAGCTTCAGCGGACGCATCCTCAACCTTTCCGGATGCAAGATAATTAAGTGCTTTAAGCGCATAAACCGCCAGTTGTTCAGTCGGTAAAGCTTCATAGGCTTTGGGAGTATCGTTGCCGGATTCCAACGCTGTTTTTTCTTTGGCGCTGATTGCCTGAGTTTGTTCCATCAATTGCTTGGCCATTTCCAAATTTTCGTTGGACGGTCCGAAGTCACCTTGCATACGAAGCAACATACCTTTGTTAAGGTAATTTAAAAGTTCGTCGCCGCCGGATTGATTTAGTTTTTCTAATTCATTCATCGCATTATTCAAATCATGTTTGGCGGTTGCGCGTTCAACCTGAGAATAATCGGTGCTAATGTCAGCATAAGCAGGCATGGTCGTCAGAATGACAACTGCAAGAGCGATTAATTTAGCAACGTTCATATATGTTCCTTGTTTTTGATGACTGTGATGCTTCAGTTTTGCCAAGCGCAACGGACA
Organism: uncultured Gallionellaceae bacterium; assembly: GCA_903876625.1. Classification (GTDB taxonomy): domain Bacteria; phylum Pseudomonadota; class Gammaproteobacteria; order Burkholderiales; family Gallionellaceae; genus PALSA-1006. Next base: position 7,217 of record CAIRAO010000462.1, on the reverse strand, counting down.
AACCAAACGTGCGAAGATCAAAGCCAAATTTTATAGAAGGATTGCCAATGTGCCAAACTGCCAATTATGGATAGTGTGACAGAATTTCAATCTGAAGCGAACGTTGAGGAGAATTAAGATATACTTGGTGCCGGGAGGGGGAATCGAACCCCCACGTTATTCCTAACACTGGATTTTGAGTCCAGCGCGTCTACCAATTCCGCCATCCCGGCTTGCGAAGGCGCGAATTATCCATGAAACGAACTCCTTCATCAACTACAATGCGCGTCTTTTGCAATTGTTCCTACGTTTTTCCATGCGCACCAACGACTTTGAATTCGATTTACCCGAGCGATTGATCGCCCAGCATCCGCCAAAGCAGCGTGGAGCGAGTCGTTTATTGGAAGTAAAAAAATCGGGACTGAAAGATAGTCAATTTGCCGATTTGGTCAATTTGGTAAACGAGCATGACCTGCTGGTCTTGAATGACACGCGAGTTTTAAAAGCGCGTTTGTTCGGTGAAAAAGAAAGTGGCGGCAAGGTTGAGGTGATGGTCGAACGCGTGCTCAATGAGCATGAAGTGTTGGCGCAAGTGCGGGCAAGCAAAAGCCCTAAAGTAGATAGCCTAATTAAAATCGACGGAAAACTGTTAGTTCGTGTACTGGGTCGAAAGGAAGAGTTTTTCCATTTAAGGTTTGAGGATGATGAAGCCGTTACTGAATTGCTTGAACGGCACGGACATTTACCTTTGCCGCCTTATATTACCCACGAAGCGGATTCGGATGATGAAGCTCGCTATCAGACTGTGTTTGCGAAAGAGCCGGGTGCGGTAGCGGCACCGACTGCAGGACTCCATTTCGATGATGTGATGTTGCAAGCTGTGCAAAACATAGGCGCAAAGATCGCCTACGTCACCTTGCATGTGGGAGCTGGCACATTCCAACCAGTCAGAGTGGAAAACATCCTAGAGCATAAGATGCATAGTGAGCACTACACCATTCCCCAAGCGACAGTTGATGCCATCCGTGAGGCTAAGGCGCGCGGTGGAAGGATTGTTTCGGTAGGTACAACCAGTCTGCGTGCATTGGAAAGTGCTGCGGTGGCAGGGCAGGTTGTTGCAGGTTCCGGCGAGACGTCTATCTTTATCACCCCCGGCTATACATTCAAGGTGGTGGAGGTTTTGCTGACTAATTTTCACCTGCCGCGTTCTACGCTTTTAATGCTGGTGTGCGCCTTTGGAGGCATGAATAAAATGTTGGCAGCGTATCGCCATGCAGCCACACAGGAATATCGTTTTTTTAGCTATGGCGATGCGATGTTGATCGAAAGAGAACAATGAAATTTACCCTACACAATACTTCCGGATCAGCCCGTCGCGGTACACTCGATCTGGCGCATGGCAAACTGGAAACTCCGGCCTTTATGCCTGTGGGCACTTACGGCACGGTCAAGGCGATGTCACCGCTGGAACTCAAAGAAATGGGAGCACAGATCGTACTGGGCAATACTTTTCACCTTTGGCTGCGCCCTGGGCTTGAGGTTATTGAGGCACATGGTGGCCTGCATCGTTTCATGGCTTGGGATGGACCTATCCTGACTGACTCTGGCGGTTTTCAGGTATTCAGTTTGGGGCCGCTACGTAAGATTACCGGCGGTGGTGTTGAATTCAGGTCTCCTGCGAACGGCGATAAATGTTTCTTGTCTCCGGAAGAATCCATGCGCATCCAGCGTGTGCTCAATTCCGATATCGTGATGATCTTCGATGAATGCACACCTTATCCTGCGGATGAACAGGTGGCCGGTGTTTCCATGCGTCTGAGCCTAAGTTGGGCAGAGCGCAGCAAGCAAGCGCACGAGGGAAATACCAATGCATTATTCGGTATCGTTCAAGGTGGCATGCACGAGCATCTGCGCGATGAATCGTTGGCGGGCTTGGTTAATATTGGTTTTGACGGATTTGCCATCGGCGGCTTGTCTGTTGGTGAACCTAAGGAAGATATGCTGCGTATTTTGCAACATACCGCACCCCAATTGCCGCAGGATAAACCGCGCTATCTGATGGGCGTGGGCACCCCTGAAGATCTGGTTGAGGCAGTGGCAAACGGCATCGATATGTTTGACTGTGTGATGCCCACACGCAATGCGCGCAACGGACATCTGTTTACCCGCTTTGGCGATGTGCGTATCAAAAATGCCCAGTATCGCATGGATACACGTCCCTTGGACGAAAGATGTACCTGCTATACCTGCAGCAATTTCACCCGCGCTTATCTGCACCATTTGCATCGTTTGAACGAAATTCTGGGGGCGCGGCTAAATTCGATCCATAACCTGCATTACTACCAAGAATTGATGAGTGATATCCGTCAAGCCATTGAGGCAGGGCGTTTTGCTGAATTTCAGGCAGCCTTTCACCATGCGCGGGCAGTTTTGTAAGTTGTGCAATTCCAGTAGCGAGTAGTAAAACAGTCATATCTTCCATGATAGAATGCGCGACTTTAATTTTTAGCCCGGAGAAGAATCAAATGATTTCAGTTAGCAACCTATTTATCAGTAATGCATATGCAGACGTTGGCCCAGGTGCTGGTGCCAGTTTCACAGACTTTCTGCCCTTGTTCGCCTTAGTGGCAGTGTTCTACTTTCTGATTTTGCGCCCTCAGCAAAAACGCGCTAAAGAAGTGAAGTTGATGCTTGAAGCCATGCAAAAAGGCGATGAAGTTGCCACTGCAGGAGGATTGGTCGGACGAGTCGTTAAAGTCGGCGAAAGCTATATTTCTGTTGAAGTGGCTGAAGGAATTACGCTCAATGTTCAGAAAAGTGCAATTTTAACTATTCTGCCCAAAGGCACCATCAAAGCTATCTAATAGACCTGTCGAAATTATTGGGGTGTTGCAATGAATCGTTACCCGTTGTGGAAATATCTGTTGATCGCCACCGCATTCGTGCTTGGCCTAATCTATGCATTGCCTAATCTTTATGGCGAAGCACCAGCCGTGCAGGTGTTACCGTTGCGTTCTAATCTTAAAGCGGACGCTGCATTGCTGCATCGTGTGGAAACAGCTTTAAAGGCGGCGCAATTGAATGTGGATGCGTTGTCTTTGGATGCCACCAGCATCAAGGCGCGTTTCACTGATACCGATACACAGTTAAAAGCCAAAGATGTGCTTAACGCGCAACTGGGTGAAGATTATGTGGTTGCGTTGAATCTGCTATCGCGTTCTCCGCAATGGCTGGCGAGCATGAATGCACTGCCAATGTACCTGGGTCTTGATTTGCGTGGTGGGGTGCACTTCCTCCTTCAGGTAGACATGAAAGGGGCGCTGGATAAAGCCACGGAATCTGCTTCAAGCGATTTTCGTAGCACGTTGCGCGATCAGAATATTCCGTATTCCGGCGTGAATCGTGACGGTTCAATCGTGACCGTTAAATTTCGCGATGCCGATACCCGTAGCAAGGGCGAGACAGAATTAAAACAGCGATTTAATGGTTTTGAGTTCACCTCCCATGAAGAAGGCAGTGACTTTCTGCTAAATGCTCATCTTAAGGTGACTGAAGAAACGCATATTCAGGAAACGGCAGTGCAACAAAATTTGATCACCCTGCGTAACCGGGTGAACGAGTTGGGCGTGGCTGAACCTGTCATTCAACAACAAGGTATAGATCGCATAGTGGTGCAGTTGCCCGGTGTTCAAGATACCGCACGTGCTAAAGATATTCTGGGCCGTACTGCAACGCTGGAAGTACGCCTAGTGGATGAAGAGCATCAAATCGGCGCAGGATCAGTAGCCCCGTTCGGAACAGAGATTTTCAAAGAGCGCGATGGTGGTTTGATCCTGGTTAAGAAGAGTGTGTTGTTGACTGGCGAACGCATCAACGATGCACAACCCGGCTTCGATAACCGCACTAACGAACCTGCAGTTCATATCAATCTTGATGCGGTAGGGGCGCGTAAATTCAAAGAAGCGACACGCGAGAACGTCGGCAAGCGTATGGCAATCATCTTGTTCGAAAAGGGCAAGGGTGAAGTCGTCACCGCACCGGTGATCCGTGAAGAGATCGGTGGTGGTCGCGTACAGATCAGCGGCAAGATGTCGACTGAAGAAGCCAAAGATACTTCGCTCCTCTTGCGTGCGGGTGCTTTGGCAGCACCGATGGAAATCGTCGAAGAACGCACGGTTGGCCCAAGCCTGGGCGCAGACAACATCAAACGCGGCTTTGACTCAACCAAGATTGGTTTTATGGCAATTTCAATTTTCATGATCGCCTACTATCTGATGTTCGGCGGTGTGTCGGTGATAGCGCTCGGAGTAAACCTGCTGTTGCTGGTTGCGTTGTTGTCCCTGCTTCAAGCTACACTCACCTTACCGGGTATGGCGGGTATCGCGTTGACGTTGGGTATGGCGATCGATTCAAACGTGCTGATCAACGAACGTATTCGCGAAGAGTTACGCAACGGTATTCCGCCGCAGACAGCTATCCATGAGGGATACGAGCACGCCTTCGCTACGATCCTAGACTCGAACATCACCAATCTGGTGGTTGGTATTGCGCTATTTATGTTCGGCTCCGGTCCGATCCGCGGGTTTGCCGTGGTGCTGTGTTTGGGGATTTTGACATCGATGTTCAGTGCGGTGCTGGTATCACGAGCGTTGGTGAATCTGATCTATGGCAGCAAGGCGCGTTTGAATAAAGTAGCCATTGGTTAGAAACATTGCGTAGCCTCGTTCGCTCCCTCTCCCATCGGGGGAGGGTTGGGGAGGGGGAAGAAGTGAATGGTGTGCACCAAATAGTGCCAAGCTAATTTATGAATTAGGGGTAAAGCTGAAATGGAATTTTTTAAGATTAAACACGATGTACCGTTCATGAGTTATGGGCGATACACCACCAGCATCTCGTTGGTGACTTTTCTCTTTGCGGTATTTTTTCTGGCAACCAAAGGTTTGAATTTCGGTGTGGATTTTACCGGTGGTACAGTAATGGAAGTGCATTACGCGCAGCCCGCTGATCTGAATAAAGTTCGCGATCAGTTAAGTAGTATTGGTTTGCATGATGCACTGGTGCAAAACTTCGGTTCCAGTGCCGATGTACTGATCCAAGTGCCACTCAAGCAAAATAAAGTAGGTGCGAAACTCTCTGAACAGGTGATCGATAGCCTGCATCAACAGGATGCCAGCGTTCAACTGCGTCGCGTTGAATTCGTCGGTCCTCAGGTTGGTAAAGATCTTGTTGAAAACGGTGCGATGGCACTATTGCTGGTGAGTTTGGGCATCGTCGGTTATTTGTGGTTGCGCTTCGAATGGAAGTTCGGCTTGGCGGCGATCATTGCCAATTTGCATGACGTGGTCATCATTCTCGGCTTCTTCGCTTTCTTTCAATGGGAATTCTCCTTGTCAGTGTTGGCTGCTGTACTCGCCGTGCTAGGTTACTCGGTCAACGAATCGGTTGTGGTGTTCGACCGGATCCGCGAAAATTTCCGCAAGATGCGCAAGACTGAAGTGCACGAGATCATCGACAATGCGATCACTCGCACGATGTCACGCACCATCATCACTCACGGTTGCACGCAGATGATGGTGACAGCGATGTTGTTTCTGGGTGGCGAGACTCTACACTATTTTGCCTTGGCGTTGACCATCGGTATTTTGTTCAGTATCTATTCTTCTGTATTGGTTGCGAGTCCCTTATTGATGATGTTTGGCGTGTCTCGCGAAGACTTCATCAAACCTGAAAAAACTGAGGCGGAAGAAGTTCTGCCTTGAGTTTCATTTTGCTAGACATCGTCCTGCATCTGGATGCACATTTATTGGCGTTGGTGCATGACTACGGCACATTGGTGTACGCTATTCTGTTTGGCATTATTTTTGCCGAGACAGGCTTGGTCGTGGCACCCTTTTTGCCGGGGGACTCGCTACTATTTGTGACGGGGGCATTGTGCGGTATGGGTTCGCTAGAATTGCAAGTTTTGATGCCATTGCTCATGTTTGCGGCATTCGCGGGGGACAATACCAACTACTGGGTAGGCAGGCGTTTCGGCATCAAGTTATTTAAACCCAATTCACGTTTCTTTAAACTAGAGCACGTAGAAAAGACGCAAAAGTTTTATGCGAAGCACGGTGGCAAAACCATCATCTTTGCACGCTTTCTTCCGGTTATCCGCTCCTTCGCCCCGTTTGTGGCGGGCATAGGCACGATGAGCTACCGTCTGTTTGTGACGTTCAGTGCATTGGGAAGTGTGGCATGGATTGCTTGTTTTACTCTGGCGGGTTATTACTTCGGCAATATTCCATTTGTTAGAAACAATTTGACCTTTATGATTTTCGGGATCATTCTGATTTCTTTTATTCCTGCGCTACGCGAGTATTTGAAACATCGTAGCGAGAAGAACTAATCAACTGTTGATGTGTGTCCGCAGATGCCGACCTGTCGCAGATTATTAAGCCGGCAAGCCAATCACCTTAGCTGCAGTCCAACAGTTGATACTGCAATCAAATGATGCCCAACACTTTCATGCTTGCCAGCCCCATCGCGGATTGAAAGATGATTTGCGTCCAGTCTTTTAACTCTTTGCTGAGTTGAAATCTATCCAGATTCTCCGGCACGATGATGCTGTCGCCAGGTAGCATTTTTTGCCTGCCAAACGAATTGAAGAAAAGCAGATAATCATAATTTTGCGCGCTCACGACAGAGCCATCCGCATGCAACAAATAGATTCTTCCATTATCTGCATCTCGCGTCGTGCCGCCCGCTTGATCAAGATAATCACCTACATGTTTACCCGGTTGGTACAGATATGAGCTATCGTTATAGACCATACCCAATACATTGACGACAGAAGGCTTGAACGGAATGGTCAGGCGGTCTCCATCTTCCAACGTGATATCAGGCAACTCATTAATTTGCCCGGCGCTGTCTTCGCTAATATTCAAAACGACACGGCCAGTAGCCTTTACCCTGCGCATTTTTTCGACCATCTGCAATTGTGTCTCAGCGGCAGACTGGGTGGCTACTGCCTCTTCGGGAGCTGCCCGAGTTTTATTGGATAAGTTGCGTCTGATGTTGTCTTCCATCTTATTTAGAATTTCGTTCATCTGTTTTTGCTGCACTTCACGCACTGATTCTCGATCAAACTCAGCACCATACAAATATGCATTGGGTGTAAAACCGCCTACGCGTTTCACCAGATCACGCAATTTTTCTCCGGGTAACGCTTTGTAAACCCCCGCATTGGAAAACTCACC
>CAIRAO010000461.1 GCA_903876625.1 uncultured Gallionellaceae bacterium | reverse complement strand
CTACCAGAGCGTCGGACACTTCCCTAAATGCCTCTTGGACCGTCTTAAGGTAAAGATGCAATGCTTCCTGCTGATGACATTGCGCGTAAAAGCCGTTCACAAATAACTGAGACCCGTAGCAAAGCCGGACAGAGTGCAGAAAATGACCCGTAAAAATAGTAGGATTGCGGTACCGGTATAAAAGCCTGCAGTAACTTAATTACCCCGCAAATTCTTTCATTTCAAATTGTATGAGTGACGCAGGTTAAGTAATGAAATGCAAATGAAGTAAAGATTTGCGGGGTAATTTTGATGGCCGGTAATTAAGTGTCAATGCGAGTCTGCTGGTCAGTTCCGTCTTGACTATTTGCTTTTGTTGCGGACTCCAGTTTTACGCTGCGCGTTTTGTATTACTCTGTCACACTAACCCCACTCAAATGAAACAAATCTAGTTTTACAGTTATAGCATGTACAGTTACCAATAATTAATTTTTATGTATTAAATTAATGATTCATTAAACCGGCTTAAATGGAAATATCTAGATGAGTGATGAAATAATTATTTATCGACACGTAGCTGACAATCAGTAACAAGTTATTACACAAGTCGCTTTGCTGTAGTATATTCTTACTCACACTCCATTCTCTATATTTTATCTCGGCATAAAACGAAACACTCGGTCTGTTCACTGATTTTCGGTTTCAGGAACTTCTGTATAAGTCCGTCGGCATTCGACGAGGAGACAGTTGAGTCACTGTTATCTTTTAATATAACGTAATTGAGGACCTGCAATATCATCGAGACAGATATTTTATGTTCAAATACATTAACGACTTTGCATAATAAGTACTTAGTGTTGCACAATACGTAATACGAAAAATGAAAAGTTTATGCTTAATTACTTTTAAAATGATAAAAATGAAACAGAGCTTTATTTCATAAAAATCAATGACATCGAGATGAACTCACTGTCATCGGTTACTAATTACTCTTGTTTCATTAAATATATAGTTACTTGTTTGCAATAATAGAATCACAGAATCATATATAGAGTATACATTCTGAATTCAAAATTAAATAGTTGGGTAGTGAGTATGTGGATTATGCGTCGGTTTTATGACTGGTGTGCCTGTGGAAAATGTTGGGACGGAGGAAGGTTGTTTCACAGGTTTTGTCGTAGGAGCAGGTTTCACTGGTTTCATTGGTTTAAGTGATGTACCAGCTTGCAAAGGTGTTACACTTGGTTTAAAAGATGGAGAGTTTGCAACTTTTACAGTTTTGCCTGCGGTGTAGCCTGGAGGATAGAATAAGTTGATTGGTTTACATCCAGTTCCGAGATATACAGTTTGAATGAGAACATTTGAATGTGCTTTATTTCCACTTAGGGTGACGCCTCTAACAACTGAAGCACGGATATATGTAACTTTGTTAATAGGCAAACAAGTATTCAATAAAGACACAACATACTTACCAATATATCTGTAGTTTCTCCATAATGGAACTGCAACTGCTTTCGTATCGTCTGGTGTACTTCCTGTCCAACCTAAGTATGTGCCAAGTTGTCCAAGTACGTTGGATCCATAAAAGGCGTAGCTTTGTCCGGCTTGAACACTTGCAACTCTAACAATTAAGTCTGCGGCAGAAGGATTAGCTTTCTTAGCTGCTGCTGTATCGATTTGTACCATGTTCTCAGGATCAATTTCACCTTCTGCATCTCCTACAGCGCCGACTTTGGTGATTCCTAATCCATGTCTTTCAATCGCTGGACTCTTAGATCTTAGCCCTAGATTGAACGGCGTACCGGTAAGTGTTGAGGAAACTGCACTAGAAGTATATAAGTTAGGAATAGCGGCTGGGTTATCGAAAGCAAACCCATAGAATTGTAAGTTAACAGCTGGTGAAATAAACGTGGTTGGTTCAACATTCTCCATAGCCATAAATGTCGATGCCTTGAAAGTAAAGGTAGGTCCAACGTCTACATTGTATGCAGCAGGGTCTGTTGGGTGGTAGAGATACCATTGCATACAAGTTTGAGCTTGGACGCAAACTATCATTATAGATAGTTTAGTTTTAAATTTTGTAATATTATTAATAGGAGAATAGTACCTTTCAAGACCGAAACTAATGCCACAATAAGATGAAAGAAGCGAGTAGAAAACATTTGAGGTTTTTTAATGTTCGTAATTGATTTCTAAATTCTAAATATTCTAATAATGAATTTATTATTAT
>CAIRAO010000460.1 GCA_903876625.1 uncultured Gallionellaceae bacterium | reverse complement strand
CCCCAATCTTTGGGCACGTGGCAATCAGAACATACGGCACGCACACCAGTGCGGTTAGTATAGTGGATGGTCGTTTTGTATTCCTGATATACGTTGTCATACATCTCATGACAACCAATACAAAATTCAAGTTTGTTCGTCGCTTCCATGGCGGTATTGAAACCACCCCAGAAAATAATTCCTGAAAAAAATCCTACAACAAGCAACCCAAGCAACGAATATTTTGCACTGGGTGTCTTCAAAACATTCCATGTGCTCTTTAAAAAACCAGGTTTTTTATCCACAAATTTCTCCAAAAATAAAATTAAAACTAACCTTGCAGCATTACACCAGCCAAATACACGGGGCCCAAAATTACCTTGCCCCACCTGTTCTCATTTTACAATAACCATTTTAAAAGCTGTAATCATAAAAGGAGGGACTTAAGTTCAATTCAGCCCCTTACTTTTTTTGTCTTTCTTGTCCTTCTTGTATTGCACCATAATAATATCCTCGTCTTTTTTGGTTATCTTGCAGACGATCTTGCTCTTCACCGCCTCATAGGTAATCATCGGGATGATATTTTTTGAAACGAGCCAGGCTTTGCTGCCGAATGGCCGTCCGGCAATGATCTTGTCGGCTTCAACGTCACCGAAGCCGGGGACTTTCTTCAGCTCTTCTTTACTGGCACTGTTTATATCGACCAGTTTGATCTTGGCTGATCGTTTGTGCTTGGCGTCAGTTTTACTGTTGGCTTTCTTCGTAGCCGAATCGGGTTTGGTCGTGGTCGCCGTTATGGCACTTTGCTGAGCATCTGTTTTATTTTCAATTGCAGAGACCATACCCGCGCTGAGCAGCAGCAATGCTACAGTCAGGGGAATGAATAAGGTGCGGAATTTCATTTGCTTCCTTTTGAATAAGCATTCAGTTATTGATTAAAGAAAACCCGGAAACGTTGCCGCATCCGGGTTAGCTTGTAAAGTCCGGCTCGAGGGACACGGTTTTCTGTGTCCCAATTTTGCCGGTGTTGCGCATGACTCACTGATTTTGATGAATAACCGCAGTGTCCATAAATGTGCCCTGTCCATGACAAGCCAGACAACCTTCACTGTTGGCAAGTGCGGGAAAGCCAGGAACACTGCTACGTGCCGCATTAATGTAACCGCCATTATTCTTCATATGATTCGTTGCAGTAGCGTCAGTGTGGCAGGAGAAGCAAGCTGACGAAATCGGCGAGTTCACCAAAGTGGTTCCCGCAGCAGCGACGTCTGTCGCAGCCACTCCGGAAACTGCAGTAGTCCATCCTGTACCATAGGTACCGGCGGGTACGGGTACAGGTAAAACTGCTGGCGTAGTTTTTGCCAACTGAGTATTGGTAACCGCATAATTAGGAGAAACACCCGTTGCTGTAACCGTACCGGTTGTGGTAGTTGTCCACAGCAGATTAGGTTGCAACGTGCCACCAGTAAGTCCGCCTGTGGCACCGAAATTCACGGTGTTAGGCAAGTGGCATTGATTGCAATCCTTCAACTGTCCTGGATACAGAACCGATGACCAGTCATAAGCCGCTCCACCGTAGGCCACCGTCCGTTTGGAAGCACCGTGAATACCATGCAGCCAAGTGCTGGCATTGACTTGCCAGCCGGTTTTGTCATCCACCTTATTCGCGTTATGGCAGAAGATGCAAGCTGTCGGATCGTTACGGTCACCGTTGTGGAAAAAAGGACTCATCCCGTCATACACGGCACTTCCTTTGTCAGTACCAGCAATACCAACCGTCGTATAGTAAACCGCATTAGCCGCAGCTCTGCTGTTACCGAGTTTATCGTGACAGTTGTTGCACAGTGCAGCTGATGAAATCACGCGACGCGCGGTATATCCCTTGCCCGTTGCGTCCTTTGTCGCCAGCGCTGTAGCAATCACAGCGGTAACGCGAAGCCCAGTACCCACCGCAGCTACGGTAGTAACACAGTTCTTCGTTAGAGGAACGTCAGGACAAGCCGTGGGAGTCGTTGCCCCTGTCGCATAGTAACCATTTACAACTGTAGCGACGGGGGAACCCAACGTAAGATATCGCTTGGCAGTAGTGGTTACCGCAGTAGTCGCATTCGCTGGAGTGTACGGATAGGCAGACAGATTATCTTGCGTAAATCCACCAATCATCGTAGCAGTGACCATCACAGCATTGGTGGGTACAATTAGCGGAGATTTGGCAACTGCCGTAACAACACAGGTTGCTGGTGTGGGTGGTGCTTGCAAACAACCGGTACCAGCAGTTTGACCTACAGTATCCCCCGTCAGAACTGCCGTGAAGTAGCCGGAAGAATCAGCCTGGAAGGCTCCGCCTGTTACGGTATTGATCAGATAACCTGCCGCTGGCGAGGTAGGAGTAACACCTGCGGTGGTATCAATTAACAGAGCACCCAAGGCTACACCGCTGCTGGCTCCATTAAAGTCAGCAGGTGCCACAATACCGTCCTGAGGTACTGCCCAGTACATGGTGAAGCTGGGGCCGCCAATCAAATTCGGTAACGGATGGAACGCAGGATCAACCACCTT
>CAIRAO010000459.1 GCA_903876625.1 uncultured Gallionellaceae bacterium | reverse complement strand
GCAGAAATTCTTGAACGCAATATCTTGCCTGCTTCAGAGTTCCAATAGATGACTGTATCTTCCGCCGCAAAAGCAGAAAGCTGTGCCAACGTAATGAAGGAGATTAGAATACAACGCAAAAGGTATTTCATAACATTTGCTCCAAATTTCTTGTAGAAAGTTTTAATTATGACTTACTAGATTCATTCCTAATATTAGGATCAATCTGAATTTCATCATGCATGTTTCAAACTCGTACCGATCAACCTAATCCGTTCAAGGCTATTTTTCAACGAAACTGAATTGGTATGCACGGAGCTTGTTCCAAGAATAAGGGAATAAGGATGTTTTTTCGCTGTTCCCAAAAGTACTTTGATGCTGTCGGTCTTGGACGAAATTTCTATATCGCCATCACCTTCAAAGACAATAAGCTCCGATGAAGTATTCTCACCCTGGATTAATCCGTTTCCTTCAAAACAAAAAGCAAAGCCTACGTCATGCTCAACGGGTGGTTTATATCGCCAAGTTTGTCCGCGATGCAAACTAATAACGTAATAATTCATATCTTGATGGGATGTTATTGGACTGGTTAGACCATTGAATGACCCCAAAAATACTTTAACTTCTCCTCCTGAGATATTAAAAACTGGAACCTCTTCTGGTGGTACATATTGTCCAAGTGATGGCCCGTCTTCAACATCAGGAGGCATTGCCACCCAAAGCTGGAAACCAGACACTTTCCCTTTGCCTTGCAAACTGGCCTGATGCCACGCACCACCTCCAGCATTCATCCATTCAAGCCCACCTGCTTTGAGTGTGCCATTCTTGCCGGTTGTATCCTGATAAAGAACATCACTGCCTGGTTGCCATGTTAGGGTTGCAATACCTGAATGCGGATGCATAGGAAATCCGAAACCCGGTTCTATTTCCGCATTGAAGTAATCAAGAAATATGAACGGCTTAAGTTGTTCGCCTATATCTTGAGGGCTGACCAAACGATTAATCGGTCCATGTTGGGATCCACGTATTCGATTATGGATAGTTCTTAGTTTGTCCATGTTGACTCCTGATCGCAATGTTTTCCCTCTTCTACAAACTCCTGCGAGTTAGGGTTTATCGAGGTAAATAAATTTCGGTGAATGTTTTTTCTTGTGCCAATTGAATCTTCCTCTCTGTATCAGCCCGAGAGTAGATTGATAATATCCTTTTCCATACTTTCTGGTTTTGTGCCGGGCGCATAGCGGTCAACGACCTTGCCGTTACTATCGAGCAAGAACTTGGTGAAATTCCACTTCACTCCCTCTGTTCCCAAGAGGCCGGGCGCGTTTTTCTTCAATGCCTGATAGAGGGGATGTGAGTTTTCGCCGTTTACCTCGATCTTTGAAAAGAGAGGAAAGCTGACGTCGTATTTGAGGGAGCAGAAATTCTTAATTTCCGCCTCGTCGCCCGGCTCCTGATGACCGAATTGGTCACAGGGAAAGCCAAGGATGGTGAAACCCTGGTCCTTGTACTTGCGGTAGAGCGCTTCCAAGCCTTCGTACTGTGGAGTAAAGCCACACTTGCTGGCAACATTGACCACCATGGTGGCCTTGCCGAGCAGTTTGCCGACAAGGACGGATTCACCGTCGATGGTATTGACCTTGATGCTATTCAATTCACTCATTTCTATTTCCTCTTCACAGATTGAAGTTAGAACAATGTTTGGTTAAGCAACATCAATTGGAACAAATTGTCTATTTCTCCAACCTACATTAATTCACCTCATTGCTGTGCTTATACAACTTGTTTTCAATTTGGCACAGCCATTGTTCTGTTGCATGCATTAAATAGCCATTTCAGGAAAGCATAGTGGCGTGGCACACATGTCATCAACAAACCGAACGCTCACGTCTTACAATTTGTTCATTCGTAGAAGAACAAGTAACTATCTGTTGGCATCACTCCTGTCTTTTGAAAATGGCAGATGGGATGGGTAATTGTAGAATTGCTTTCCATTCCACTAGGATGCATGCATTGCATCAATATTTTTGCTCAACTGTTTCAAAATAAAGTTGGGGAAAAATCTGCTCATAAACTTAAGTTGACTGGCCTGTCCAGGGGCCATTTCGTACTTGTTGTTTGCAAGACCATTGAGAAATGCACCAACCAAATCTTCAACTGACATCATAGATGTACCCTTCATGTCCTCATTGCTGAACGTACCAAGCAACTCGGTTTTTGTTGCGGGGGGTGCTAACTCAAATACCTTGATGTCAGTATTTCTAAGCTGCTCTCTTAAAGCAAGTGTGTAAAAATGGAGTGCAGCCTTAGTAGCACAATATACAGGAGAAATTGGCAAGGGCACAAACGCCAACCCTGACGATACGTTAACAATTGCAACGTCTATATTTTTCTTTAGTTTGGTATTTTTCGTAAGCAATGGTAGAAATGTATCCACCATCCAAATAGGACCTTTGACGTTAATATCAAGCTCGCACGTCAATTCTGCTGCCGAGTGATTATGCTTTTGCAGATTGACCTTGCGCATTATCCCTGCGTTGTTAATAAGGATATTTAGGTCAGGGTAATCATTTTGAATCTTCGGCTGTAGTTTCGCTACATCATCATAATTACCAGCGTCACATTGTAAGGCAATTAATCCACTCAATTGTGCCTTTGCACTTTGCAGTTTCTGCTCATTGCGACCAGTAATTATGACTTTGTTGCCAAGTTTCAAAAATTGCTTTGCCATTTCAAAGCCAATACCACTTGTACCACCCGTGATTAAAATTGTATTTCCGCTCAATTTCATAATTATCTCCTTTGAATATATAAGCTAAAAGGTACACCAAATAATCATCAGCTTAAAGGTCATTCTAATTTAAAAATATTGCGGTGATGTTAAAGCCCGAGTTATGCGGTAATTCGGGATCTAAAATCTATTGCCCGATGACAAGATAGCCTGCTAGGAAGCTGACCTACACAAATGCACCTTAAGGGCCGAAAGTTAATGTTTGGCATTGTAAATTCTGTATGTCTCTAGCCAAAACATGAGCAGACTTTATTATTATCGTTGGTAGTCTAGTTCTAGCGTCGCATCGATTTTATCGAGTTCACCCAAGAAACCCTATGCAAACGGTTCTTTATAAAAAACAGTCCAATAAAATATCGCGAGGTTGCTTCGCCACCGGGTAAAATTCCTGCTTTCCCATTTATTCGTCCTCGTGAAACTCATATGGGTAAAGTCGATATAGAACCTGGGAGTGATGCACTCTAGGTTCCACTTCACATAGTAATTTTAGGTTACCCTACGGGAGCGTGCTCGCCAGACGCAAACCGGTGACGTAGTTTTTGTTAGTAGGAACGGCGAGGCTCGTGGCAGCGGGTGAGCTTAACCAACTGCCACCACGAGTCGCAACCTGACCCTTATGAGCACGAAAATTTGTAATATTTTTACTATTTTCATCAGCGTTTTGCATTCACTGCAACAAATTGCCACTCTTATCGCATCGTCCGTATCCATTAGCCTTTTTTTGTCCTACGGGGTGAGTGGTTTCTTTGGAATTATTGCGGTACCAGGCAATGGACTCAAGCTTGACCTTCTGATTGATTGACCTGCACACCGTACAAAGGTATAAAACTTGTCAAAAACCGGCATCGTCGTGTCACTTGGAGTATTGCTGATTATTGGCGTATTGATTTGGTCATTCGCAGATCAAGGGACTGACACAGGAACAAGAGTTACCGCTAAAGTTTTGGAGTGCCAAGGCGGTCTGTATATACCGAGAAGTTGTGTTTTGCAATTCGAGAACACCCACGCTCAAGAATTCGTCTATCTACAAGTATCTCGAGCTGGTGATGACATTGTCTTTGCTAAATTTTACAAGCCGCTGTCCGGTCAAACGTACTACACACTACCATAATCAGATGAGTGACCGGTGTTGATGCTAGCGGACCTTGGTGTAATGGGAAGTCAAACGTGTAAAATCGCCCAATGGTGAATATTTGTGTTGGTCGGCGTTATGGCAAGCTGTTTTGAATAAATTAGTATCGGAATGTCTCGATTCTTGCGCTTGGGTTAGTCACCCGTTACTGAAGGTCCGTGTTCATTTAAGGAATTAAAACGGTAAAGAAGAATTAGACTAGTATATAGGCCGATTGGCATATGTACTTTTTAAGTTTACAGGAATACTATGACTTTGCCAACAACGGTAAATATATACATACGTTTTTGTTGGACAATGGGAACTTACTTAACCATGTTTGATGTGGAGGTGCCATCATGGAAAAAGCATTGGAAACAGAAATTCTTAAAGAGAAGTATGCATCATTGTCGCCGGAACGTCGTGAAGAAATTAAAATGCTTGCCTATGAACTAATGCAAGACAAGGAATTCATTAAGTCGGCAGAACTTCTGATTAATAATAGTTCCACATTAAAAGTCGATGAAGCCAAATTTAAAAATAGACTTGGTATGATAGCTGCATTGTCGGTAGCAATAACCTCTGCATTAATGCTTTAACGCTCAGGATTACAAATGTGACTTTGTGAGATTAGAAGCTGTCTTTCTGACAAACAAAATTGCGGAAAACTCTAGAGTCTGCTCTGTTTCATCAGGTGACCCTCGATGGGTAAAAAAATGAACCTTCAGTTTCGACCATGAACAGTCATCCGTGAATGTCATCTTTGTAGAAAGCATTATTGCATTACGTCATTCATGAAGGGAGAACAACTTGAAGGTATTGATCCTCAGACTTGTTAGCTTATTTCTCGCAGCTTCACTGTCTGTACATGCTTCGGAAGATTCCCAAAAAACCAAAGAAGGACTGCTGTATCAGGGACAGCCAGCGCCTAGAAAGTACGAAACTCACGGTGAAGAGGTTGTCGACATGGAGTCTGGATTGATCTGGCAGCGCTGCAGCGTTGGTCAGAATTGGATTTCGGGGAAGGGATGTAACGGAAAGGTTGAAACATTTACTTTCGAAAATGCGCAACGCCAAAGTCACGACCAATGGCGTCTGCCGACTAACATAGAATTGGCGAAACTAATCGACCATGGACGTGCCTACCAGGAATTATCACCGACAATCAACGTAGACGCATTTCCGGATATGGATCTAGCAAAACTGTGGTACTGGACGAGTCTGTCCGATGGCCCATTCGTTGCTTGGTATGTCAGTTTCGTTGACGGTCGGTTCAGCCTCGATGATCGAAACTTTACCTATTCTGTGCGATTGGTGAGAGACATAGCAAAATGAAATTTCTTAATGTGACTGATGTTGGTTGTTGACCATTTATGACTACGATTCGAACTTCACGCCAACTTTCTGCAAAACCCGTCGTTGTGTTTGCCGCCTTTACTGATCCTTCTCAACTTGCAAAGTGGTGGGGACCAAATGGATTTTCTAACATATTCCAACTTTTTGAGTTCAAACAAGGTGGGAACTGGAACTTCACCATGATTGCTCCTGATGGAAAAACGTATCCGAATGAAAGTGTTTTTACTCAAATCATCAAGAATAAACAAATTGTTATTAAGCATCTGTCTCAGCCGCTATTCGAACTTTCTATTACTTTGCATGAAAATGATGTCGGAACTCTGGTCGTTTGGGAACAAGAATTTGCCGATGCTTCCGTTGCAAGCGCAATTCGTCATATTGTTGAACCTGCTAACGAGCAAAATCTTGATAGGTTGGCTAATGTGATTCAAACTGGCTCGTGACTTACACTATGAAGCAGATGCGAAGATATGGTTGAATAACATACAACGTGCCAATAGCAATCTCGAAAAGTGGGCAGAAATGAAAAACGCTAATCCTAGAGTAACCGGAAAAATTGGTGCGATTTATACTGAATCACACCGAGAAATGGCATAATAAACAAATATATTTCTGTGACAGTAGATCTGAACAGCAGTTGTTGTCTAGGAATTGGTTTGTTTCGACAATTTCGATCAAGGTAAAACATTACCTGAGGCTGAGATATCGGAATTGGTTATGACCTTGACGTCTATGATAGAGGTCTTCTGGGCGTCCGCATAGGTGATGGTTGTCTGGTTCTGGGCTACTCCCGATGGAG
>CAIRAO010000458.1 GCA_903876625.1 uncultured Gallionellaceae bacterium | reverse complement strand
TTTGTCACAAAACTCCATCTTAATCTTCTTCCAATTTCCAACAGAGGTCTTCCAAACTCCCATCTTTTCTTCCTCAAACTCCAAAGGCTCCGCTTTACTTAAGCACACCCTTGTCCCATGCGTCAAATCCATTTCCACGTACCATCTTTGCAACGAAACCGAAACTCGTTTGAATAATTCTTCTTCTTTGATTCAAAATATTCTTTTATTGAAGCCCATACGCTGTCTCTTTCATCGGGATGTAATTGTTCATCCCATGCTGCAACAGCATTTGGAAACTCATCCTTGGCATAACCTATGATTTCTTTCCATCTATCAGAAAAGATAACTTCATTGGTTTTTGGGTTCCAATCCCATACCCCATCACCCGCACCTTCCAGAGCAAATTTCCATCGCAGTTCACTTGATCTTATTGATTCTTCGAGTTGAATATGCGATTTTATTTCATCGGTTAGCCTTGCCGTCATTACATTAAATGAACGAGCAAGCTCGGAAAATTCATCATAACCCTCAGAAGGAATCTGATATTGCAGATTGCCCTTGGCGATCAAACTTGCACCTTCATGCAACGTTAGAACTCGATTACGTATAATTCTTGTGAGATAAAGTGACGCCACAATAGCTGATGCAGAAAGCAAAGCAGCGAAAATTCCCAGAGTAATGAGTAGTCGTTGGTAGGATTGCTCAATCCGTCTAGCAGCAGATGTTTCTAGGGCAATGACAGAATCGCTTACCTCACCAGCCTTTAGTAATAATTGGCTAGAAAGTCGTTTGTAAAGTTCTTGGTAAATCTTACTGCTATTATTGGTTGAATTTACTGGATTATTGATAATGGCAATTCGGTGGAAAATAACGGCTGTGTCTTCAATGCTTCTTCGTAGATTATCCAGATTATTTGTATCTGTATCGCTATGGACAAGACCATCTGCCTGTCGTAAGAGAAAATCAGCAGTACTTTTACTTTTGTCCCATTCAACGACTAAACGATTTTCATGGCGTAGAAAATACTGATCCCTTATAGCAGAGCGCTCGAAAAAGTTAACCTTGATTGCGTTTGCAAGTAGGTAGTCATTCTTTGCGTCATTGAAATCGATAACTGACCATATAAGTAATGGAACCAGCAAGACAAGTGTTGTTGAGGTAACTGTTGCAAATACACTCAGTTGAGTTCGTATGCGCATGATGGAAATTACTTGATAGTCACGACTTCCGGTTTGACTGCCTTAAGGCTGTCTGTGTAAATAAAACTCTTATAATCTGGCACGACAGTCTGGTCAGTCAGCTTGTTTTCCATCGCCCATCTAGTTTCATCTTCGAGAGTAATCAAGAGCGTCTGACTTAGTTGTACATGATTAGTAAAGGCATTCCACACTTCGTGTATTGTGCCCTTGTCAACTTTCGTAGCTGCGGCCATGATGGCCTGAGCAACGTCAGGGTTCTTTTTAACGAAGTCCTCTGCTTTGATTAAGGCTCGGAGAAGGTGTTTTACCGTTTCAGGATTACTCTGGACGAAACTTTGCTGCGCGGCTACGTTGTAGGTTTCTGTATAGACCTCCCTGTCGTAAATTATCGCACCGTTAGCTCCAAGCTGATGGCTAATTTGTGTCAGTTGAAAGTTCCAAGTACAGACTGCATCAACCTGCTTTGACATGATGGCCTCCTGCATTTCTTCGGGTTTCAGTCCAACAGGCCGGATGTCTTTTCGAGTAAGGCCGCTTGCAGTGAGTAACGAATCCAGAAAAAAATCGGATGTGGTGCCGGGCGTAAACCCGATCCGTTTACCTTTCAAGTCGCCAGCCTTTGTGATGCCCGCGTCTTTTCTAGCCACAATGGCGTTATTCATTGAAGTCGCCTCTATATTGGCGATCACAAATATTTTTTCTCCCCTAAGGACATTGAACATGATGGGAGTTTCTGCGACAGTTGCAAAATCTGACTTGTGGTCTATGAGCGATTGCAGGGATGCTTTGCCAAAGCTAAACATCAGCGACTGCACGTCAAGTCCTTCCTCAGTAAAATATCCTTTTGCCACTGCGACATGAACAAGCGTGCTTTGTGGCTGATAGGTATAAGCAAATGTAATTTTTTGTAGTGGCTGAGCGCTATGCGATGGAGACTTTTGGCAACCCATCAGAGTAGCGAAACAAGTCAAGACGAGAAGTAATTTCCACATGGTAATATCATTATGATGCTGTTGTAGATTGAAACCGTCATGGTGAGGGTATGATACCCTTTTTGAAATAGGAAGATGCGCTAATCATATGAGCGAATTCGATGAAGATCGCGACTCACATTTCATGGCGAACCGCATTAAGCACGATCCCGAACTTCACGGTATCAAATAGCCCGCCATAAAGCAGCCATTCGCCACTGGCTTTTTATGGCCGGTTTCGCCATCACCGGATTCTAACCTGTGTAAGTCTGTTCTTGAAACAGGAGCCGACCCTAGAATTTTCCGCAAATTTGTTTATCAGAAAGTCTGCATCCATTTTTGCGAACTCACCTTCCTAACCCATTTCTGCCCTTGGATACACTAAATTAGCCTCCCGATAAGAGTCATTCAATTTACGAAATTCAATAGCACTTATGTACGTCAAAATGGTGGTTTTATCCATTCTACGTTTTCCTTAATTTCGCCAGATTAAGTTCTTAAGCGATCATGCAACACGTTAACAATTTGTCTTGCGGCAGTAGCAATACACAAACTGCTGAACTGCTCCAGACGGAGTGTGGTGCGCCTCCTTCTCATGTTCAACTAACAAGAAGGCTTCTCCGAACTCCGCATGTAGGGATTCAGGCTTGTATCGCATCACTGGCAGTCCACTGCACTTTTCAGGTCCATCTTCACCAAATGTAGCGATGATCACATGCCCGCCAGGACGAACAGCTCGCATTACCCGGTCAACATAAGCCTGACGATCAGTCTCACTCGTTAAAAAATGAAATACTGCCCTGTCATGCCATATATCAAATCGATGTATAGGGAAATCTACACAGGTAATGTCACCTTCCATCCAATGAATTGCATCAGATTGCTTCCCCAAGCGTTGCTTGGCCACAGTAAGTGCGGCTGATGACAGATCAAGTATGGTCAAATCGGAATAACCTTCTACAACAAGTTCATCCACCAAAATAGATGCTCCACCGCCAACATCAAGAATGGCTGCTTCTTTGCCAAGTCCCGTTTTGTGGATTAGCCGTAGAGATTGATCGGCATGTTCCTGAAACCAGCTTACCGAGTCTGATGGTTTTGTAGAGTAAACCTGTTCCCAATGTTGTTTACGATCCATGGATTAATCTCCTACGCTACTCTGCTTATCAAAATATTTGCGATATATTGAATGCAATTCCATACTTTACTGCATTAGCTAATTTCCGTTTGTGGCCGGCCTATCTTTTCAACTTCAGCTATAACTTTTAAAATAAAACCGCCGGACTATATTCAGTACAGGCGGATATTTAATATTTTTTACCTGTTGTTTAGTACTTTAAGCCGACACCATAAAAAAACGGGATAGTACTGCTTGTATAAGTAAATGCACCTATGGTGGCTATATCGGCAACTCCAGAGGCTGGCCTAGCATTAAATTGGTAAGTAACTAAACCTGTCCATGGATTGTTGTATTGCAAAGTTCCTGTCACTTGCGCTGATGGAACTGTGCCAGAACCTGTATCGGGTGTATCGGTAAAGGAAACTCCTGATATTGCCATTAGATGCCTTTCTCCAACATTATTTTTAATAAAATAATGTCCGTCGATTTGGCCAGAAGTTAAGTTAGTTTGAGAAATAGCGATTGAATGACCAAATGCAGGAGTGAAATCATCGTCGTGGTCAATAACTGCAACATTTTGCCCTCCTGCTGTAAATGCAAATAGCCATCCTCTATGGTGGCCATCATTTGTTTTGAAATCGTACACGCCCGATGTTGCTGTCGCTACAAGATCACCATTTGTTGAGGCAGTAGAAGTTCCGACAACTGGAAGCGTACAGACCGGCGTTGAAGCCGCTAAATTTCCATCCTTACATGTAGTGAATGTGCCAGATGAAGTGATTGATATGGTTCCGGTATGTGGGCTACAAGCTATATTTCCAAACGCATAACCTCCAGATCTTCCTGCACAGCCATATCCTTGATAGTTGTAAGTTCCTGCCAAACTTGCAAATGTCGTCACAGGGTTGGCTACGCCAAAAATGGGTATCTTTCTTGTATGTCCAGCAATTGATGAAATGATGACATGACCTACAAAGAATGAGTTTTGTATCGGGAATACCTCACCACCAGCAATAAATCCATCAGCTGAGGCAGACAAATTATAACTTCCCACGGCATTGGGACCTGTAAGTGTCCCAGTACTCGTCTCTGTGTTAGAAACGGCAGACGCAGCGGGTATGCCGGAGGCAACTGCACCTGCGCCATAACTGGTTTCTATTACATTAAAACTATAAGTCTTGTTAGTTGTGTTCACACTGAATTGTAGAACGTCACCTGCACCAACTGAAGTAGTATAGGACTGTGAAAATCCACTTGAGCCTGAGCTCGCGCTACCTCCTCCACACCCAGCGATCAGTATTCCCGCCACCAAGGCGCACACTAATATTTCACCGCACTGCTTCAGTAAATTTGTGTTATTTAACATTGCATACCTCCATAGAACCATTTAGTGTTTCAATTTTGCCGAATTTCCAATAGCCATGAATCATATCACTCCATTTTAAAAGCTGGCAGTTTCACTTTTGGAAGTATTTACAGTTTTTTACTCAACTGAATGACAGAAATTCTTTCAGTGCGAGATTCCGGTTTTGGCCGGTGGCCGCCTTTCGCAAACCCATATGTTATCGCGATTTCATGACCGCTCTCTGCTGTGGAGCGGCCATTGATTCCATCTATGTTGAACCTATCATCCAGAGATGTTGCTGGATAAGATTTCACAGCAGAGCCACTAGATGACTACAACAAACTGTCGACAATCTAACCTTTATCGTCAATGAATTACTAACTTAACGGAGAGCATCCTTTATAAATAAAGAATAGCAGCGACAAGAATCTTGGGACCAAGAGATTCTGCTGTATTAATTAAAAGTTGGATTAGAGAAACCACAAACTGATCTTTTTCGTCATTATCTA
>CAIRAO010000457.1 GCA_903876625.1 uncultured Gallionellaceae bacterium | reverse complement strand
GTTAAAACAAAAACCAAAAAATCAAATCAGGGAGAACAAATAATGAAAAGACTCACAGGGCATTTGTATTTTTGGGTATTGCTGGCCATTCTTGCCGGTGGCACACTGGGATATCTGGATCCAACCACAGCAGTGTCTCTCAAACCGCTAGGAGACGGCTTTATCGGCTTGGTCAAGATGCTGATCAGTCCTGTCATTTTTTGTACAGTTGTACTCGGTATTTGTGGCGCAGGTGACATGAAAAAAGTGGGTCGGGTAGGCGGCAAGGCTCTGATCTATTTTGAAGTGGTTTCGTCGATGGCTTTGATCATCGGATTGACTGTGATGAACTTCCTCCGACCCGGGGACGGTTTTAATGTTGATCCCAAAACATTGGACGCCAAAGCGGTAGCCAATTACGCCAAGGCTGCCTCGGAGCAGAGTACGGTAGATTTTGTTCTGCACATTATTCCCAAAACATTCACTGACGCTTTCACTGGTTCAGGAGATCTTCTGCAAGTCTTGCTGGTCGCGATTCTTTTTGGTTACTCTATTCTCCATTTAGGAAAAGCAGGACAACAAGTTCACCACTTTATCGAAGAATGCTCGCACATCTTTTTCGCCATGATGAACACCATCATGAAACTGGCGCCTTTGGGTGCAGGTGGCGCTATGGCATTCACCATTGGTAAGTATGGCATTGGTGCGCTAAAACCTCTGGCTGCTCTGATGGGCAGTTTCTACCTGACTTGCATCCTGTTCGTCATCATCGTTCTTGGTCTCATCGCAGCTTTGGTTGGGTTCAATATTTTCCGTTTCATTTTGTACATCAAAGAAGAACTGCTGACTGTTCTTGGCACCTCCTCCTCAGAATCAGCGTTGGTTCCTCTGATGAACAAACTGGAACGCCTTGGTTGCTCGAAATCGGTGGTCGGTCTTGTCGTTCCATCCGGTTATTCGTTTAATCTTGATGGCACTAATATTTATCTCACCATGGCGGCACTTTTTGTGGCCCAAGCACTTAATATCGAACTGACTCTGACTCAACAATTGACCATACTCGGTGTTGCCATGCTTACATCGAAAGGTGCTTCCGGAGTTACCGGTGCTGGATTCATTACATTAGCGGCAACGCTGGCAGTCGTCCCTTCGATTCCGGTAGCCGGCCTCGCGCTTATTCTTGGTGTAGACCGTTTCATGTCCGAAGCGCGTGCACTCACCAATTTTGTTGGTAATGGTGTAGCCACAATAGTCGTTTCAAAATGGGAAAAAGAATTAGACACTGCTGCACTCAAAGAGCAACTCAAAGGTTAGCTTAAGCAACCGGGAAATCTAATAACCCTGAGGAGAATAAATGGATCAAAACCGTCGAGATTTTCTGAAGAAAAGTGCAACTATCGTTGGTACTGCCACCTTGGGTTTTCAGACTGATACACAGGCACAAGAAATAACTACAGAGTCCAGGGTATCTATAAAATCAATTACCCCATTGGTTGGACAAACAGGGTTGCGAATTGTGACTTGCTTCTTTGAAGACAATGACTCTGCAAGAATTGGTATTGTTGTCGATGATGGAAAGATTAT
>CAIRAO010000456.1 GCA_903876625.1 uncultured Gallionellaceae bacterium | reverse complement strand
TTACTGTCCGGCGAATCTGGGCGAATTGCACACCACCGCACGAAACAAGCTCAAGAGTGCGCAGAAACGCCCCTCGATCATCGCCGCTTGTTGGATGCAGGCTACGCTTTGGTAGTGTCATGATTTATGGAAAGCTCAATAGAAGAATGAGATTCCTCGTTATTTTTTTCGCCACGGTTCTGGTTTCAGGATGCGCATCGGTTCCTAATGCCAATCCCAAAGATCCTTTCGAAGCTTATAACCGGAAAATATTCAAATTCAACGAATCACTCGACAAGAATATTCTCAAACCAGTTGCCCAAGGCTACAACACCATCCTGCCGAAAACGGCAAGGATCATGTTAAACAATTTTTTCTCTAATTTGGATGACATCGGCGTCACCGTAAATGATCTTCTCCAGTTTAAATTCAGGCAGGGTGCTTCTGATGGGATCAGGGTTCTTGTCAACAGTACGATCGGATTATTAGGTTTTATAAACGTCGCTGATCGTCTGGAAAAACATAATGAGGATTTCGGTCAAACGCTGGGTTATTGGGGCATCGGTAGCGGCCCCTATTTGATGTTGCCATTCTTTGGACCAAGCACAGTTCGCGATGGCGTTGGCTTATATGGTGACAGCCTAACCGATGTTATCATCAATACGCGCGACATCCCGACTCGGGACGTTGCCTATGTTACCGGTAAAATTAACCAGCGGGCCGGACTTTTGGAGCAGGAAAAAGTACTCGATGACATGAATGATCGCTACGCATTTATACGGGATTTCTATCTCTCTCGTCGTCAAAACCTGGTGTACGATGGCAACCCGCCGAGAGAAAAATTCAAAGATGAAGAAGATTAGCGGGAACATGGAATCACGCAGATAACCTGATGGAAACCTCAACAGTCAAACGTTATCTTCCATGGGTAGTAGCAACTACGTTATTCATGGAACAACTTGACTCTACCATCATCAATACAGCGGTACCCTCCATGGCAGCGAGTTTCAACGTTGCTCCATTGAGTTTAAAAGCCGTTGTCGCCAGTTACATCTTAAGCCTTGCTGTTTGTATCCCGATTAGTGGCTGGATGGCAGATCGCTTCGGCACGCGCCGCGTTTTCGGCACTGCAGTGATCGTATTCACTTTATCTTCTTTACTCTGTGGTTTATCACTTAATGTGCCCATGCTTGTTGCTGCGCGCATCTTGCAGGGAATGGGCGCGGCAATGATGATGCCGGTTGGCCGGTTGACCATTATCCGGACTTTTCTGAAAGCTGAATTATTGATGGCAATGAATTTCGTCATCATTCCCGCTTTGATCGGACCTCTGCTAGGACCGACGATTGGCGGGCTGATCGTGCACTGGGTATCCTGGCGCGTCATTTTCTTTATCAACATTCCGGTTGGATTAATCGCGCTGCTGTTAATCCACCTGCATATGCCGGATTATCACGGTGAACAAAAACGGCCACTGGATGTAATTGGACTGATGTTGTTTGGGACTGGCACCGCTTTGCTTTCCTGGTTGCTGGAAATTTTTGGCGAGCATCATGTTGACTTGATTCCGGCATTCACCCTGTTGTTTATTTCAATTGGATTGCTTGCCGCCTACGTTTGGCATGCGCAGAGAACAAGCTTTCCGCTTCTGCGACTCTCGCTTTTTCGTATACGTACTTTCCGCGTCTCGGTTGTCGGCGGTTTTATCACGCGGCTGGGCTTGGGTGGCCTGCCATTTCTGCTACCGTTGTTATATCAGCTTGGTCTTGGTTTGCCCGCATGGCAGTCGGGAATGCTCATGATGCCCGCTGCCGCAGCTGCAATGGGCATGAAAGTAATCTCAGTTCGCTTACTTCGTCGTTTCGGCTATAAAAAGATTCTGGTCATAAATACCTTGCTCATCGGAACGACAATAAGCATGTTTTCCTTCGTTAGTGCCGAGACCCCGATCATCTTGATCGTTCTTCTTGGTCTGGCTCAGGGATTTTTCAATTCGCTGCAATTTTCAAGTATGAACTCGATGGCCTATGCAGACGTGAATGATACTGACTCAAGCATGGCCAGCACCCTCACCAGCTCCTTCCAGCAAATGTCGATGAGCTTCGGTCTGGCGTGCGGAACGCTTGTCGCCGCATGGTTTCTGGGTGATCTTCCACAAACAGATCAAGCCGCTGTCACTCACGCACTGCATTATGCTTTTCTGACATTGGGCGCATTGACATTCATTTCATCATTGTCTTTCTGGAGATTGCGCGCCAATGACGGTGAAAATGTCAGCAAAGGAATTACAATTGAAGCTTAATACCCCGCGCGCAAGGCTTCAATTCGTTCTTCCAATGGCGGATGCGTCATAAACAGTTTAGAGAATCCGCCTACACTTGAAATAGCCATTGCTGCCATGTTTTGAGGCATCACAGCTTGCTCATGGTTCACTTTCAATCGCTCAAGTGCATTGATCATTTTTTGTCGCCCTGCCAAGTTTGCTCCTCCCGCATCAGCGCGGAATTCACGTTGCCGTGAAAACCTCATCACAACGATGCTGGCCAATACGCCCAATACTAATTGGGCCGCAATCTCTGCCACAAATGCACCTATACCCGGGCCATTGCGTTCATCATTTTTAAGCAATGCACGATCAACGAACAAACCGAACAACTTGGAGAAAAACACCACAAAGGTATTGACCACACCTTGTATTAAAGCCAGCGTGACCATGTCACCATTTGCAACGTGGGTGATTTCATGTCCCAGTACCGCTTCGATTTCGTCTTTACTCATGTTATTGAGCAAACCCGTGCTCACAGCCACCAGCGCTTCGTTGCGGTTCCAGCCCGTTGCGAAAGCATTGACATCCGGCGCATCATAGATCGCCACTTCAGGCATCCCGATTCCGGCTGCTTGTGCTTGTCGGCTCACCGTTTCGACCAGCCAGCGTTCGGTCGGATCAAACGGATTGGTGATCACCTGCGCACCAACAGATTGCTTAGCCATCCATTTGGACATTAACAGTGAAATGATCGAACCGGAAAATCCAATCACGGCTGAGAGTACCAAAAGTGCGCTGAAATTTATTCCGCCATTATGATCGAGCCAGCGATCAACCCCCAGTAAACGCAGGGTAATATTAATGACGAACAAGACCGCAACATTGGTCAGAATAAACAGAAAAATTCGCTTCATTAGTTAATCTCCGTAAATATTCACTGGCTAAATTTTATCATGCACCACCACGGCTACCCAGATTGGGACATCTTGCGTAGTTTCAAGCCTGCGTTCGGGGTGATACACTGCCGCCGCTTTTAGAACACGTTCAGGAGAAAAAGTTGCACGAATTACTCAACCACACTGCTATTCAGGCTGGTGTTTTGCCTTTTATTGCGGCACTGATCATTGCCGAGCTATTTCAACGTTTACGTTTGAGTGGTCTTGCCATCATTGCCGGTTTTGCCGTGACAGTCTATTTAGCCAGCGACTTTGATTTCGAACCGCTCACTGCTAATCGAAAAATCATCTGGCTCGGGATTTCGGCAAGCGCTATTGCAATCCCGCTCACGTTGCTCACGTGGTCATATTGGCGCCCAATTCTTGCTCTATTGGCAGCAGGAACTGCAGTATGGGTAACTTGGCATTTGTTGCAAAAACAAAGCATCGCCGATGAACTAATTTGGGGTGCGGGATGCGCAGCTTATGTTGGCTGGATGATATTCTGGTTTGATGGTCTGCAAAATAAGCCTGTCGCAGCAGGCAGTGCGGGATTAGCGCTCGGGATCGGCACAGGGATGGCGGCACTAATATGTGCTTCCGCTGTACTTGGAAAATTCGGACTTGCGCTAGGTTCAGCTTCGGCCGCCTATCTGATTATTCAAGCCGTAACCAACAGCCGGCTTTCATGCGGATACAGCTTTACACTACCACTTTCTCTGATTGCGGGCCTAGTCGGCTGCCTCGCATTCGTCAGCACCCGCCAGCCTTGGTATTCTCTTCTTGCCTTAGGATTAGTTCCTCTTGTCGCCAATATTCCGATTTCTGAAAAATGGGCGGTATGGTTACAAACGCTCGTGCTATCTATTGTTACTTTTGCTTGTGCTGGCGGCGCTGTCTATCTTGCTTGGCAACACCCTTAACAATTTTTGAACTACTTCACCTGACACCCGTTTTGCGGAGGCAAGATAGATGATTTATTTCTGTTGCCGGCACCGTTGTCGTTTTCAGCCGGCAATTTTTCAACATTCATAAACTTGGGTGTCTCAGACAGTCTGGCAACGAATTGATTATTCGCGTATCCGGTTTGACCCT
>CAIRAO010000455.1 GCA_903876625.1 uncultured Gallionellaceae bacterium | reverse complement strand
CCGGCGAAGGCCGGAATCCAGTAATAAAACTTTCCGCAAAGCGGACAAAGCAATGGCTTTGCCCCACTTGCGTGGGAAATTATTAATCATCTGGATACCGGCCTTCGCCGGCATGACGGATTTTCGGCCTAATGGAAAATCTGGGTTTAATTATGGCAGAATTTGGTGAGGAATCTGGATTGCGCAATATTTCAGAAATGTTGCATTGCTGCTAGAATATGAAACCTTTTTTAGCTGGTGATTAATTTCTTAAGATAAGGGCCAGTTACGCTCTCCTTATTTTTTACAATATCTCTGGGCGACCCTTGAGCCACGATGCGTCCGCCGCCATCTCCTCCTTCCGGCCCCAGATCAATGACCCAGTCTGCAGTTTTGATCACATCCAAATTGTGTTCAATTACGACAACTGTGTTGCCCTGATCGCGCAGGGTATGAATTACCTTGAGTAGCATTGCGATATCATGGAAGTGCAAACCTGTTGTCGGTTCATCCAGAATGTAGAGAGTCCGGCCAGTGTCACGTTTTGATAGCTCTAGAGACAACTTTACGCGTTGTGCTTCGCCCCCGGAAAGTGTCGTCGCACTTTGCCCGAGGGTGATGTAACCCAAGCCTACGTCAAGTAGAGTTTTTAATTTGCGTGCAATGATGGGCACAGCTTTGAAAAATTCATACGCATGCTCGACTGTCAAACCGAGAACTTGATGAATATTCTTGCCCTTGTATTGCACCTCCAGCGTTTCGCGATTGTAGCGGTGTCCGTGGCACACATCGCATGGCACATACACATCGGGTAAAAAGTGCATTTCCACTTTGATGACACCATCACCCTGACAGGACTCGCAGCGTCCACCTTTTACGTTAAAAGAAAAACGTCCAGGGCCATAGCCGCGTTCGCGTGAAGTGGGTACTCCGGAAAATAAATCACGGATTGGCGTAAACAGTCCGGTGTAAGTTGCTGGGTTGGAACGCGGCGTGCGTCCGATAGGGGACTGATCAACGCTGATCACCTTGTCAAAAAATTCCAGCCCCTCAATGGCTTTGTAGGGAGCAGGCTCAGCATTGCTGCCGTAAAGATGCCTTGCTACAGCGTTGTAAAGGGTGTCATTGATCAGTGTGGACTTGCCCGAGCCGGAAACCCCGGCAATGCAAGTAAGCAAGCCAATAGGCAAATCAAGCGTCACCTCTTTGAGATTGTTACCGCAGGCACCGATAATGCGTAGATGACGATCCGCATCGGGCTTTAGATATTTTGTGGGCATCTTGATGCTGAGTCGCCCCGAAAGATAATCGCCGGTAAGCGATTGCGGGTTGGCAATCACTTCTTGTGGCGTACCTTGCGCCACGACAATGCCTCCATGTTCTCCCGCGCCCGGCCCCATATCCACCACATAGTCTGCAGTAAGAATGGCATCTTCGTCATGCTCAACCACGATTACGCTATTACCCATATCTCGCAGGCGTTTAAGGGTATTAAGCAGTCGATCATTGTCACGCTGATGCAACCCGATTGAGGGCTCATCCAGAACGTACATGACACCTGTCAGGCCGGAACCAATCTGCGAGGCCAGACGAATACGCTGCGACTCTCCACCTGACAAAGTTTCAGCAGAGCGATCCAGCGACAGATAATCAAGACCCACGTTGTTGAGGAAAGTGAGGCGGCTGGCGATCTCATGCACGATCTTCTCGGCAATGGTTTGTTTGTTGCCGGGCAGTTTTACGTTTTGGAAAAAAGTCAGCGCCTGCTTCAACGGCAAGGCGCTGAGTTGATAGATGGCTTGGTCGGCTACGCGAACATGGCGGGCCTCCTCACGCAGGCGTGTACCTTTACATTCCGGGCATATACAGCCGTTGAGATATTTTGCCAGTTCTTCACGCACAGCGGAAGAATCGGTTTCATTGTAGCGTCGTTCAAAATTGTTAACGATGCCTTCAAAGGCATGTTCACGCGTCATCTTCTTCCCGCGCTCGTTCAGATATTGAAAAGGGATCTCCACTCGACCACTACCATACAAAATAACTTTTTGAATTTTCTCAGGTAGCGTTTCAAAAGATTGCTCAAGATCGAAATCGTAATGTTTAGCCAGACCGTCCAGCATCTGATAATAAAACTGATTGCGTCGATCCCAACCCTTGATGGCACCACCGCTCAACGAAAGGTTCGGGAAAGCTACGATGCGATGCGGATCAAAAAAAGTGATGTTTCCCAGACCGTCGCATTTCGGGCAGGCACCCATTGGGCTGTTAAAAGAAAATAAACGGGGCTCAAGTTCTTGCAGTGAATAATTACAAATGGGGCAGGCAAACTTGGCCGAGAATACATGTTCTTTACCTGAATCCATTTCTACTGCCAGCGCGCGACCATCAGCATGGCGCAACGCGGTTTCAAACGACTCCGCCAAACGCTGCTTGATGTCAGCGGCCACTTTCAATCTATCCACCACGATTTCAATGGAGTGCTTTTTGTTCTTCTCCAGTTTGGGCAGGTTGTCCATCTCGCAAATCTTGCCGTTCACGCGCAATCGTACGAAGCCTTGTGCACGCAACTCGTCGAAGAGATCGAGTTGCTCACCTTTGCGCTCGACAATCAGCGGAGAAAGAATCATCACCTTGGTGCCTTCAGGCAAAGCCAGCACATGATCCACCATTTGCCCGACCGACTGCGCCTGCAACACCAAATCATGCTGCGGACAATAAGGGTCACCCGCACGTGCAAATAACAGTCGCAAATAATCGTGAATCTCGGTAACTGTACCCACAGTTGAACGAGGGTTATGTGAAGTGGCCTTTTGTTCGATGGCGATAGCAGGCGAAAGACCCTCGATCAAATCGACATCGGGTTTTTCCATCAACTGCAAAAACTGTCGGGCATAAGCCGAAAGCGATTCAACATATCGCCGCTGACCCTCTGCATACAAGGTGTCAAAGGCGAGTGAGGACTTGCCAGAACCGGATAACCCGGTTATCACCACCAACTGATTGCGTGGCAGATCAAGGCTGATGTTCTTTAAGTTGTGGGTGCGGGCACCGCGAATTTTGATGTAATCCATGTAGGGACGAGAGTCTGAAAAACGACTGGACAATATACGCCAAAATCAGCACTTTCACTAACCATAGATGAGTGTCTAAAAGAACTCAGTCTGTCAGTCTGAGAGCCGACCTGTTAATATACGCTACTTACGAATTTTCATTATGATTGTTTTATGTCAGCTGTCTCTTCCGCTATGACCCCCTTCGAACGCCGCGCCAGTATTGGCTTGGCTGGCGTGTATGGCCTGCGTATGCTGGGGCTGTTCATTATTCTGCCGATTTTTGCACTGTTTGCAGAGACATTGCCGGGTGGCAAGAGCCATTTTCTGATTGGGATCGCGCTTGGCGCGTATGGATTGACGCAGGCTATTTTACAGATTCCAGCGGGTTGGTTATCTGATCGCTATGGGCGGAAACCTGTAATCGTGGCTGGTTTGTTATTGTTTGCGGCGGGTAGTTTTATTGCCGCCTCTGCTGATGATATTTATTGGATTATCGCTGGACGAGTCATTCAGGGTGCCGGGGCGATCAACGCGGCAGTGATGGCGCTGACAGCCGATCTAACACGCGAAGAACATCGCACCAAAGCGATGGCGATGATCGGCATAACCATTGGCATTACCTTTTCGATCTCGATGGTGTTGTCGCCTTTGTTGTATCACTACATCGGCATGTCCGGCATTTTTGAACTCATTGGCATATTGGCTTTTGCATGTATCGGCGTTGTGTTGTGGTTCATTCCGAAACCTGCAATCACGAGTTTTCATTCAGACACAGAAGCCAATACCAGCAAACTTGCCGAGGTACTGCACAATAAAGATTTGTTGCGTATGGACTTTGGCGTGTTCACTTTGCACGCGATTTTGATGTCAGTCTTTATGCAAGTGCCCTTTATTTTGCGTGCCGATGGATTGGATGCTCGGCACCAGTGGCAAGTTTATTTACCTGTGATGTTGATTGCCTTTTTCCTTATGGTGCCGCCCATTATTATTGCTGAAAAGAAGGCCAAGCTGAAGCAAGTTTTCATGTTAGCCATTGCTTTGGCTGCCATCGCGCAGATGGCGTTGATTTTTTTGCAAG
Source organism: uncultured Gallionellaceae bacterium (assembly GCA_903876625.1). Lineage (GTDB taxonomy): Bacteria > Pseudomonadota > Gammaproteobacteria > Burkholderiales > Gallionellaceae > PALSA-1006. The sequence continues at coordinate 2,065 of CAIRAO010000455.1, read as the reverse complement.
GTAGCGTGTGGGGTGTAGCAATTTCGCTTTTGCTATTTTTTACTGCCTTCAACGTACTGGAGGCAACGCAGCCTTCCATCGTCAGCAAAATTGCGCCACTTGACGCGAAGGGTACGGCGATGGGGGTGTTTAGCAGTGTGCAATTTTTAGGCGCGTTTTTTGGTTCCGCGATGGGCGGGTTGCTGATGCAGTTTTATGGCGGTAATTCGGTATTTATTTTTGCAGTGTGTATGTTGCTGCTTTGGCTGGCGGTGGCTTCGACAATGCGACCGCCGCTCCCCTTATCGACAAAGATGTATCATTTACCGGAATTGAATGAGAATGCGGCACGCAATTTACAGCAGTCTCTGGCACAATTACGCGGTGTGAGAGAAGTGCTGGTCGTGGCCAAGGAGCAAATCGCATGTATCAAAGTGGACACAAGCGGTTTTGATGAAGACGCAGTTGAAAAGATGCTGGCGTTTGAATAGTTGAATGCTACACACCACTTCTCACAATTTGGGAAAGTGACTGACGCAAAAAACGTATAATTTTTTATGGGAGCATGAAATGTCGGTAAATAAAGTAATTTTGATAGGACACCTCGGTAAAGACCCGGAGGTAAGATATATGCCCAGCGGTGAGGCTGTTGCTAATGTGACGTTGGCAACTTCCGAAACATGGAAAGACAAAAGCGGTGAAAAGCAGGAAAAAACCGAGTGGCATAACGTTGTATTTTTCAAACGGTTGGCAGAAATTGTCGGCGAATATCTGAAGAAGGGTTCGCAGGTTTATGTCGAGGGCAGAATCACCACTGAAAAGTGGCAAGACAAAGAGGGCAAAGACCGCTACACCACCAAGATTGTGGCCAACGAAATGAAAATGCTAGGAAGTAAATCAGGAGGAGCAGGAAGTTTTGAGGTCGTAGAAAATCAGCCGTCATCCGCTACTCCCGCGCGCAATGCACCAGTAGCCAAACCTGCGGCTCCGGCCCCGGCTGGCAAGGGTAACTTCGATAACTTCGATGATGATATTCCTTTTTAGCCAGCTCGGTTGACCAGCATACGAATCAAAACTTTTTCCTGGCTTAAGTTGAAAGTCAGCATGCCTTCACTTTTATAAGTGTACTGGACAAGCCAGGGATCTGTGCCGGTATAGTAGGGTGTAGATTCTTTGCCGGTATATTGTTGCCAAGTCCAATCCGGAGTACCTATCAACTCCTCAACTTGTTTAATGTTCATGCCTATCTTCAGCTTTGCAAATTTGCTGCCATCCAAAGGCTTGCCAACGATATTGAGGCGGACATACGACGGCTCTTCCCTGGTCAATTCATTGATATCTGCTTTTGCTTGACTCGATCCATGCCAAGTGTTGTATTTACTCGACACGGATTTTTTTCTACTTTGGCTTTCATAGCTCTGCACAGTCAATGCCGCCACCTGTTTGGCAGGCATCCATTTAAGGTCGAAACCTATTGATGTCGCTGTAATGGGCGTTGTCGGCGTTGCCAAATTAACTAATGGTTGAAAATCTTGCTTCGCGGTCACAAGAGATGTTGTCACCGGATAAAGTACTGATGCACTACTCAAGCCAATCGGCCCCCTTGGACCTACCGGTCCAGTCAAACCTGTTGCACCGGTGAAGCCAATCGGTCCGATAGAACCAATTGCGCCTGTCAAGCCGGTAACTCCTTGAATACCTTGAGCACCTGTTGCACCTTGTGCTCCCGTAGCACCAACTGTACCTGCAATTCCTTGGACCCCTTGAGGTCCGGGAACAAGGGAATCTGCACCGGGAGTACCTTGCGGTCCGACGGGTCCTGCAGAACCAGCAGGACCGGCAACAGTAGAGGCAGTTCCTTGAGGCCCTTGTGGTCCGATATTACCTATTGGACCTTGAGATCCAGTGGAACCCGTAGGTCCAGCAACAGTAGAATCTGCACCCGGAGTACCCTGCGGTCCGACGGGTCCTGCAGAACCAGCAGGACCGGCAACAGTAGAGGCAGTTCCTTGAGGCCCTTGTGGTCCGGTATTACCTATTGGACCTTGAGGTCCAATGGAACCTGTAGGTCCAGCAACAGTAGAAT
>CAIRAO010000454.1 GCA_903876625.1 uncultured Gallionellaceae bacterium | reverse complement strand
TTACTGTCCGGCGACTCTGGGCGAATTGCACACCACCGCACGAAACAAGCTCAAGAGTGCGCAGAAACGCCCCTCGATCATCGCCGCTTGTTGGATGCAGGCTACGCTTTGGTAGTGTCATGATTTATGGAAAGCTCAATAGTTCCGCAAAGCTATTTGTTGCTGTGCCTGGTCCGCTCCCGATCTCCAGAAGTTTCGAAGAAGCGTTCATTGCCGTTCTTGAAATTACTTCTGAAATGATAACACTCGGGTAGTCGGGGCGGCCGTTGTCATAACTCGCCACCGACGGAGAGTACCAGTCGACTTTTGACTCCGTAGTTCTCGAGGAGTATTCAAAAGCAATTTGATCTGCAATATTCAACAAAACCTCACGTGCGGACTAATGAATGTGCAGGAAAATGTCATCGACGTATGTTGCAATTAATCAAACGGAAGATCAAGTTGAAATTCCGGTTCAGGCACGGAGTAGTATTTAATATTGCTAAACTGCTTGCCACAAAGCCGACCCATACGAACTCACCTTACTGGCCGATAGTGACGCTTCGGCTTTCAACGAAATGAGTGTCTCAACCTGAAAAGTTGCAGCCATTCAATTTGTCATCGTAACATCAGTGCGCGATAAAGTTTTCGGGCGTTGCGAGTTGCTTTGCTTCTGCCGCAGAACATTGCCTGGCACCCAAAGCATCATAATTTTCCATCACCCATGAGTCACGCTCCTGCATCGACTTGAATACATGCACCTTCACTTCCGTGAGGGGTTGAAATTGCTTGGCGAAGTAATTTTTCATGGTGCTGTTTTACTGAAATGAAGATCAAATGTATCTTCGTGAGAGTCGATCTGACTTGCGGAAGCAATTGCATAATCCTTCCCTAGGTCAATCTTAATTCAACTACCAATGAATCGCAGAGCAAAATACTTTAAATTTTTTATAGAATGAACTGATTGTATTGCCTGACCTTTTACATTAAACAGTAATCTATCGGTGCCAGTGGTACTAACCCATGATCTTCACCAACTGACTCGCGAAGATTTATTTCAATCGAGCGGCAAATTGCATTCAAAGCTAAATCATTGGGTGCTATACCAAAAGGCTCTTCAATTTCATCACCAAGAGCATCGAGCCCGAAAAAAGTGTACGCAACAATGCCCACCACAAACGGAGTCATGAAACCGATTGTATCGACCAAACCGAATGGCAACAAAAAACAATAAAGATATGCAGTGCGGTGTAGCATCAGAGTGTATGAAAAAGGAATTGGAGTGCTTTTAATTCTTTCACAAGCCGCCGCGGCTGCAGTCATTGAAGACATAGTCGAATCTACCGAAGCCGCAAGACAAGCATCAATCCATTTTTCACTCAGACACAACCGTAGGTCGCTACCCATCTGATGCATCAGAAAATCAGGAATATTCGTAACTTGTGCGCTTTGCTGCCATTCGCTTGGAGCGAGGAGCGATTTAAGATCGCTTCTGGCATCTGTATCACGCAATAGGTGGCGAAGTGCATGAGAAAATGCGATTGCGCGGTAGATCATTCTGACGCGAACATCTTCAAGTCTGTGATCAGCCCTAATGGGATTGAAATTCTCAATCAGACTCAAGCATTGGCGAGAAAAATTTCTACTTTGCAATACTATCTCACCCCACAATTTACGACCTTCGCAGTAACGATCATAAGTAGCGTTATTGCGGAAGCCTAGGAAAATGGCTAAGGGCAGTCCAATAAGAGTAAATGGAATCGCAGTGAGCGTTATTTTTTTACTGTAAATATCGCCGTGACTCAAAGTAACAACAATAGCTAATATGATGTTGACTAAGAGTGCTCCCCAAATTTGAGACAATACAGAGCCACGAAAAATAAAGAACAACCTGAACCCTGACGGCCTGTCGCGAACTATCATGGAATGACCTTTGATTGTGTAATAAGGGGATTGCTAGTGTTTAGTGAGAGGGGATAGTATGACCGCGCCGAATTAATATTGACCAGCTATACCGGTTGAATTCTGACCAGGCGTTAAGTTGCGTAGATTACTACGCTCCTGTGGGTAAGTCGACCAGACTGTAATTGGCAACAATCTCCTTTTTAATTTACTGAACAATATTTGACCCTCATCCAAATGACGGTCAATCTTTCTTTTAGAACGGCTCTTCCTCAATTGTTGCTGGCGCCCGTTTTACTTTCTCACGTGACTTAATGCGCTCCTTTGCCGATTCACTGCTTTGCTTGAAGCGAAATGAATCATTGCCGGTTTCGATGATATGGCAATGATGGGTAAGCCGATCCAGTAACGCTGTGGTCAATTTTGCATCTATGAATACGCGACTCCATTCCGAGAATGTCAGATTGGTTGTGATGATGATACTGGTTCGTTCGTAGAGTTTTGAGAGCAAATGAAACAGCAATGCGCCCCCGGTCTGCGAGAATGGCAAATAGCCTAGTTCATCCAGAATAACCAAGTCCATCTGCAACAAACTAATGGCTAATCGTCCTTGTTTGCCAGCGGCCTTCTCCTGTTCCAATGTATTAACCAGATCCACGGTGGAATAAAAGCGTACTCTTTTGCCATGATGCTGAATGCCCGAAATTCCAAGCGCAGTTGCAAGGTGTGTCTTTCAAGTACCCGTCCCGCCAACCAGTACAAGATTCTGTGCGCCATCGGTAAATTCCATGGTCGCAAGTCTACGGATCAACTGTTCATCAACTTTGGACTGAGTAAAGTCAAAGCCAAGCAAGTCACGATGAATCGGGAACTTTGCAGCGTTGATCTGATAGCGGATGGAGCGTATGCCACGATCATTAGATTCAGCTTCCAGCAACTGACGAAGTAGCCATTCGGATGAATCTAGTGAAGCAGTAGCGCCTGATGCACCTTGGCTTTTTAACTCGGCATAGCAGTCCGCCATTCCGTGCAACTTGAGTACTTTGAGTTGGGTGATGATGTCAGACATTGGGCACCTCCGTCGTATTCAAGCTGTCATATCGCATGGTATTTGCCAGCGGTTCCTCCGCAAGCTTCAGGCTGGTTTCCACCCGCTCCGGGGACGGGGTCTGATTCAGACGCGCCAGCACGTTCATGATATGTTCGACGCTAGGTACCTCAGATTCCAACACCAGCTCGACCGCAACCAGAACAGCTTCCAATCCGTGAACAGGAACGGCAGAAAGAACTTTAGCCATGATTCTGTCTCCCTGCTGCCGCTCTCGCCGTCGCAATGCCGTTTGTAACTTTGCAAAGGGAATCGGCATGTCGGCAAACGGCGCACCATTGCGTAATGCACCTGGTTTCCTCTGGATCAGTGGAATGTAGTGCTGCCAGTCGTAACTCACTTGGTCACGTTCAAGCAAGCGCGTATGGCAGGCAACAATTGCATTCTCTGAAGATATTTCGATCCGGTCAGGATAAAGATGAACGGCCACTTGATGATTCGCCAGATGGCAGGGAACGGAATAGCGGTTACGCTGCACAGTGACAAGACATGTGCTCGACACTCGCACCAACACTTCGACATAGCCATCGAACATCGTTGGCATTGGCATCAAATACATTTGCTCCTGTTCAAGTGCATCGGCAACGGTGATGCCGGCATAGTCCGGGTGATGTATCTCTGACCACAGAACACGGCAACGTGCTTCAAGCCAGACATTGAGTTCCTCGAATGAGCCGAAGCGTTGCTCCTTGGCAGCTATCCATATTCTCCGGCGGGCATCCTGAACGTTCTTCTCGACAATGCCTTTCTCCCAACCTGATGCCACATTGCAGAAATCCGGGTCAAACAGATAGTGTGCCGTCATAGCAAAGAAGCGCGAATTAACAACGCGTCCATTACCCTTGGAAACCTTGTCCACGGCAGTCTTCATGTTGTCGTAGATGCCGCGCTTGGGAACGCCACCCAAGGCTGTGAAAGCTCTGGTGTGAGCATCGAACAACATCTCGTGGCTTTGTGTAGGATAGGCGGATAACAGGAATGCACGGCTTGCACAAAGCTTGGTGTGTGCTGCCAGTATCTTGCGATGGATACCGCCAATCACCAACCATTCCTCGCTCCAGTCAAACTGGAAAGCTTCACCAAGCTCGAACTTGAGCGGCACAAAAGCAGATTTGCTGATAACTGAAGTGGAATGCTGTCGCCAATTACGCACAAAGTCAGTCAGGATGGTATAGCCACCGGTGTAACCCGCTCGCTGAATCTCCTCAAACAACATCAAAGCTGTACGGCGATCACGCTTAGGGCGGCGTGAATCTGCTTCAAGTGACAACAATAAACGGGGTTCGAAAGGTGTGAGCTTGCCCACAACTTTGCTGGCTCGTTGATACTTCGGAACCGCACTGCTTGGTTCCTTTAACCACTTCTTGATGGTGTTGCGCGACAGAGTCGTCCGTCGCTGAATCTCACTGATAGTCAGATGTTCACGATAAAACATCCGACGAATCTTTGCGTACATGACCATGGTAATCACCTTATGTTTACTCCTGCCTAAAAATTAAGCAGGGTAGTGAATTACCTGGTCAAATTACAATCGGTACAAAAGTGCTACTTTAATCTCTATTCAAACGGCGCTAACAAGCTAGGCAAAAAAACATTCAAATTCCCCTGCCCGCCTTAGTTCGGGCCTCGCTGTGTTCGCTACCGTATAGTATTCCCCTTACTTCTGTCCTAGCATTTCTCAAAATCTCTCTTTATTCAAGTTGGGGCTATGAAAAACGAACAGCAAGCACTCAAAGTTGCTAATGACGCTTTAATTTTTGAGTCAGAACCTACGGGTCTGCCACCAGAAAAAAAGACAGTGACACACCCAATGGAATGGAAGAATGAGTACTCGGTTGGAATCAAAACAATCGACGATCAACATAAAATGCTTCTCCACTGCTTTGCAAATATTCAAAATTCTATTTTCGCAGAGCAAGCGTGGTCAACCATCCATTACAGCATAATTGAGTTAAAAGAGTTGGCTTTAATACACTTCGCGGTTGAGGATGCTTTGATGGAGCTTTTCGGATATCCAAAGATTGCTGCGCATCAAAGAACGCATCAGAACTTTTTGTATAAGCTTGATGACATATTGAATATATCCACACGCAAGTCAGCGAATAAGGAAATGTTAAAGCTTTTAGAGGAATGGCAGAAAAAGCATATTCTTGGGGATGATCGGGATTACGCTGACTTCATTCTCTCTGGTGCAACGGTAGTTAGATCAAATAATAATTAGACAAAAAAAATATTATGATTACCGCAGCGTTTCGATCTTTGCCCTTGGGTCTTTACTACATAGGAAAGTCTGTTGAAATTGCACAGAAAATTAAACTGATTGCATCCAACTCAATATTGTATGGCTATAAATAACGTAATTACTGAACAGAAGGGCTTAGCACGACCACAACGTCCCATAAAACAAGACGTGACTCAGAAGTTTATTTCTTTTACAAGCCGCCGGATGACGCCACTTTTGCTCTCACAGAAAACTACCAAGATCGTCAGCGTCCTTTTGGTTATGCTTGCATATTCTTTTGACTTTAATACGCCCACGACAGTTCAGTTGAATTTCTTGTATCTACTTCCACTAGCTTTGATCTCACTTCAATGTAAAAACAAAAGTTGGGTTGTTTCATTATTGGTGGTTTGTATTTTTCTTCAAATAGTCACGTTATATTCATACGCTGATATGACAATAGCGAACAAGATATTGAAATTAATATTTGTAATCCCAGTAAATATTTTAGTAATTCACTTGGGAGAAGTCTATCGAAGAACCACTTTAGCGCTTCTTAAATCATCTGTAACTGATGCGTTGACGGGGTTGGGTAATCGTCGAAGCATCGAGATTGTTACTGAAAAAGAAATCGAGAGGCAGAAACGATATCAGGGAGTGTTTTCATTTGCGTTACTCGACCTCGATGGATTTAAAGTGCTAAACGATACGAGGGGACACAAAGCGGGTGATAACGCATTAAAGCTGCTTGCCACCATTTTAAATGCGCATATCCGACAATCGGATACGTCAGGGCGTTTAGGAGGTGATGAATTCGTCATTATGATGCCAAATACATCGGCAGAGGATGCGGTTACATTCTGTAATCTGCTTTGTGCGAGGATTGCCAGCCAAATGAAGGAGTCTGGTTTTTTGATTACCGCGAGTATTGGTAGTGTAACATTTGAACAGTCGCCCGATTCTTTCGAGACAGTATTTAGTCTAGCTGATGCGGCGATGTATGAAGCCAAGTCAAAGGGAAAAGGTCAGGTAGTTTCCAAGTAGTGAAATTACTGCCTAGAATTAAGGTCTGCTATCAGGCAAGCAAATTCCAGCATCGAAAGACTGAATTGTCGGGTAGCCATGCGCGGTTGCCCGCGCACAGCCCCCTGAGAACCGTACGTGGGTCTTTCGATCCATACGGCTCAAGCCTCAACAAAGGCATCGTTAGACACCCGACAACATCACATCAATATTGGCATAATAATTCTTACGGCAAATGTGATGGTACATCTGTAGATTGCTTGTAGCGTCTGTCCCGCCTTCGAACATCTTCACAATATGTCGAGTACTCCAAGGAGTATCCTTTGTGATGGGTTCGTGGCAGTGAGGACACATGCCATCTTGCCGCAGCCAGACACGATAGAGCTTTCCACGACCGCGTGTTGAGTTTAGCATTTTCTTACCCCATCGGGATTCGAAGTACGGCTCCCATTCGCGGTCATGTGGATTTGCGTCAGCTTTGATCTTGATATGCCGTTGGATTGGCGTATCCTCTTCCCTCAGCAAGATGATCTCTCTGCTCTTTCCATCTTCTTGTTTTTCTGTGGCGGCAAATACCCATCGCCGGTCGCCTCTGGTCTTAAAGTATTTCTCTCTAATCCAACGTGCCCCTTTGGTTGGGTGTCTTCTTGTCGCCCATTGCCATAGCATTAACCAGATATGGTAATCATCACGAGCAAAGGTTTCCTTGGCGACGATGTGGCGGTGATAGTTCGCCCAACCCTGTAAAACAGGATTGAGTAGCCTGATCAGATTAACCTGTTTCGCCGTCTTGTTACCTTTGATGACTTCCCGAATTTTATCAAGGTGTGCTTTGACGTTCGCTTTCGACGGCTTCATCAACAGCTTGTCTTCGTACTTGCGAATGTTCCATCCGAGGAAATCAAACCCGTCCCTGATGTGCGTTATTTTGGTCTTCTCCGGTGATAGAACTAAACCTCTTTCTGCCAGAAATTCAACCACTGCAGGTTTGACCTTTTGTTCCAGCCACTCTTTCGAATTGCCAGTGATGATAAAGTCATCCGCGTAACGCACCATGTGCACCTTCAAGCCCCTTGCCGCAAATTTCTTCGCCAGCATCGTTTCGAGACCATCCAGCGTTATGTTTGCCAGTGCCGGACTAATGATTCCCCCTTGCGGGGTGCCGGCATCTGTAGGGAAGAGTTCGTTTTGATATACGTATCCTGCCTTGAGCCACTTTCTGAGAATCGCTTTGTCCATCGGTATATTGGCGACCATCCAGTCATGACTGATGTTGTCGAAACAGCCTTTGATATCACCCTCCAGCACCCATTGTGCACTCGTCTTTCTACTCAGGACGGTAAAGCACTGTTGTCCGGCATCAGCCGTTGAACGTTCCGGTCTGAACCCATAAGAATTCAGATCGGCGTTGGTCTCTGCTATCGGTTCGAGCGCCAGCAGATGAAGCGCTTGCTGTGCCCGATCAATCATGCAGGGTATGCCGAGGGGCCTCTGTTTGCCGTTCTTCTTCAGAATAAAAACTCTCCGAAGCTGAAGAGGCGAATAACCCCGTCTCTTCATCGACGCAATCGCATTGGTTTTTGCCTCCGGTGTTTTCCAGATGATCTTGTCCACACCGGCTGTCTTCTTGCCTTTATTTTCTGTCACTCGTTTGACGGCTAATGCTTTGCCGCTGAACGAATGAGTCAGTAACCATTGCAAGGCTTTCACCTTGTTGTATTTTCCGACCTGTGTTGCCTTCACAATACGCGTTTGCAGCCGCCTTACTTGCCGTTGAACATCAATCCAGCCGATGCCATTCCACGTCATGTCAGAGGGTGCACACGCCAGTGCTGCAGCGTCCATTTGCTCTCCCTTTGTTTAGATGGTTCTGCCAACTCTCTTGTAAAGAGAGACCATAAGGAAGTCTGCCCGCTTTCGCGTGAGGTGATGTTTCAACCCCTATCTGTTCAATTACAGAACAGCGTTCGCTTTGTCCTCGTTCCTGTTCTCGCATCGTCATAGGCTTACCTTGCGGCAGGCTGTCCCCGAGGGGAGCGATACGAGGTTTCCACGTTCCACTTGCAGAAGTACATTGGGTTAGGCGGCTGCTTTCGACCGGGAGGCGTTTGGGTCACGAATGCGCATAACCCACGCGCAATTCCCCCTCCATTACCGTTTTGGTTGAAGCGTAGTAGCCATTTCCGCTTCTTACACTTCACGATCTTTACCACAGCTTCAATTAATTTCGCCATACCAACTATCTAGCACTTTTCCGGCTATGGCTGCCAGAAGGGTACGCCTCTCGCGAATTGTGCCCCGCACCTTTCGATGCTTCGTTACGTTGTCAGGATCGCTCTTGATTCAGATCCCTAGATTCATCCGGTGACACGGATGGTTCCCTCAATCAAAGCGGGAACAACTTCTATAAGCGACTTCGTGTCGCACGGGTTATTTGTGAGCCTTCAGAAAAATTGATGCGGACGTTCCCTCAATCAACAACTTTAAAATTTCTAAAGTCTGCTCTTTTTCAATTCCAGACGTTCTTTTTGTCTACTAGGCCTTTAATATTACAGCTTGCAGAACCTCTCCTTTAACTGGTTTCATAAATAACGCATCAGAGACACGGTGTTAGTTTAGGTAATTTTGCGATATATTCAGCCCCATGTACTAATGGGAGTTACATTGACTACAGCAGAAATCGTTTATTGCTACCATTGGCGCACTTCTCACCCAAAATCAGATATGCGCCAAATCGTCACAAAGACCGGCAAGCGCTGGCGTTGTCAGCAAAGCCTTGACGCCATCAAGTCAAGTAAAAAGGAACGCGAGGCCTTTGGGAAAAAAGTTACCGAAGCAAACAAACAGGATGCCAGAAAGACTCACCGTCTTACGCTTGGCATAAAAACTTAGTTGGTTATGTGAGCATTAACGAAATCGTAGTCAGTCGATTTCGTGTATTTCGGTTTTGTTAATTATCAGGCGAAGAAAAAAATACGCAAAAAAAGGTAGTGCGATACCAAATGTTATCGCGATAAGAACGATCCAAATTATCGTTTGCACTAGTACGTCACTGAATTCCAGCGTGCACACCATCTTGTATTTTTTCATCATTGCCTCCCTTGGTTAAACTGCAGTTCCATGTCTACGTTGAAGACTTTGAATGTGCTCAATGTCCGTTTGCCGAGTGAGTGCAAGACGGTTGGTCTCTAGACGACCAACACAGAACTGGACTCGATTCTCCGACAACAGTTGGTCCTTCCGACTGCGCAGATACTCAATAAGGTTGCTGAGAGTAAAGACGCCCTCAGGAATAGGCGTCTTGAACCCAAATTTCCCATTTAAACTTGATTCCTAATGGAAGCCATTAGGACACGTAATTGATTTTACTTAAGTTTAGGTCGGTTTTGAGCTAGAGTTTAGGCATCGCGATTTCAGTGCAGAGGAAATTATGGGTTTTGAGCTGCGTTTTACCGATAAAGAGATTACCGCTTGGGGTGGGATGGCCATCATGAAACGGATGCTTGATCACTTGGAATTTGATGCTGCACTGTCGTCAGCGGGCCTGCCTCAACCCAAGAGCAATCGTGGTTACCGACCGGAACAATTGCTTACCCAGTTCATGCTTTCAATCTGGTGTGGTGCCAATCGGTTTGAGCATGGAGAAGTCACGCGGCACGATCCGGTATTGAAGCGCGTATTTGGTTTTACGCGTATGGCGAACTTTAAAGCGGTAATGCGGTTATTTAATAAATTCACACAGGACACCAATGAGTCGGTGATGGATTCACTGTATCGGTGGATGTTCGGACAATTGTCCATCAATGGCATCACACTCGATTTGGATTCCACGGTGATGACGCGCTACGGGACACAACAAGGGGTGGCACGAGGCTATAACCCTGCCAAACGTGGCCGAGCCAGTCACCATCCCTTGATGGCTTTTGTGGCCGACACCCGCATGATCGCGAATTGCTGGTTACGCCCGGGCAACACCAGTTCTGCCAATAATGTGCAAGGATTTTTGTCGAACACACTGCATCGCTTGGGCGATAAGCGCGTCTGCCTATTGCGCGCCGACAGTGGCTTTAGTGATAGTGCATTTCTCGATGATCTTGAACAACGGCAAATACATTACATCATCGCCCTACGCCAGAATCAACCACTGCAGCGCGCCTTGGTGGATGCTCAGGATTGGTGGACGTTGCATGATGAGACAGGCAAACCTGTTCCAGGTATTGAATTGAATCGTTTTATGTATCAAGCGAATGCTTGGTCAAAAGCACGCTGGGTTATTGGTATCCGGCAACACATTGATCAACGTGCCTCAGCCAAAGGAAAAACACTCAATCTATTCGCAGACGATCCCGTCATCGGCAAGTATCGCTACTCTGCACTGGTAACCGATTTAGATCTGCCTGCGGTGACAGTTTGGCGCACCTATCGCGGACGTGCAGATTGCGAGAATCGGATCAAGGAACTGAAATACGACTTCGCTGCGGACAGCTTTAATATGAAAGACTTCTGGGCTACCGAGGCCGCATTGAATACGGTGATGTTGGCTTACA
>CAIRAO010000453.1 GCA_903876625.1 uncultured Gallionellaceae bacterium | reverse complement strand
TTTCACCAAATGCCTTAAGGAAAGCTGCTACTTTCTTATCGCGATCTTGCAGCAGATCGAGTTTATTCAATATCAGCCAACGCGGTTTCTGGTACAGCGCTTCGTCATATTTTTTTAATTCGTTCAGTATGGCATGTGCCTCATGCACTGGATCGACACCTTCATGCATCGGCGCAATATCGACGAGATGCAACAACAAACGGGTACGTGCCAAGTGGCGCAAAAATTGGTGACCCAAGCCTGCACCTTCAGCTGCGCCTTCTATCAACCCCGGAATATCCGCGATAACGAAACTTTTTTCTGTATCTACACGTACGACGCCCAGATTCGGGTGCAGGGTTGTAAACGGATAGTCTGCAACCTTGGGGCGGGCGGCAGACACCGCGCGAATGAACGTGGACTTGCCCGCGTTGGGCATGCCCAGCAGGCCAACGTCCGCCAGAACTTTTAGTTCGAGTTGCAACTCGCGGCGTTCACCTTCTTCACCGGGTGTGCATTGTCTGGGCGTACGATTGGTACTGGATTTAAAGTGAAGATTACCCAAACCGCCTTTGCCGCCTTGGGCAAGCAATACCTTTTGCGCATCGTGAGCCAAGTCGGCGATCTGTTCGCCAGTGTTGATATCGGTAACGACCGTACCCACCGGCATGCGCAGAATGACGTCATCGGCACCTTTGCCGTAACAATCTGCACCGCGACCAGATTCACCATTCTTGGCGCGGTGGTGTTTGGCAAAGCGATAGTCAACCAGTGTATTGATGTTGCGGTCGGCAACCGCATATACGCTGCCTCCCCAGCCGCCATCGCCGCCGTCCGGGCCGCCCTTGGCGATATATTTTTCTCGACGAAAGCTGGCAGCGCCGTTGCCGCCGTCGCCTGCAATCACTTCAATTTTAGATTCGTCGATGAATTTCATTGGGAGATTTCCGGGCCGAGCTGTTATGTCTAGATAAGCAGAATTTAATAGTCTGTTAAAACAAAAAGCCCTATCTACTGATAGGGCTTGTCGTTGACTTCTGTACTTAAGCTGGAACGATGCTGACAGTTTTGCGCTTTAACGCACCTTTGATCGCAAACTGAACTTTGCCTGTGATCTTGGCAAACAGAGTGTGATCTTTGCCCATGCCGACGTTATCGCCCGCATGTACTTGAGTGCCACGTTGCCGTACGATGATGCTACCGGCATTGATCAGTTCTCCACCATAGCTCTTTACGCCAAGTCGTTTTGAGTGCGAGTCGCGTCCGTTACTGGTACTACCGCCACCTTTTTTTGATGCCATGTTGCTACTCCTTCAGAATTAAGCCGAAATGCCTTCGATACGGATCTCGGTGTAGTTTTGACGATGACCCTGATGCTTTTGATAATGCTTACGACGGCGCATCTTGAAGATGCTAACTTTGTCGTGACGACCATGAGCAACAATCGTTGCTTTTACGGAAGCGCCGCTCAACAGAGGTTTGCCGACAGACAATTTGTCGCCATTGCCAACCATCAGTACTTGATCCAATACAATCGCGCCGCCTACATCTCCGGCAACGGTTTCAATTTTTAAAGTCTCACCTTGGGTAACGCGATATTGCTTACCACCGGTTTTGATTACTGCGTACATAACGTCCTCGCTTGAATGCGGTTTTACAGAGCCGCGCATTATACATAAATTTGATTAACCGTCAAAACTGTTTTAGGTTTATCTGAAACTACATTGAATAGATTAAATCGCAAATATACTCACTTATTAAAATATTACAAATCATTTGGATATTAATAACTAATTGTTTATTTGTTAAAAATTAAATATTTGTTGCTTAAATGTGCGGGATATTGCTTTCAAAGTGGTGTCGATCAGTGCAATAACAAATGTTCCGTTGAGTATCTGATTAGATTTTTAATCATTTTAGGTGGCAATCTCATTGTTGAAGGATGAAGAGGGATGTGGAATACCACCGTCACCATAGGCACGAATAACTTGAGAAATGATGATTTGATAACCATTAAGCCAATTTGATTGAGCTGCTTTAGCTTCGAGGTGTTTTGGATTTTTCATTAACTCCTGGAGTCCATCCATCGTCTTCCAATAATATACGTTAGAGATGCGACCAGTTTCGGGATTTTCCCATGCCTCTTCGCCAAGATACCCTATGGTTTTTTTTGCGCTCTCTGCGATTGATTTATCGAGTTTATAAAACTCTTCGTCAAATTGCTTTTTATCAAAGATAAATGTTGCTGAATACATAGGGCCCCCTGAGTGAAGCTAACTAAGTTGCAGGAAAAGTACAGAAATAAAACACATTGCGCCTAGAGATAAATTTCCATCCGGTATGAAGAAGCTACTGACAGCACCTTATTATTTAAGCTTTCATGCGCCAACCAACCATCTCGCTAGCAGGCATCGGGCGGGCAATTCTATAACCTTGACCAACTTCGCAGCCCATATCAAGCAGTATTTTGAATTGGGCTTCTGTTTCTATTCCTTCAGCAACGGCTTGCCGGTGGAATGCTTTTGCGAGCGCAATGATCCCGATAACAATAGCTCTATCACCTTCGTCTTCCAACATATCGCGAACGAAAGATTGATCTATCTTTAGAGCGTCCACTGGTAGTCCGCTTAAGTAACTGAGTGAGGAATAGCCGGTACCAAAATCATCAAGTGCAAATATGACGCCTATTTTTCGGCATGACTCAATGATTCCTGAAACAACGGCGATGTCATTCAATGCTGCAGTTTCTAACACTTCAATCTGGAGTTTACCAAATGGCAAAATATGTTTGACAGTACACTGTTGCTGCAGTTTTTCGATAAACCCGGCTGACTCTAAATGGTAACCGGAAATGTTGATGCTGACCTCGATGTCCAACCCGGCTTTTCTCCATTGGTCCATCTGGTCGAGTGCCGTAGCGGTTACCCATTCGCCAATTTCGATATCGAGATCGGTATTTTCAATGTATCTCAGGAATTCAGAAGGAGGGAGCAGGCCTCGTTCCGGATGTCGCCAACGAATAAGTGCTTCTGCGCCAACTAATTCTTTCGTTCGCAGATTGACTTTTGGTTGGTAATATAATTCAAATTGATTATTTTCAAGCGCATGCCGGATGCTCTTTAAAAATTCATTTTGATTTCTAGCGCGTTGATCGAGCGCAACATCGTAAATGTGAAAACAGTTTTTCCCCGATTGCTTGGCAATATACATAGCCTGATCCGCATGTCGTAACAACGTGTCAGGATCCTCATTGTCCATCGGATACATACTCACGCCAATGCTGGCACTGACTGTGACGAATTTACTTTTAACACTGATCGGTTCAGCAATAGATGCAAGTAATCTTTCAAGCGTCGAAACGCACTCTTCGCCTTTTTCAAGCCCTAATAACAGTACGACGAATTCATCACCGCCCAGGCGCGCTACTGTATCGCCACCGCGTATGGTATTGCCGATGCGTTTAGCTATTTCAACTAAAACTTCGTCTCCTGTCTCATGCCCGGAGCTGTCATTGATTGGCTTAAATCCGTCCAGATCTAGATAACAAATAGCCATCATGTTTTGTTCACGCGACGTTTGCGCGATGGCCTGTTTCATGCGGTCAGCCAGCAATAGTCTGTTAGGAATACCGGTTAACGCATCGTAATGTGCAACACGTCTCAGTTCGGCTTCGTATTGCTTGATGTGGCTGATGTCAGAAAATACAGCCACGTAGCGTAAAATATTTCCGGTGTCGTCACAGATAGCAGAAATGGAAAGTTGCGCTGCATATATTTCACCATTTTTGCGTTTATCCCAAATTTCTCCGCGCCAGCTTTTTTCTTCCAGTAGTGTTTTCCATAGCTGTTCGTAGAATTCATCTTGCTGAACTCCTGAACTCAATAAGTTTGGATTTTTACCGATCACTTCATCGTGACTGTAGCCGGTGATTTTCGTAAATGCAGGATTGACGTCGATGATTGCGTTGTCAGCATCAGAAATAATAATGGCTTCCTGGCTGCTATTGAATACGCTGGCAGTAATTAGCGTACTTTCTTCTGCGCGTTTTCGATCAGTTATGTCATGGACAATGGAAAATAGTAAATCGCGTCCGCCACTTTCAATAGGGGTTGAGTGGACCTCAACATCACGTATTTCGCCCGATGACATTCGGTGTGAAAAAATAAAATATTTGCGCCTTTCTTTTAGCGCCTTTTCCATTTCCTCGGCAATGAGTTCGGGAGGCAATATATTGATATTGCCTATTTTCATTCCAATCAGACTTGATCTAGCATAACCGTAATAAGAAGATGTGGCTTCGTTTGCATCAATAATTTCACCGGTATGCGGTTCGATCAGAAGCATGGTGGATGAGTTTTTATCGAAGAAATTTCTAAATCGGTTCTCACTTGATATGATTTTTGCCTGGGCAAGTTCGCGCTCGGAAATCTCTCGGCGTAATTCGGCAACCATAACTACGGCCATTGCATCAAAGGTACGAGACAGTTCACCTAATTCGTCATTAGTGTTGGTATTGCTTCGCGTTGATAGGTCGCCTTTTGAAATTGAGGAGATGGCTACTTGCATTTGATGGATGGGAAGTAATATTCGTCGGACAAGTATTGCCGATATGAGTAAAAGCATAATCAACAACAAAACAGGTATAGCCAGAGCGATGGCGCGAAATTCCTGCTCGGCTTTATGATGTGCAATGGCAGTTGCCTCACCCCAATGATTTACAGAATCCGACAAGACTCTTACATTGGTGAGTAATTGATCCAGCAATAATTGTCTGGAGCGGAATTGCATTTTATTTTCTGACGCACTACCCTGTGCGACAATGTGCTCAAAAATGACGGCCAACAGGACGGCCTGATTCAAGGTGTCTTTTGGAAGTTGCCTTGTTTTTGCCTCAATTCCGTTTGCAAGTGCACTAATAATGTTTTGGTGATGAATCTTCCACTGATTTACTGCACGTTCCTCTGAATAAACGGCATATTCATTGGTTAAAACTAGCAGTTCTGACACATCACGCGCGCAGGCGGTAACCCTGTTTTGCTCTTCTGAAATATCTGCAATACGCTGATCGACGATCCAATCTATGTAAACTAGACCTACAACTATCGAAATGGAAACTGCTATGCCAACTGTCAGTAAACTACGTATGTGCATTTTTTATTTGGCAATGCCAACCGCTTCCGGACGAACTTTTCTTAATGGATCTGAGAATATAAAACTGAGGTAGTTAGGCGAATGAGTTTCAATAACCATTCCTTCACTCCTTGCCCAACGAGCTTCGCTTTCCAGCGTGGAAAGCAGAGACTGGTCCAATGTCATTCGATAGTCAAAGCGAGTCCACATCCAGTCAACAAACGTCTGATCTAACTGAAGCCGAGATCGAAGAATTGCTTGGGCTTTAACAGGTTCATCTCTGATGAAACGCTGCGCGCGATCCAAAGCGCGCAATATTTTTACTAAATCATCGTCGCGCATACCAAAAAGGTTTTTTCGAGCGATGAGGTTAAATGTTTCGATATAAGTTGGGGTGAAGGTTAACGTTTTTGTACCTTCGATTGAATTGAGAATTTTAAAAGGGTATGGTTCCCAAATAGCGACAGCGTCAACTTCTCCCTTTGACAGCGCTGCCTCCATATTCTCAGGCTGGAGATTGATAACGTGAAGAGATTTTGGATCTACTCCGTGAAATAAGAGAAGTGTGTCGAGAAAGTAGTCACTCGAGGAGCCCACTACAGTTCCAATACGTTTTCCAGCGAGTTGATCAGGTTTGGCAATGCCCGAATTTTTTCTTGTTACTACTTTTACATCATCATTGCTGGTAACGAAGGTGCCGATGACTGCAAAGTCGTCGCGTTTGAAACTGTTGAACATAATTACTGCATCAGAAGCAGTTGCAAGATCAGTTTCACCGCTAAGCAATTGTGACATTGCTCGATGTCCGCCTAAAACCTCACTGAATTTGATCTGCACACCCTCGGCAGAAAAAAATCCCTCATTCTCAGCAACATATATGGGTAAACACAAGGGACTTCTTGATACGGAAATGGTCAGGACGTCAGAGGCTGTTGCAACCGAGGTTCCTGACAATACTAGTATCAAGAAAAGTAGTGAGTCAATAACTCGTATCCCGGATGACATGCTTCTCCTCGGATTAATCAGGTTAGCTTGCCCAAAAGTGCATTTTGGTATTAAGGCACCAGTGAATAATTACCCGTATTAGCGGCGCATGGAATCGAAGAACTCTGCGTTGTTCTTTGTTGCCTTTACCTTGTCCAGCAAAAATTCCATCGCTTCCAGCTCATCCATCGGGTAGAGCAGTTTGCGCAGTACCCAGATGCGTTGCAGCAAGTCTGGCTTGATCAGTAATTCTTCCTTGCGGGTACCGGATCGGTTGACGTTGATTGCAGGGTAGATTCGTTTCTCTGCCATACGGCGATCCAGATGGATTTCCATATTGCCCGTACCCTTGAATTCCTCGTAGATCACGTCGTCCATGCGCGAGCCGGTATCGACCAATGCGGTGGCGATGATGGTAAGCGAGCCACCTTCTTCGATATTACGTGCAGCTCCGAAGAAGCGTTTGGGACGTTGCAGAGCGTTGGCGTCCACACCACCGGTCAAAACTTTGCCGGAAGAGGGAATAACGGTGTTGTAAGCTCTGGCAAGGCGGGTAATCGAATCCAGCAGAATGATCACATCCTTTTTATGCTCAACCAGACGCTTGGCTTTTTCCAGAACCATTTCGGCTACTTGTACGTGTCGAGTGGCCGGTTCGTCAAAGGTGGAAGCGACCACTTCGCCGCGCACGGTGCGACTCATCTCGGTCACCTCTTCAGGGCGCTCGTCAATCAGCAATACGATCAAAATCGCGTCAGGATTATTTGCCGAGATCGAGTGCGCGATATGTTGCAGCATCACTGTTTTACCGGACTTGGGCGAGGCGACTAATAATCCGCGCTGGCCTTTACCGATGGGTGCAACGATGTCGATGATGCGTCCGGTGATGTTCTCTTCAGCGCGAATATCGCGTTCCAGAGTGATATGTTGAGTTGGAAAAAGAGGGGTAAGGTTTTCAAACAGGATTTTGTTTTTTGCATTTTCAGGTGGCTCGCCGTTTACTTTGTCCACCTTGACCAATGCAACGTATCTTTCACCTTCTTTGGGCGTCCGAATCTCGCCTTCTATTGAATCACCCGTGTGCAAATTAAAACGGCGTACTTGACTAGGGCTGACGTAAATATCATCAGGCCCGGCGAGGTAGGAAGTGTCCGGTGATCGCAGGAAACCAAACCCATCCGGCAACACTTCAAGTGTCCCTTCACCAAAAATGCTCTCGCCTTTTTTCGCCTGATTTTTGAGCAGGGCAAAAATCAAGTCTTGCTTGCGCATTCGGTTGGCATTGTCGATTTGGTTGGTGGTGGCCATTTCCACCAGTTCGGTGATATGTTTGGTCTTGAGGTCGGATAAATGCATATGGATAGAGTGTGCGGAGGTTAAGAGGAATTGCCGGGAAAGTGTAGAAAAATTATGCGGGAAAGCCCCGCGCGACTGAACTGTCTTAAATGTCTTTTATGATTTTGTATGAAGCCGGGGGACGTGTTTGGACAGTTGCAGGCGCGAGATTAATTGGTTCAGATGTGGCTGTCAATAAATGCGGTTAATTGCGATTTGGACAAGGCGCCAACTTTCGTGGCTTCGATATTGCCGTTTTTGAACAGCATCAATGTTGGTATGCCACGCACGCCATATTTTTGAGGAGTTTGTTGATTTTCGTCCACATTGAGTTTGGTGACGTTGATACGACCGGCATACTCTTTGGAGACTTCGTCGAGGATCGGGGCGATCATGCGGCAGGGACCGCACCATTCTGCCCAGTAATCGACCAGAGTGGGCAATGGTGCTTGCAACACCTCTGCTGTAAAAGTGTCATCGGTTACATAACGTATGTGTTCGCTCATGTTTGATTCTCGCTTTTGTTTAATTGTTAGGGGTAGATACGGCTCTTGCCGTTTTGATGTGACGCTGAATGAGTACGCATCGTATCTAAAAAATTAGTTGTTGGGAAGGGGGCGCGCAAAAAACTTGTAACATCTTAATTCTAATAAACTATTTATGTTGTTTTGTAACTTGTTCTCGTGAATTAACATCGATAAACATACAAATATACACTAAGCTAACAAAATTATACTGCCAATTCTAAAGTTACAAGATACGTTACATGCGCCAGACATAAAGTGTCGAACGATGCAGGTCGTCGACAGAAACAGTTTCCTGTGGAGGTTGGTCCTGTACAGCGAAAGTATTGCTGATGAATGTACTTCCCGGATGCATTTCCTGTTTTGCTTTGCGCCATAGCGCATCCATAGGCACGGGCGAAAGATAGGCGAACACGATATCGTATTGAGACAGATCTACATTCCACAAACTGCCCCAACGCACACTGCATTGCGCATGCCTTCCAAATTTGATTCGAAGCCAGCTCCATATGAAAGGTAGAGGTGCTGCTTCGACACCGTGATAGCGCCCGATTGGATTGGCTTGTGAAAGATGTGTGAGAACCCCTCCGATACCCGAGCCAAGATCAATAAAAGTAAAGGCTTGTTGGCTTGGCAACTTGGTTTCAATTGCTTGCCATACTTTGTTGCTGGACAAGTATAGTGGTACTTGCGTTCGGAAAGTGCTCCAATACACCACCAGCATGATTACAAATGCGATCAAAAAAATGATGGGCGGAATGTTGAGTGCCAACATCAGCACTAGTAATGGAGCGAACACGAATTGTATAAACAGCCACCATCTTGCCAAACCTGCAAAGTGACTCAAGGTTGCTGCAAAAGTTCCGCAGAGTAAGGCAAAGGCATAGGGAGCAAGTCGTGTGTTGAAAAGTTGTGAAAAAAAAACAGTGAGCAATATTGCTGCCAGTTGCACAAGCAACGCGATGATAGAGGGGGGTAATTTATTCAGCAACGATGTCACGCACGCACCAAGCCTGCTTCGATTTCATCTCGCTTGGCTTTGCCAACAAGAATCTCAACCAGGGATAAGGCAAAATCCATTGCAGTGCCGGGCCCGCGTGAGGTGACCAACTTGCCATCGGCGACTACTGCTGCGGATTGCTGTTTTATGTCGATAAACGAATCGAGCGTGCCGGGGTAACTGGTCGCATTTTTTCCATCAAGTAATCCTGCAACTGCTAACACAGAGGGGGCTGCGCATATTGCAGTGACATACTTCCCTTGCGCGGACATGCGTTTAAGCAAACTGATGATCCGTGCGTCAGCCTTAAGATTGTTGGTGCCGGGTTGCCCGCCGGGCAGTACGATCATATCGAACTCTTGTTGCATTGCGCTATCCAGCGTCATTTCCGGTATCAGCATCACACCACGGCTCGCGCGCACCGGGTCGGAATCAAGACCGGCAGAGATGACTTCAATTCCGGCACGGCGCAAGATATCGATTACTGTAACGGCTTCGATTTCCTCGCAACCTTGCGCAAGCGGTACCAGAACTTTAGGCATAGTCTGAGCGGGTTAAATTAGAATTGACTCACGATGCGAACGCCGGTGTAGCCGGGCGCAACATCAGGGATGATAGAGACTTTGTTCTTATTATTGCCGCGCATAGACTTGTTGTGACTGACAACGCTTTTACCAATCCAGGTGCCGATGAAGGCGGAGGCAACGACGTCGGAAGCCCAGTGTGCGTCCAGATACATGCGGGCAATGCCCACCATGCCTGCGACTGAGTAAACACCATAAGCCACCCATGGGTCATCTTCATAGCTCGACGCAATCACCGATGCCAGCGTGAAAGCTTCAGTTGTATGGCCGGATGGGAATGAACTGTTGTTATTTAGACCAGAGTAGCCTTGGAGATTAACAACACCCTGATCATCACGTGGGCGAAATCGATTCACAGTAACTTTGATTGTTTGGTTGATCGTGGCTGAGATCAGGCTTGCCGAGATCAAGTCTTCGCCAACATGAACAGTTTTTTCATTATCGGTCATGAGTCCAACAGCATAAAATCCAGCAACAACTCCGACAGCATAGCTTTGACCGAAGTTTTGCACATCGTTTAAAAATGTATTGCCTGGAGTTTGTTTACGCATGAAATCGCGAACAGGTCTGTCTGCAACAATAGATGTGCCTGCAACCGCCAGTGTTGCCCATCCAATATCCTTCCAATCTTGAGTATCCCATCGAGAGGGCGCAGTGGCTTCATATTTAATATCATCCACGATGACAGTACCAAAACCGGGAGAATCATTTGCAGAAGCGGGGCGTATCGAAACTATCGAAAGCATCGCGATGCTGAAGAAGGACAGGAGATTTAGTTTGATATTAGATTTCATTTTCAGTGAGTAAATCAGTCGCGGAAATTTTGGTATTGCAAGGGAAAATCGGTGATGGTTTTTTTGACGAATGCGATGGCATCTTGCAAATCGTCACGGTTTTTTCCAGAGACACGCACGGTGTCTCCCTGAATACTGGCTTGCACTTTCAACTTACTGTCCTTAATGTGCTTAACGATCTTTTTTGCCAATTCGATTTCAACGCCGACTTTCACTTCGCATCCGCGTTTTACCTTGTTGCCGCTGACCTTTTCTATCTTGTCGCTGATTTCAAGGCACTTGATATCGACACCGCGTTTGGTTAGTTTTGCATTAAGAATATCCTGCACTTGATCGAGTTGAAATTCATTGTCAGCCCAGACGGTCAGCTTCAGTTCAGTTTGTTCAACACGTGCGTCAGAACCTTTAAAGTCGAAGCGTGTGCTGACTTCTTTGTTGGTTTGTTCAAGCGCATTTTTAACTTCGGTCTTGTCTACTTCAGAGACGATGTCGAATGATGGCATGGTATTCTCCTTAAACTACAAAAATCTTAACCAAAACTGCAAACGTAATTTACGGCATCGGCACCGGTATGAATATCGAAACTGCTTTTGGCGGCAACTTTAAAGCTGCTACCTTCAGCGTAAGTTTTGAAGCTGGCTTCACCGGCGATCTTCACCTGACATGTGCCGCCGCTGATCTCCATTAATTCCGGGGTGTCAACATTGAATGTCAGCTGACTATCCGGCAAAACCACGCCCACTGTTTTTCTTGAACCATCAGGAAAAAAAACAGAATGAGACACACACTTTCCGTTGAAAAACACATTGGCTATTTTGCCGACACTAACGTTATCGATTCTATCTGACATGCTTGATTTCCTTATCCAATTAATTGAGTTCACTACATACTTGGTTCGTTCGCCTTCAAGCCTTTTTGATAATTGGCGTAGATACACACGGGGATCTTGAGATCACCAAGGTGTTTTTCTATAAGAGGCTTTATATCGTTCCAATCCAGCCCGCCTACGCCACAGGCAAGCCGGGGGAGGGCGATGCTACTTAGTTTTTCTTTTTGCACAAGAGCGCGCAGCGCATGCAAAGAGTGATTTACATGGCTTACAGTTGCTTGGCCGGGCTTGCTGCCATGAGCATATGCCGCATCTTGTGTAAACAGATTGACGAGATAGCGACCATCGGCACTCATCCAGGTCCATAGTTCACCGGATTTGGGATGCTTGGTTTGACAGTAGTGGCGAAAATCTTTGTACATGGCAGGCATGCGTTCGCGCAATTGCAGTGCCAGACCCTGATGGAAGTCATCATTGGGTGCAACGCCTTGAACGATGGCTTTTGCACCGCTTAACAGTAGGTCACCGCTTAGTTCGTGAAGCATGCTGCCTCCTTAAAACTTAGTTTATTTCTTGTTGTGCAAATTCGCCGCAATGCGCATGCGTAAAGCATTCAACTTGATAAAGCCTCCGGCATCCTTCTGATCATAGGCTCCTTTGTCATCTTCAAAAGTAGCAATCGTCGGATCAAACAGTGAGTCGGTCTTGGAATCGCGCCCCACGACGATGACATTGCCTTTGTAAAGTTTAACGCGCACCCAGCCGTTCACGCAGCTTTGAGTTTGGTCGATCAACGTTTGCAATGCTTTGCGTTCCGGGCTCCACCAGTAACCGTTGTAGATCATGCTGGCGTAACGCGGCATAAGGTCATCTTTCAAATGCGCCACTTCTCGATCTAGAGTAATTGATTCGATTGCGCGGTGCGCTTTAAGAATAATCGTGCCGCCAGGAGTTTCGTAACAACCGCGCGATTTCATACCAACGTAACGATTCTCAACCAAATCGAGACGACCGATACCATGCTTGCCACCTAACTCGTTCAACTTGGTCAATACGGTTGCGGGAGACATGGCTGTGCCATTAAGAGTTGTAATGTCGCCGTTTTTGAATTCGATGTCTAAATACTCGGCAGCATCAGGTGCTCTTTCTGGCGAAACTGTCCAACGCCACATGCTTTCTTCAGCTTCAGCGGCAGGGTCTTCCAGATGGCGGCCTTCAAAACTGATGTGCAGCAGATTCGCATCCATCGAATAGGGTGAGCCGCCATTTTTGTGCTTCATCTCAACAGGTATGCCGTGTTTCTCAGCGTAGCCAAGCAGTTTCTCACGCGACAACAGATCCCATTCACGCCATGGTGCAATCACCTTGATGCCGGGCTTCAATGCATAGGCACCCAACTCGAAACGTACTTGGTCGTTACCCTTTCCAGTTGCACCATGAGAGATAGCTTGAGCGCCTGTCAGGTTGACGATGTCGATCATTCGCTTCGCGATCAATGGACGGGCGATGGAGGTGCCGAGAAGATATTCGCCTTCATAAACGGTGTTGGCGCGGAACATCGGGAACACGAAATCTCGCACGAATTCTTCTCGCAGATCGTCGATGTAAATATTCTCTGGCTTGATGCCGAATTTCAATGCCTTTTGGCGAGCTGGCTCCAGCTCTTCACCTTGCCCCAAATCGGCAGTAAATGTCACTACCTCGCATTGGTAAGTGTCTTGTAGCCATTTGAGGATGACTGAGGTATCCAGACCGCCGGAATAGGCGAGTACGACTTTTTTGATTTCGCTCATGATG
>CAIRAO010000452.1 GCA_903876625.1 uncultured Gallionellaceae bacterium | reverse complement strand
GATGCCCTGACCAAGATCGTCGAAGAGATCAAGAACATCGTCGAAGATGCCGCCCAGCGCGGCAGCTTCGCCACCAAGATGGATATGAGCGGAAAAGCCGGCTACACCAAGACCCTGGCAGAACTACTCAATCAACTCTCAGACGTGACAGATACCGGTTTACGTGATGTCGTCAGAGTAGCCGAAGCCCTGGCTGCAGCCGACTTGACCCAAAGCATCACCAAAGACTACCCCGGTTTGTTCGGACAAACCAAAGACGCCGTCAACACCACCGTGGATAACCTGCAGAAACTGGTGGTTGACGTTAAAACCTCGGTGGACTCCATTGGCACCGCCTCGAAGGAAATTGCCTCTGGCAACACCGATCTGTCACAACGCACCGAAGAACAAGCCTCCAGTCTGGAAGAGACCGCAGCCAGCATGGAAGAGTTAACCTCCACAGTGAAACAGAATGCCGAGAACGCTAAACAGGCCAACCAATTGGCCAGCACGGCCAGTACCGTGGCAGAAAAAGGTGGCGCTGTCGTGCACGAGGTAGTGGGTACCATGAGTGCCATCAATGAATCCTCACGCAAGATCGTGGACATCATCTCGGTGATTGACGGAATCGCCTTCCAGACCAACATATTGGCCCTGAATGCAGCGGTTGAGGCAGCAAGAGCCGGAGAACAAGGCCGAGGCTTTGCGGTTGTCGCTGCTGAAGTACGCAATCTGGCGCAACGTTCTGCGGCTGCAGCCAAAGAGATCAAGACGCTGATCGATGATTCGGTCACCAAGGTTGAAGTAGGCACAAGGCTGGTGGATGACGCGGGCAAGACCATGGAAGAGATCGTGAATGCGGTCAAACGCGTGACCGACATCATGAGTGAGATTAGTGCGGCATCGAGTGAACAAAGCAAAGGCATCGAACAGGTGAACCAAGCCATCACGCAGATGGATGAGGTCACCCAGCAAAATGCTGCCCTGGTGGAAGAGGCGGCTGCGGCTGCTGAATCACTGGAAGAAGAAGCACAGAACCTTAGCCGTTCAGTCAGTGTGTTTAAACTGGCACAAGGTCAGCAAGCTGCCGCCGCAGTGGTAACCCGTGCGGTGGCCAAACCGGCAGCGCATAAACCGGCAACTGCGCCTGCCAGGAAAGCAGTCGCAACAGCCAAACCCAAGGCACTGCCCAACAAACCTGTCGCTAAAGAGGGCGAGGAGTGGGAAGAGTTTTAAGGGAACCTTGAACTACTTGATCATGCTCACCTAAGCCGGTTGAGTATGATCGATTGGAACTAAAACTCTGCATGAAACCTGAACGCGAAAACGTGTATTGGGCCTCGATCAGCGTTGTAGGCTGGATTTAAAATATATTGATAGTCGGGTGTAAGCCAACCACCCTTGAACAGACCAATACTGTAATAACCTTCAAAGATGCTTTCAGGGCGATAGTTAATTTGTCCATCACCGATAAAATAAGAGTTACCGCCTGCTTCTAGAAAGCGTCTACGGTCATTCGATAGGTAGTTTTGCATTAAAGCTACACCAACTGAGTCTTCGTTACGTTGCCACAGGTTTCCTTTGATCGCGATTCCGGTTGAAAGAGAGTCGTCCACTTCGGTGAAAGCATAAGTCTCTGTGTGGCCGTCAGCTACCATGGCACGCAGAAAATACCCGATGTTGTCGTTGATTTCCTGTTCTACATTGACACCGATTCCGTACTTGTCTTTTTCAGTGTTTCTGACGGCATACAGTGCATCAGGCCCGGTAATATGATATTTAATCGCTTGATTGGAATTAAGCCAGTTCAAAGCATCATTGAATGAAGCCATTATTGCACGGTCGTGATAGGCTAATACACGTACTTTGCCGGAGCGCGCATTCAGAATATGCGCATGCTCGATTTCGATTTGATCCCCGTAATGTTTATCCAAGGCAAAATCGTCAGGTAATAAATTTGGTTGTTTGGGACCGGTCATGCGTCCTAAACGCAATGCCCAATCATTTAAGTACCACTCTGCAACAAAACCCCAGCCATAGCCTCGCGCATCAGCAGCATAATCCCAAGCGGCATAAGTCCAGTTGCCCCAGTTCATGAACTGGGTAAGAGGATCCTTGGCATAGGTGTTGGGATCGAAAACATCCAAGGTGGCAAAATTACCTATGGTTAATACGAAACGATTTTTATCGATGAAGCCGTCAAACTGGTTTGCCTCATCATCAACATGATCGCTTCCACCTCCGTTATTCCAAGTCTGGCGCAGGAACAAACGTTGTCTGTATTCTGCTGGAGAGGTTCCGCCTGCGCGCGTAATTTCACCGTTAGTGAAGCTACCAAATCCGACTAAATTTCCAGAAAACGGTTCACCTTCGACCATTTCTGCGTTGTAAAAAAATTCACCGTTAGTCCAGGGACGAACACCGAGCATCGCAGTCGCAGAAAAGGTATACATGTTGTCAGGGCCAGACGTAATACTGTTCGGCCCAGTATACGGTGCAGAAAAGGCAGGATGATATTGCCAGTTAAAAGTCGTTTGAACGTGAGCAGAAAGAGCTTTTGTATCTAAAGTATCTGCTTGGCAAAACGGAAAAAAACCGACAAGTGCAAATATCGGAAAGGGTAAGCGGGTGAGAATCAACGCCTTAACTGAAAAAGCGCAAAAAGTAGAACGCATTGAAAATTTCTTTCTATTACAAAACAAAATCCGATGGAAATTGCCAAGCCGTATTTTCGGATGTAAACAGACCATGTAACTGTTTGCTAGAAGACAGAGTTAAACTGCCAGATTCTGTAATAATATACGAGCAAAGTAAAGTTGCAATTTAGTGAATCGATATAATAAAAGGGAAGGAACCAGCCACATTTTGAATGCACGATATCTGGTGGTTACAACAAACAGTTGTAATTTCCAGACACGACTTGTTGTTGCTGGTTTAAGATAGGGCTATGGCTGAAACTCAAGTACTAAAAGACGGACGCGAATTCCATTTCACCGCGCACGATTTTGATCGTGTTCGAAAAATGATCTATGCTCACGCAGGGATATCGTTGAGCGATTCAAAGCAGGAATTGGTGTACAGTCGCTTGTCTCGACGATTGCGCGCAACAGGAATCAAGACATTTGCAGAATATCTTGCTTTGCTCGAGAGTAACAATGCTAGTGAGTGGGAAGCTTTTACCAATTCGTTAACAACCAATCTGACTTCGTTTTTTCGCGAGCCGCATCACTTTCCGGTTCTTGCGGAGCATTTGCGCTTGATCCAAGGTAAACACCCCATCTCTTTGTGGTGTTCTGCTGCCTCGACCGGAGAAGAACCCTACACGATGGCGATGACAGTATTGGATACGCTCGGACGAGATGCCGGCAGGGTCAATATTCTGGCTACAGACCTTGATACAAAAGTGCTTGAAACTGCGAAAGAGGGCGTCTATCCGGAAGAACGAGTGAGCAAGCTCGATCCGGAATTGGTCAAGCGCTTCTTTCTGCGCGGGACAGGTGCTCAGGCAGGGTTTGTTCGTGTAAGACAGGAGTTGCGTGAAATGATTACTTTTCGCCAAGCCAATCTGTTGAATAATGACTGGAAGATCCGCCCACCACTGGATGCCATTTTTTGCCGAAATGTGATGATCTATTTTGACAAAAAAACGCAGCTTGATATTCTGAAAAAATTCGTACCGTTGCTGCGCAGTAACGGGTTGCTATTTGCGGGACATTCTGAAAGTTTTCACCATGCCGATGAATATTTCAAATTGAGAGGGAAGACAGTTTACGAACTATCTCCCAAATACAAATTGCAACGCAAGTCTGAGGAAAATCGCTAAGCAAAAAAATCAATGAATGATCATTCAGACTATCAGGAAGTTCTTTCACCAAATCGTTACTATGACAATACTTTTGACATGGATGCGATTAAGCTCATGCCGGGGGAATATTACGTGACAAAGCGAAATATGGTTCTGGTGACGGTGTTGGGATCCTGCGTTGCAGCTTGCATACGTGATCGTGTGACTGGAATCGGTGGTATGAATCACTTCATGTTGCCGGATGATAAAAGCGATAGCCCGGTTGCCGTTTCTGCGCGCTACGGAAACTACGCGATGGAAATGATGATCAACCAATTACTGAAGGCAGGCGCCCAGCGTTCCAATCTGGAAGCCAAATTGTTTGGCGGTGGGAATGTGCTGCGCGGATTTACAGTGACCAATGTTGGTGAGCGTAATGCCGACTTTGCCTTGCAATATTTGGAGAATGAAAACATCCGGGTGGTAGCTGAGTCACTTCTGGATATTTACCCTCGCAAAATATATTTTTTCCCAAACAGCGGGAAGGTTATGGTTAAGAAGTTACGTCATCCAAATAACGATACAATCATTGAGCGCGAGGCAAAGTATAGCTCCCGGCTTAAGCACGCCGACATTCAAGGTGATGTTGAATTGTTTTAATTAATATTATTTACATAATAGGTTTGTCCAATGCCATCATTAACTATTCCTCCCAAAAAAATTAATGTACTCATTATTGATGACTCGGCTTTGATCCGGGCAATTTTGACCGAGATCATCAACTCCTATGACGATATGTATGCGGTGGGTGCGGCATCCAATCCGATTCAGGCCAGAGAGATGATCAAGACTTTAAATCCGGATGTGTTGACGCTTGACGTGGAAATGCCTCAAATGGATGGACTCACATTTTTAGACAAACTGATGCGTTTGCGACCGATGCCGGTACTGATGATTTCCAGCTTGACGGAAAGAGGTTCCGAAGCGGCATTAAGAGCTTTGGAACTCGGCGCGGTGGATTTTTTGCCAAAACCGAAGATGGGGATTTCCGATGGTATGCGTGAATATTCCGAGATTATCGCTGAAAAAATTAGAGTCGCTTTTCAGGCGCGTGGAAAATTTCGTGTTCCAATTACTGCGGCGAAACGCGAAAGTCTTCCTTCTCTGGGTTTCAGGATCGGTTCTACAGAAAAGATCATTGCAGTGGGCGCTTCAACCGGAGGCACTGAAGCGATCAAAGAATTTCTCATACGTTTACCGGCGGATGCACCGGGTATCGTCATCGCGCAACACATGCCCGAAGCCTTTACCAAGTCATTCGCGGCCAGACTGGATAGTCTGTGCAAAATCACGGTAAAAGAGGCGGAAGGAAATGAGCGTATTTTGCCCGGGCATGCCTACATTGCGCCGGGTCATTCGCATCTTTTGCTAAAGCGTAGTGGTGCCAACTATATGACTGAACTAAGCCAGGCTCCCGCAGTAAATCACCACCGCCCTTCGGTGGAAGTATTGTTTCGCTCTGTGGCACAAAATGCCGGAAAGAATGTTATCGGTGTGATGCTTACCGGCATGGGCAAAGATGGCGCTGTGGGAATGCTGGAGATGCGTCAGGCGGGCGCCTACAATTTCGCACAAGATGAAGCTACATGTGTAGTCTTTGGAATGCCACGGGAAGCAATCGCAGTAGGCGCGGTTGATGAAATTGTGCCAATACAGGATATGGCACAGAAAGTATTGCAACGGCTCATCAACACCGGAGGAATGAGTAATCGAGTCTAGCAAATATATTAGAGACATTGTGAAATCAAATTTCGGGAATATGCGATAAAGATAATTAACAAACTATTCAGATGAACATAAACATCACCGATTTGGTAAAGAGTGTAAACGGACTGGTCACGTTACCGGACGTTTTTATACGTATCAACCGGATTGTAGAGAATCCAAATAGCAGCACAAGTGATATAGCAAAAGCAGTAGGGCAGGATCCCTCTTTCACCGTTCGACTGTTGCGAGTTGCCAACAGTTCTTTCTACGGTTTTTCTTCCACAATTGATACAGTTTCCAAAGCGGTATCAATAATCGGTACAAGCCAAATCCGCAGTCTCGCACTGGCTACTTCTGTTGCTAGTGCTTTTGACGGTTTGCCCAACGGTTTAGTATCGATGGAACATTTTTGGAGGCATAGTGTACTTTGTGCTTTGGCGGCGCGTAGCCTGGCAAAGCGTACGGGACAGATTGATGCGGATGCAGTTTTTACGGCGGGATTATTGCATGATATCGGTGAATTAATTATTTTCAGTCGATTGCCTGATAAAGGCAAAGAAGTTTTGTTGCTGGTTCTGGACTCTGCTGATGAATTGCCGGTTCATTTTGCAGAACACCAGATAATGGGCTTTGACCACGCCCAAGTCGGTGGAGAATTGGCAAGGCAATGGAAATTCCCGCCAATGCTGGAAGAATGTATCGATTTTCATCATGACATCAAAGCAGGGTTGCGTTTCCCCAAAGAAATCGCTCTTGTGCACATCGCGAACGTTATCGCATTAATGGCAGAAATTGAAACGAAAAATCTTTCTGATGTATCTCCCATTGACCCGCTGTCCTGGAAAATTGTCGGACTCGATCCGCTAGAGGTAATTGAGGCCACGATAGAAGAGGTGCAGAATGAAATTACTGAAGCTGAGAAATTATTTGTGGGGAAACCATAATAATGGCAGCGATAAACTCAAACCGTTTGCCTTTATCATTGCCGGGCTTTGAACATATCAAACGCACATGGAAAGATTCGTTTGACGCATCTTCAGCACGATTGAATCCGGGCGAATATTATGTGACAAAAAATGACGAGGCAATTTATACAACTTTGGGTTCTTGTATCTCGGCCTGCATCAGGGATCGAGTTACCGGGGTAGGCGGCATGAACCATTTTATGCTACCGGCATCGGCGGATGATGGTGGTTGGAAAGCTGCCGGTTTGGGTTCTGCTACCCGCTATGGCAACTTTGCCATGGAGCATTTGATCAATGAGATACTGAAAAATGGGGGAAGTCGAAAAAATCTTGAAGTCAAACTGTTTGGCGGCGGTCGAATTATCGCCAATATGACGGATGTGGGGATGCGCAATATCGAATTTGCCAAAGATTACATCAAGACTGAAGGTTTGCAAGTTACTTCGGAAGACGTCGGCGATGTGTTTCCGCGTATGGTGGTCTATTTTCCAGTATCGGGAAAAGTGAGGGTCAAACGTTTGCGGTCATTGCATAACAACACGATCATTGAGAAGGAAACACAATATCTCCACACAATTGAGGAAAAACCAATTAGCGGTGATATTGAATTGTTCTAAATCAAATAAAGACGGCGTTATACCCGGTTGTTTCTGGAATTGGTTAGTCAGTCAGGATCGATAATGGCCATGACAAATGGAGTAAGTCATGGCAGAAGATAGCGATCTAGAAAAAACAGAACAGCCCTCGCAGCGACGGTTAGATCAGGCGCGGGAAGAAGGTCAGGTAGCCCGTTCAAGGGAACTCTCAACATTTGTCGTATTGATGGCGGGTGGTGCTGGACTTTGGTTGATGGGTTCGACGTTGTCGCAGCAACTCATCAAACTGATCCGTGAAGGGCTGACTTTGAATTCGGACCTTATTTTTAAGCCCGAACTATTGATGCCCCATTTGCATAGTTTGTCATTGGAGGCGTTAATGACATTCTTGCCGTATCTCATTTTGTTGCTGGCCGTCGCTACTTTTTCGCCATTGTTATTAAACGGATGGCTGTTCACTTTTAAACCGCTCATCCCTGATTTTTCCAAGCTCAGCCCTGCTGCAGGAATCGGGCGAATGTTTTCTGTGCATAGTTTGATAGAGTTGCTCAAGGCGATTGCCAAATCACTTCTGGTCGGAGGCATAGGTAGCTGGGCAATCTGGCATAACCGTGAAAGTGTATTACTTCTTATAGGCGAACCCGTAGTTCAGTCCATTCCACATTTGGGAAGCGTGATGTGGGCCTGCTTCGCCACCATCATGGGAGGCTTGTTGCTGATTGTGGCGATAGATGTGCCATACCAGTTGTGGGAGCACAACAAGAAGTTGAAGATGACCAAAGAGGAAGTTCGTCGTGAAGCCAAAGAAAGCGAAGGCGATCCTCAAGTCAAGACCAAGATACGCAGCATGCAGCGAGAAATGGCTCGTCGCCGCATGATGGCAGAGATACCGACTGCAGATGTGGTAGTGACCAACCCGACTCACTTCTCAGTCGCACTGAAATATAGCGAAAGCGGAATGCGTGCACCGATCGTCGTCGCCAAGGGAACACATTTGACCGCGGCAAAGATCAAAGAGATCGCCATGGCTAACAATATCCCGATCCTGGAAGCTCCACCGCTTGCACGCGCATTGTATAAACACACCGAATTGGGACAGAGCATCCCTGAAGCTTTATATACTGCGGTAGCTGAAGTGTTGGCCTATGTTTACCAGTTGCGTCGCTATCAAACTGCGGGTGGCATATATCCGCAAGAACCAACGGAGTTGCCGGTACCGAAAGAGCTGGATCCATTCCACTCGAATTCTGAGTTGGCGGCTGAGTAACATCCTGCCAGAAATATCAATTCAGGAGCGCAAATTATTGCGCTCCTGCAATAGGTTTGTGGTTAACTGAATTGATCCGAGTTTTCTCTCCGCATAAATAGCTACCTAAATCCCCTTCTATTCGTCTGCTCATTTTTACTTGAAGTTCCGATAATGGTAATAGTTAAAAGACCGATTGGGATTGCATCCGACGATGCAGATTCAACACAAAGGAAAAGGAAATGAATTTCTTAAGCATACTTCAGGACTGGTTTAAACGTTTTGGTGTGCGCAGTATGGCAGGCCCGATTCTGATTGTGATGATTCTGGCGATGATGGTATTGCCACTTCCACCTTTTTTACTGGATATTCTATTCACTTTCAACATTGCAATGGCGATCATGGTATTGCTGGTCAGCATGAATACGCTGAAACCGCTTGATTTTGCTTCTTTCCCAACGGTGTTATTGATTTCAACTTTGTTGCGCTTGTCGCTCAACGTTGCTTCAACTCGAGTGGTGTTGCTTCAAGGGCACACCGGACCGGATGCCGCAGGCAAAGTTATCGAATCTTTCGGACATTTTCTCGTTGGCGGAAATTACGCAGTCGGTATCGTGGTATTCGCGATCCTGGTTGTTATCAACTTCATGGTTATCACCAAAGGTGCCGGACGTATCGCTGAAGTCGGCGCTCGTTTTACGTTGGATGCGATGCCGGGAAAGCAAATGGCAATCGATGCTGATTTGAATGCCGGATTGATTGGTGAAGACGAGGCGCGTCGTCGCCGTGCCGAAGTAGCACAAGAAGCAGATTTTTATGGAGCGATGGACGGTGCGAGTAAATTCGTACGCGGTGATGCTGTTGCAGGCATCATCATTCTGGCCATCAATCTGGTGGGTGGTTTCGTGGTTGGAGTATTGCAGCACAATCTTGATCTGGCTGCTGCCGCAAAGACTTATACCCTGCTAGCTATTGGTGATGGTCTGGTCGCTCAAATCCCAGCTTTAGTCATATCAACAGCTGCCGGCTTGGTTGTGAGCCGTGTCACCAGCAATGAAAACATTGCACAGCAACTCGTAAAGCAACTATTTACCAGCCCGCAAGTGATGATCTTGACTGCGGGAATCGTGGGCATGATGGGGCTAATTCCCGGAATGCCACATTTCGCCTTTTTGCTGCTGGCCGGTGCGTTGGGTTGGTTCGCCTACTTCGTAATGAGTCGCGCCAAGAGAGCCTTGGAATTGCCTGTAGTCGAAACTGTAGCAGTGCCAGCGTCCGAGGCGCCTGAAGCAAGTTGGGAAGACGTGTCGCAAGTTGATGTGTTGGGATTGGAAGTGGGCTACCGTATTATTTCTCTGGTCGATAAAGCGCAAGATGGAGATCTGTTGCGCCGCATCAAAGGAATCCGCAAAAAATTCACTCAGGAAATGGGCTTTCTGCCGCCCTCTGTGCATATCCGCGATAATTTGGAATTACGTCCGAACGCTTACCGCATCACGCTTAAAGGCGCAGAGATCGGTACGGGTGAGGCATTTTCGAATATGTTCCTCGCAATTAATCCGGGCAACGCGAATGGTGTGTTGGCGGGGATGCAAACAACAGATCCCGCATTTGGTTTGCCCGCAGTCTGGATAGAGGCAGAGCTGCGCGATAGCGCTCAAGAAATGGGTTATACAGTGGTCGATGCCGGAACAGTCGTGGCGACTCATATGAGCCATCTTATTCATACACACGCTGCTGAATTGCTGGGTCGTCAGGAGTTGCAACAGTTGCTTGATCACGTTGGCAAGATTGCTCCTAAGCTCATTGAAGATCTCGTCCCGAAATTATTGTCGCTCTCTACCGTACAAAAAGTGATGCAGAATTTGCTGGATGAAGGAATGCATATTCGCGATATGCGCACCATTTTGGAAACGTTGGTAGAACACGCCACACGCACTCAAGATGCAACCGTATTGACAAGTTTGGTCAGAGTCGCACTTGGCCCGGCCATCGTGCAGCAATTCTATCCTTCAGCACAGGAATTACAGGTGATAGGAATGGATAAAGAATTGGAGCATGTGTTGTCGCAAGCGATTCAGGCTGGAGGAGGTTCGGTAATCGAGCCCGGACTAGCCACTACATTGCTGAGAGAGGCACAGAATGCAGCACACACCCAAGAGCAAATGGGCTTGCCAACGGTTCTATTGGTGCCCGGACAAATTCGTGATTTGCTGGCGCGCTTTCTAAAACGTTCATTGCCACAGCTCAAAGTGATTTCGCATGAGGAAGTTCCAGGATTCAAAACAATTAAGGTGACATCTTTGGTTGGAGGTAGAGCATGAACGCTAAAAAATTTATCGCTGTAAATTCGCGCGAAGCTTTCAAGCTTGTGCGGATAGAACTCGGCGAAGACGCTGTTATCCTTTCGAATCGCAAAGTTGGCGACGGTGTGGAGATTGTTGCAATGGCCGGTGCGGAATTATCCCGACTAAGCGAAACTCACTCGAATGAAACCAAGCAAAGTCTGACCAAATCGACGGCCACTTCGCAGAACCAAAAAATATTGAATCAAGCAATGGTGCTTGGCGCCAAGACAATAAATACAAATATCCAGCAAGATGTTGTGATCGAAAAGCAAGAGACAACAAATGTAATGCCATCACCTGATCAAGCGGGCATTCTGAGCGAAATTAAAACAATGCATACCCAGATGCATGAACAATTGGCTTGTATGGCATGGGGTGATTTGCAGCAGCGCGACCCTAAACGGAGTAACTTGGTACGAGAAATGATCAATGTCGGCTTTAGTCCGGCCTTATCACGCCATCTACTTGAAAAAATGCCTGCTAATGCAGACAAGGCATGGGTTCAACGTCTTCTAGGTCATAATATTCGTGTGACGCCAATAAACGAGGATGTAGTTACACGTGGCGGAGTGTATGCCCTGGTAGGGCCAACGGGCGTGGGTAAAACCACCACTACTGCAAAATTGGCCGCGCGTGCCGTAGTACGCTATGGCGCAGATAAAGTAGCACTCATTACAACAGATAGTTACCGTATCGGCGCGCATGAACAATTAAAAATTTACGGAAAGATCTTGGGCGTCGCTGTACACACTGTGCGAGATACAGAAGACCTGAAATTGACGTTATCGGGTTTAAAACACAAACATCTAGTGCTGATTGACACAATGGGCGTAGGTCAGCGTGACAGTCGCGTGGCAGGGCAGGCAGAAATGTTCAATGCTGCCGGTGTGCAGCGCATATTGCTTTTAAATGCAACGAGCGCAGGTAGCACGTTAGACGATGTAGTCCGGATGTACCAAGGGACGGGAATGATTGGATGCATTCCTACAAAGCTCGATGAAGCCGTCACACTGGGAACAGTTCTCGATGTGGTAGTCCGTCATAAACTCGTGATGCATTTCATCGCAAGCGGACAAAAAGTTCCTGAAGATTTGCATGAAGTAAATTTGGACTATTTGCTGCATCGTACATTCAAGGCAGCAGCGAGCCCTGCACCGTTTGCGATGCAGGAATTGGATTTCCCTGCCTTTATGGCGGGAATAGGCGCAGTTCCTACTTTGCGAGCTGAACATGCTGCATGAAAAAACAGTTGCCTCGCTTTCGTCCAATTCGGATCAGGCTGAAGGACTTCGCAGGTTACTAACCAGATCAACGGCACGAGTAGTGACAGTAGTTGGGGCGAGAAGTTCTCTTGGGTCAACCAGTGTGGTGATCAACTTGGCAGCAGCTTGGGCGCGATCCGGCTTGGACGTACTCATATTGGATGAACATTTGTCTCAAAATAATGTATCCAACATGTTGGCACTTAGACCGAAGTATGATCTGCTGAATGTTGTTCGGGGTGATAAAACACTTTGTGAAGTGACACTACAAGGAAGCAATGGCATCAAGATATTACCGGTAGCCCGAGCTATGCAAGCCATTCCTATGTTGGCGGAAGAAGAACGCGAAAGGTTACTGAATCTATTAGCACAGATTGCTGCCGGTACAGATGTGATTCTTGTGGATGCGGCAGCCAGAGAAGGCAACTCGGTTTGCGCAAGCATTTCTGGAGATGAGCCATTGATCCT
>CAIRAO010000451.1 GCA_903876625.1 uncultured Gallionellaceae bacterium | reverse complement strand
TTCGATTCTCACAAAGAGACTTAATGGCGCTCAGCCCGCTTTGTGATGCTCAAGGACTTACTAGTGAAATGGAAAATGCTTATTCCACGATGTTTACGCGCTGGCTGAATTCAAAATCAAATTATTAGTAAGTGTAGAAATTATGCAAAATATCACCGTCCCTGACTACTATTCAAAATTTAATTGCATCGGACCAACATGTGAAGATACCTGCTGCAGCGGCTGGTGGAACGTCAGCATCGACAAGGAGACTTTCCAAAAGTATCAAGCAAGCGCACAACCTGAATTGGCACCGCTATTTAAATTGGCAGTGAGCAAAAACACTTTGCCAAGTGCGAACGAAAAAAATAATTATGGCATGATGACAATGAAGGTCGATGGCGAATGTCATTTTCTGCAAAAGGACAAACTCTGCGCGATACATAAATTTATGGGCGCACAGGCCCTTAGCGATACCTGCAGAATTTACCCCCGCTACCTTAATCAATTTGGTTCTCAGCGTGAACGATCTCTCGGCATCTCCTGTCCTGAAGCTGCACGACTCATCCTATTAAACCCTGACCCAATCCAATTCAGCTCAATTTCACCCGACCCGGTTTTTGATGCAAAACCATTTACCTCTTATCGTTTTCCTTTGAAATCAGAGGGCGATCCGCAACAGATTTTGGTTCTTAATGACTTCAGAGCAGTTATCATTACCGTTTTGCAATTTCGGGAAATAAGTTTGGGTGCTCGCGTTATGTTGCTAGGATTTTTATTGGATGACGTAAATCAAATCATCTCCGATGAAAATTTTGCCAATGCCTCTGAATTGCTTCCTACTCTGGAATCCTATGTAAGCATGCTCACTCACCCGGAACAGATCGAGGCGCAGTTCGAAAAAATAGAATCAAGCATCCCGCGCAAACTTAATATGGCGGCCCAACTCATTACACAATCGTTATCGAAGGCCTCTAATCGATATAAAGAATGTTTGGAAGCCGCTTTACAAGGTCTTGAAGCAAATAACGACCCCAGTGACATGCTGATTCACTACGCAAAAAGTTACTCAGACTTCTATCTTCCATTTTTCAAAGAGAAAGATTATATCTTTGAAAACTATTTGGTTAATCAGGTTTTCACACGCCTTTTTCCTTTTACGCGGGGCTCGTATCTGGATTTGTACAGGGAGTTAGTCTGCAATCTTTCTGTCCTCCAAGTATTACTGGTTGGCATTGCAGCAAAAAACAAGGAACTAAATGACGAACTGGTCACCCAATTGTTTCAAACTTTTGCACGCAATTCAAACCACAACAGCGGTCACTTTGATAAATTGATTACCTCACTGCACACAAACGCACAGGACTCTTTCGTTCATATTATGTGGATGTTAAAAGAGACCTCAGAAGAGGAGATTAGTGTTTGAATCAAATTGACAGCCTCGCACAATTCCCCTGTATTCGAAATTGCTGTCTCAATGATGATGACATCTGTCTTGGCTGTTTTCGTTCTCTGGAGGAAATCAAGTTTTGGGGAGAAGCCGTTGAACAAGAACGTATTACCATTCTTGAAAATGCCAAACAACGGCGCGAAAAGCATAATTTGAACTTCAAGAAATAGTGTTCAATTTGATAAACTTTAGGTTCAAATTACCGCTCTTTTCAATCAATCGCTAACAAGCAAAAACATTTGTATAAATTAGCTTGAAGCAAGCTTTCCAAATTTGAACTCGTTCGTTGCCGTTTTGGTTATATTCCCCTACTAAAAGTTTGAAAAGATGCGATAATATTAAGCAGTTGTCGTTGTTTCCTATTATTATTTAGTCACTCATAACAAATCCACATTCAATAAATGAAACTTTTGATCTCCATTTGCCTTTGGATTGTTATCTTTTTTTGCCTAACTGGTTGCAATAGGCTCATACAGGGTGCCCCCGCAGCGGCACCTACTGGCGTAGCTGTCGCTCGTGGCGATACTTCTGCAATAGTATCTTGGGACGTTGTACCCGGCGTGCAATATTTTGTGTATTGGGATAATGGTTCAAATGTAAGTATTGCTAGTTGCAACTCAAGCCCCACATGCGGAGCTGCCGCCTATGTTAGCTCTCCTTTTACAATTTCCGGTTTAGTTAACGGCACACAATATTCTGTAACTGTTAACGGTCGCACAGAAGGTGCCAAGGGTGGGCCAGGGTCGCCAGCAGTTTCTTTCGTACCAATACAAGCAGGACTTTCCAATACATGGCTTCCGGGCAATCCGAACCCGGTTGGCACCTTCGATTTATTAGGTTTGACCTATGGAACTATATACGGCAGTGCAGGCATTAGCCTTGGCAGTGGATATGTCTCCGTAGGGAAGAATAGCTCGTTGTACTATGGCATTATTGACGGCTACGGCACCTTAAACTGGACAGCAATAGCAAACCCATTGCCGAGCACAACGCTCAATGGAGTTGCCAATTCCGGAACAATATATGTCGCAGTGGGTTCGGGCGGGAGTATATTGTACAGCGCTAATTATGCCGAAACTTGGACACGGCTGGCCGCTACGACAACCACCACCACTACAGCTGCCACCCTACCTATTTGTGCCCAATTTTGCGACCTGAATGCCGTATATAGTCTAAATGGTTTCTTTATTGCTGCCGGACAAAACGGAAGAATTATCTACAGCTCAGGAGGCGTGAATTGGACTCTTCAAAATTCAGGGACTGGATATAGCACTACAGGTAATACAGGGTATAACTTTCATAGTATTACTTATGGAAATGGAGTGTATGTAGCTGTGGGTGACGCTGGAGCAATACTCACCAGTACAAATGCGGCGGATTGGGTTCCCGCCACTGTCTCCACTCCAATACCAATAACGGATAATCTGACAGGGGTTACTTACGGCTATGTAGTATCGGTGTCAGCAACCACTGGAGTCGTAACTTACAAGCCTACATTTGTAGCGGTCGGGGCTGGAGGGGTTTTAACTGGCACTTTCGTTGGGTCAGCATTAACATGGACTCCCCAAACGATCTCATCGTCCCAATTAACAGCGGTCACCTTTGGAACAAGAACAGGGGGTAATGCTACAACTCAATATACTGTTGCAGCCGAAGGGCAATTTGTAGCGGTAGACAATACAGGCAACGTTTTTACTAGTCCTGATGGCGTAACTTGGACCAGTCAATCCCAAACACTAGGTTCTTTGAATGCGATTGCTTCCGGATTATATGACTATACTGCAGTTGGTGCGGGTGGACTGAATATGCATTCAATGTAGTCTGGTGCTGCATATATTGCATAATCAATTGATTTGCTTTATTTTCGATTGCAATGTCTATTTATCACGTTAACTTTCGAACTGTAAAAAATTCCTTCGTTTAGGCAGAATACTTGCAAAGACAACAAATAAAAGTAGCTGACAACTTTAACTGTCGGCTACTTTTATTGAAACTAAACCAAGCTTAACGCAACAGTGTCAAGACACTGTTAGGTGACTGGTTCGCTTGGGCCAACATCGCCGTACCGGCTTGTTGCAGGATTTGCGAACGGGTCAGGTTAGCTGTTTCAGCCGCATAGTCTGTGTCCATGATACGGCTACGCG
>CAIRAO010000450.1 GCA_903876625.1 uncultured Gallionellaceae bacterium | reverse complement strand
GCGACGTTGGTACCGGGTTTGAGTTTCAAATGATAATTGGCTTTGACATGTGGCGAGTTGACGATATCAATATTGCGCGGATCGATAACGATCAACTTTGCACCTTCTCGTACACGACGTTTCAGGCGCGATGCAAAGACAGGATGACCCTCACTTGGATTAGCGCCGATCACCATGATCACGTCAGACTTTTCAACTGACTTGAAAGTCTGTGTGCCGGCCGACTCACCCAGTGTCTGTTTAAGACCGTAACCCGTTGGAGAGTGACAAACTCGGGCACACGTATCCACGTTATTGTTACCGAAAGCAGCGCGCACCAATTTTTGCACGAGGTAATCTTCCTCGTTGGTGCAGCGGCTGGAAACTAAAGCACCGATGGAATTTTTGCCATATTTTTCTTGAATTCGATGGAATTGGTTTGCTGAATATGTGAAAGCCTCATCCCAAGAAACCTCGCGCCACGGGTCAGTTATTTTGGCCCGAATCATCGGTTTGGTAATGCGATCCTTATGTGTTGCGTAACCCCACGCAAAGCGTCCTTTGACACAGGCATGTCCCTCGTTCGCCTGGCCGTCTTTCCACGGCACCATCCTCACAACGTCGTTGCCTTGCATTTCCGCCTTGAACCCACAGCCAACACCGCAATACGCGCAGGTCGTCATCACTTCGTGCTCGGCCTGACCTTTTGCGATCACCGTCTTTTCGATCAATGTTGCTGTCGGGCAAGCGTTGACGCATGCACCGCAAGAAACGCAATCGGATTCCATGAAGCTATTGTTTTGCCCTGCTGTGACACGTGACTCGAATCCCCGTCCGGTTATTGTTAACGCGAAAGTACCCTGCTGTTCTTCACAAGCACGCACGCAGCGATTACACACAATGCATTTGGCCGGATCGTAGGTGAAGTAAGGATTGGATTCGTCTTTAGTCACATCAGTAAAATGGTTGGCTCCCGCCATGCCATAGCGCACTTCACGCAAGCCGACTTCGCCCGCCATGGTTTGCAATTCACAATTGCCGTTGGCGGCACAGGTCAGGCAATCGAGGGGATGATCTGAAATATACAACTCCATCACATTGCGGCGCAGATCGGCAAGCTTGGCGGATTGTGTGCGCACTTTCATGCCCGCTTCTGCTGGTGTGGTGCATGATGACGGATACCCGCGCCGACCTTCGATTTCAACCAGGCATAAGCGACAGGAGCCGAAGGGTTCTAATGAATCTGTGGCACACAATTTTGGAATCATTACCCCAGCCTGAACCGCAGCACGCATGACAGAGGTACCCGCAGGTACCGTGACCGCAACACCGTCAATATTCAAAGTGACTTTGCGGTCCGCAACAACTGCAGGTGTACCGTAATCGAGGTCGTTCATTGGAAGTCCTCCTGAAAATGATTGAGCGCGGACAACACTGGATACGGTGTCATGCTACCCATCGCGCACATCGAGCCATAAGTCATGGTGTCGCACAGGTCGTGCAACAAAGGGATTTGTTCACGTGCGCCGGCACGAATGCGG
This sequence comes from uncultured Gallionellaceae bacterium, assembly GCA_903876625.1. Classification (GTDB taxonomy): domain Bacteria; phylum Pseudomonadota; class Gammaproteobacteria; order Burkholderiales; family Gallionellaceae; genus PALSA-1006. The sequence continues at coordinate 11,422 of CAIRAO010000450.1, read as the reverse complement.
TCAATCACTTCGACGCCGCGGGTTGAACCAATGCGGCAGGGCGTGCATTTTCCGCAAGATTCCAACGCGCAGAATTTCATGGCGTAACGCGCCTGTTTTGCCATGTCTACGGTATCATCGAATGCAACGATACCGCCGTGACCCAACACCGCGCCGATGGCAGCAAATGCTTCGTAATCAAGTACCGTGTCAAATTGTGATTCAGGCAAATACGCACCGAGGGGTCCACCTACTTGTACTGCCCGCAGCGGATGACCTGATCGTGAACCGCCGCCAAAATCGTAAAGCAATTCTCTCAGCGTGAGCCCGAAAGGAACCTCGATCAGTCCGCCGAATTTGATATTACCTGCCAATTGAAATGGCAAGGTGCCGCGAGAACGCCCCACGCCCAATTCGCGATAGTTTGCAGCACCCCGCGCAAGGATGTCCGGCACACTTGCTAGTGAGATGACATTATTGATCACAGTCGGCTGTCCGAACAAACCTGAAATTGCAGGGAGTGGTGGTTTGCTACGCACAATACCGCGCTTGCCTTCGATGCTTTCCAGCAGTGCCGTTTCTTCGCCGCACACATAAGCGCCAGCCGCTTTACGTACTTCGATTTGAAAATCTCCCAGCCAATCTCCCGCTGATTCCAATGCTGCATTCAATGCCGCAATGGCATGCGGATATTCAGAGCGAACATAGATATAACCTTTGTTTGCGATTACGGCCAGACCGGAAATCGCCATGCCTTCGATGAGGCAGAATGGATCACCTTCCATCAGCATACGATCAGAAAATGTCCCCGAGTCACCTTCGTCGGCATTGCATACGATGTATTTTTGTTTGGCAGACGTATCAAGAACTGTCTTCCATTTGATACCCGTAGGAAAAGCCGCACCACCACGACCGCGCAAGCCAGACTCGGTAACTATTCGCACAATATCCGCAGGTGTCATGGTTCGCGCTAGTGCAAGCCCCTTGCCTCCACCATGCCTTTTGTAGTCATCCAATGAAAGTGGATCGATCACACCGACACGGCGCATGGTGACGCGATTTTGCCTGGCAAGATATGGAAGTGCTTCAATATTACCCAAGCGGAGCGGGTGTTTCCCTCCGTTAGCAAAATCTGAAGCAATCAAACCGGGAACATCTGCCACAGTTACCGGACCGTATGCAGTCCGTCCATGTGCAGTTACAACCTCAATCATGGGTTCCAGCCAGAACAAACCACGTGATCCATTGCGGACGATTTTGACATCCACTTTTTGTTTGGCTGTGACTTTTGAGATGGCAGCGGCAACATCGTCTGCCCCAAGCGCGAGTGCAGCCGCATCACCGGGAACATAAATCGTAACAATCATGAACCAGTCCCCAGCTCTTTTATTAGCGATTCAAACTTTTCCGTGGTAACACGAGCATACAGTGAGGTTTCGTCAATTTGAATTGCCGGGCCAATAGAACATAGCCCCAAACAATATACCGGCTCCAGTGTAATATCGCCATTCTGCAACCGGGCTGCAGCATGAGTGGCCAAAGCTTCGCTGCCATTTGCCTGACACGCTTCGGCACAGCACACGTGAACAACATGTTTTGCGGGTGGAGTCTGACGGAAGTAATGGTAATAGGTGATCACGCCATGAACTTCAGCGCGCGACAGATTTAACTCTTTTGCTATTTCGGGCACAGCCTGATCAGGCACGTAACCCAGTTCATCTTGGATATCGTGCAGGATAGGCAATAACGCTCCAGGCTGATGCCGGTGCTTGGCGAAAATGGCATTCAACGTGTTTAACATAGACAAAATTCCATTAACTCCATATTTGACGCTGAGGGCCGATTGCGCCCTCCCGGTTATTGCCAATCTGCTGCGTTAATATTTTTGATTTATTTGAACAGTATTGCTGCCTTTTGCACTGTCATCCAAACACCCCATGAAAGTGGAATGCCGATTGCCAACCAGGCAAGAAATACTTTCCCGTTGTGAGTTGCTTCATGTGCCAGCGTTTCAACGTTCTCGACAAAGTGATGTTGATTTTCGTGTGCCAATTCCGCCTCTTTTTTCAACTCTTCTTCAGTCATGTAGTGCTGTTCGGCAACCGTCTTCACGAGCCAGTTGCAAATGAATCCCAACACCAATAGTCCGGCAAGGATATACATCGTGATCGAATAGGCTTGAGCTTTAGGCACTCCGTGATCAAGTTGATAATCACGAATATAGTTCACCAGCACCGGCCCCAGTACGCCTGCCGTCGACCATGCTGTCAGCAAACGGCCATGAATAGCACCAACCATTTTGGTGCCGAACATGTCTGCCAGATAAGCCGGAACCGTCGCAAAGCCACCACCGTACATCGACAAGATCACACAAAAGAATGCCACGAACAAAGCCAGGCTACCCGCAGCGGCCATACTCGGAATCGATGCATAAAGTGAACAACCCAGCAGGAAAAATATCGAGTAAGTCAGTTTGCGACCTAGCTTGTCAGACAATGATGCCCAGAAGAAACGACCACCGATGTTGAATAGCGACAGCAAGCCGGTGAAGCCGGCGGCAATGGCAGCAATCTGTCCTTTCTGTGCGGGGTTCAGATCGTTGAAAGCCAAATCCACGCCGATCAGTTTGCCTGCAAAGACTTCCTGTAACATCGGTGAAGCCATACCTATGATGCCAATACCCGCCGTTACGTTAAGACACAGCACTCCCCAAACCAGCCAGAATTGAGGCGTTCTCCAAGCCACATCAAGATGGACATGGCGATCAGTAATCATGCTTTTAACCGTCGATTCTGCAGGAGGTTCCCATCCTTCCGGTTTCCAGTTTGGAGCAGGCACACGATAACCCAACGCACCCGCCAGCATGAATACAAAATAGATTGCAGCAAGCGTCACGAAAGTTTCCCAGACTCCGACCGAAGTTGGAGTCGCATAAAATTTCATCAACTTGTCAGCGAGCGGTGCGCCTATCATCGCACCACCGCCGAATCCCATAATGGCCATACCGGTAGCCATGCCGCGACGATCCGGAAACCATTTGATCAGAGTCGACACCGGGGAAATATATCCGAGACCCAAACCAATGCCACCAATTACTCCGGAACCCAGCCAGAGCATCCAAATCTGATGGTTGATCACACCCACTGCCGAGATCAACAATCCTCCACACCAGCAAAATGCTGACACGACACCTGCCTTGCGCGGACCCGCGTGTTCCAACCAACCACCCCAGATTGCTGCTGAAGATCCCAAAAAAACAAAAAACAGCGTATACATCCACCCCAAAGTTGAAATCTTCCAATCGCATGTTGAGGAAAATACCTCAGCAATGAAGCTTATGTCTTTGGCGCAAGCGAGTGGTTGCGTAATACCGATAGCCTTGGATAAAGGCAACCAGAACACAGAGAAACCGTAAGCCATGCCAATACAAAGGTGGATTGCCAATGCGGCAGGAGGGACGAGCCAGCGGTTAAAACCGGGCTTCGCTACAATACGTTCTCTTTCTAAAAAACCGGGTGTTGCAGATGCCGATGCAGGTGTGGTAGCCATGTAATCTCCTCTATTTTTTAATTATCATCACGACGTTCCAGAATTTCCGACACGTTTCGTAAAGAGCTGAGAATTATCTCCCCCGAATTAAGGTACGGCAATCCCTGAATCAGAGAAAGCGGAAAATTCCGAAGGGTTATTCGCTTTTGGCGAATGAATTGCCAAAACGTCTCGCTTCCAGGAGAAATGCTTCGACCATCGGAGAGCGTGGTTCTCGTTGAGTCACCACTAATCCGGTCGCCCACTCTACTGTTGGCTTGGTCAACTGTAATACGCGCACACCATCCGGTATGCCGATCAAATCAAATACGCTGCGAGGAAGAATCGCCGACCATGCCCCTGAACTCACATGAGCCAACATACTGATAAGGGAATTCGTTTCCAGTGTCGGTTTTGCTTTGCAGTCGAGTTTTGCAAAGACAGCATCAATGGTCTTGCGATTTTGCATGTCCGGCGTTAGCAAACACAGCGGCACTTGTACTACTTCAAGCCAGGTTACACTTTCTCGACCTTTGAACAGTTCATTCGATGGGGTCAAAAATACATGACTCTCGCGCCATAAAGGCACAGTAAGAAATTGGCTCGACGCCAATGCGGATTCGACATAAATTATGCCTGCGTCAAGCTCGAAGTCATGCAACCTCGATGTGATTTCATTGGTGGAAAGCGACAGCACTTCGATTGTAACCAAAGGGTGACGACGGGCAAATAGTGAAGTGAGAGACGCAACCACGGTCAGCGCGGTCGGGATCACACCCAAACGCAGCTGACCGCTCAAACCCTGGCGCAGACTGGCCAATTCTTGTCTCAAGCCTTCTTCGCCCGCTGCCATGCGATGCGCATATTCGACTACACATTGCCCTTCAGCAGTGAGTCTAGTGAATTGTTTACCGCGTTCTACTAGGGGCACACCTAGTTCAGCCTCCAAATCACTGATCGCTGCGGAAAGTGTAGACGGCGAAATGTGGCATGCCAGTGCAGCCCGGCCAAAATGTTTCTCACGGGCAAGCGCAATCAGATACAAGTATTTTCGGGCGATCATCATAATGCGGGCATCTCCATCATTGCCAACAATAGGATAGGCGGTTCATGAATTAATTTAGATCACTAATTCCTGATTCTAAATAGTGCGGCTACCTGTTGTTTAGGTTTTCCAATTGAAGCAACCGGAGCAACAGAGATTTCTTCAGCAGGTTTTGAAGCGCCGGAGGGTACATAAGGTTTCGAGAACCAATCGTCTGCAGGCGCCGATTTATGACCGCGAGCTGGAACTGGTTTGACTGACCTTTGGTAACCGCTTGGCACCACAGCAGCTTCGCGTGGAAACTTTCGGTTAAGTAACTTTTCGATCTCAACCAAGCGACGTTCTTCTTCACTATCCACCAAAGAAACCGCTTCTCCCGAAGCTCCTGCACGCCCGGTGCGTCCAATTCGATGAACATAATCTTCAGCATGCGTTGGGAGCTCGAAATTAATAACCAGCGGCAGTTGGTCGATGTCGAGTCCGCGTGCAGCAACATCGGTCGCCACCAATGCCATGACAGTTCCCGACTTGAACGCATCCAAAGCTTTGATACGCTCTTGCTGAGTCTTGTCTCCGTGAATAGCATCAGCAGTAAGACCGCTATGTGCCAATTGCTTGGCAACATGCGCCGCACTTAATTTGGTGCGGGTAAATATCAAGACCTGGTTAACACCGCGTGAACGGATCAACTCGACCAGTGCATGAAACTTGTCATGATGATTGACCATCAATACTGACTGCTTGATATTTTCTCCCGCCGCATTGCGGCGTGCAGTTTCTACAGTGATCGGATCCACCAGAAACTCTTGCGCGAGCTTTTTGATGTCTTCAGAAAATGTCGCCGAAAACAGTAACGTTTGCCGTTGTTTGGGCAGCAGCGCAAGAATGCGTTTAAGGTCGGGCATAAAGCCCATGTCCAGCATACGGTCTGCCTCGTCCAGAATCAGAATTTGCACTTGATTGAGTTGCAAATTGCGACTTTCGACATGATCAAGCAAACGTCCCGGAGTAGCGACCAGAATTTCTACACCATTCATCAAAGCAGGTTTTTGCGCCTTAATGTCTGTGCCGCCATAGACCACTGTTGTTCGCAGTGGAACATGCTTGGAATAGGTAACCACGCTCTCGTGAACTTGTATGGCCAATTCGCGTGTCGGCGTCAGAACCAATGCCCGAATGGGATGACGAGCGGGAGATGCGCTAGTGCTGGCATGCGGCAAAAGGCGCTGCAACATCGGTAACGTAAATGCGGCGGTCTTGCCCGTGCCAGTCTGCGCCATTGCCATTAGGTCACGCCCAGCTATCACATGCGGAATAGCTTGGTCTTGAATTGGAGTAGGCTCGGTATAGCCTGTTTCTTCAATAGCTCGAAGTATCAGCGGGTCAAGTGCGAGCGAAGAAAAGAGAAGTTTTGTAACTGAATTTTCGTCCATAAGCGGACATTATACCGGATTAACTCAGTTTTTCTCCCTCTCTCTGAGGGAGAGGGAACTTATTCTGCTGTTGCTCAGAATTGATGAATTAACGACAATGCTGTGGAACTTCTACCCCACTGGTCGCCGCCCGGATTCCAGAATGAAGAAGTGGCACCTTTGGTATTAGTGTAAGACAGGCTCAGTACATAGCTGTTGAAATCTTTTGAGGCGCTCAATTTGTAATCGGTATAACCAGAGCTAGGGCTGAAAGCAGCTGAGTCAGCCGCCGCACCCACTATGGTTTGTTTGCCGATATGCGCGCCTACTGTCATCCCTACATCTTCAACCGGATAATTTGCGCTCAGATCAAGATAGTTGGTTCCTTTTGCACCCGGATTAGTCAGAAAACCGTCCAGCAAACTGTATGAGTATTTGAGCGTCACAAATTTGTACGATGCCGCACCGTACACCTCGGTAGTATCAGCGTTGATAGACCCTATCTGGGGAGTGTAAGTGCCCAGATAGTTGTAACGAACGTAGCCAAAGTCGTAACCATAATCTATTGCAACTGCATTTTTGATGCCGAAATAAGTATCCAATTCAACATTGGCATCGCCTGTCGCAATTGCGCCGCTATCCTTGATCCACCTCACGTTTGAAGCCCAGGCGCCTACATAGAGTCCGGTGTTGTGCTCATAATCAAGACCTCCTTGTAGTGCAGGATTGTGAGTGGTTTGGGTTATTCCACGGAAGACATAATCAGACACAAGACCAAAATTATAAGAGACGGGCGAAGCGGTAGTTGCTTGCGTGTCTTCTGCCAGCGCAGGAGCAACCAACACTGCAAAAGCAGCGCCTAGCGCGAAAACTGACAATTTATACTTTTGCATGATACTTCCTTGCTTTTGAACCAAAACATCGACCAGCGCTATATTATATAGCGTTAGCAAGCTCTGCGCCATTACTAAAGACCTTAATTACATTCGACTTTAGTGCTGAGCGTCGAAAATTTACCAATACCGATCCACAAATTTTTCTGCAGGTATCTGGAATATCGTTAGTTCTATTTGGGCACTTGTTTGTTAAACTAGACGGATAGTCATTTTAAATGAATTGAGAAAGAGGTCATTATGTTGAACGCAAAATTCTTTGAAGAGATGTCTTCCAAATTAAACGAGGCAGTTGCCAACAGCCCCGCAAAAGATTTCGAGAAAAATGCACGCGCACTCATGGCTCAAGGTTTTGCCAAGCTTGACCTGATCACGCGCGAGGAATACGAAGTACTGGCACAGCGTCTGGAAAAACTGGAAGCCCGTATCGCAGCGATGGAGAAGCAACCCTAACACAAATGGGTCTTGCTGTTTTATATAGCCGCGGACTGGCCGGCATGGATGCCGCGTTGGTCACGGTAGAGGTACATCTCGCCAACGGTTTGCCGAATTTCACCATCGTTGGCTTGCCCGAGGCAGAAGTAAAAGAAAGCAAAGATCGCGTTCGGGCTGCTTTGCAAAATTGCCAGTTTGAATTTCCCGCCCGCCGCATTACTGTCAACCTCGCTCCTGCCGATCTACCCAAAGAAAGCGGAAGATTTGATCTGCCCATCGCGCTCGGGATCCTCGCCGCATCCGGTCAGATACCCTCGGATAAATTAGCAGAATATGAATATGCCGGAGAGCTGGCATTAACGGGTGAAATTCGCGCCATTCGCGGCGCACTGGCGATGACGTTTCGTGCCGCCAACAGTGGGCGGGCTTTTATTCTGCCCGCAGTAAACGCACCAGAAGCCGCATTGGTAGAAGATGCCACTGTCTATCCCGCCCAATCTCTGCTGCAAGTCGCGGCTCACCTTTCCGGGCGCGATGCGCTCACGCGTTACATACCGGACACCAAAATAATCGAACCGCATTATCCGGATATGCGCGAAGTTAAAGGCCAGGCACAATCCAAACGTGCGCTGGAGATCGCCGCCGCAGGTAATCACAGTGTATTGATGTCCGGACCTCCCGGTACAGGTAAAAGCATGCTGGCCGCGCGCTTCCCCGGCATCTTGCCCGAAATGACACAAGAAGAGGCATTGGAAAGTGCCGCTATGCAATCGCTGGGTGGCATGTTTGAAGTGGCAAACTGGAAACGGCGCCCGTATCGTGCACCGCATCACACCGCCTCGGCGGTGGCATTGGTGGGAGGCGGAAGTAATCCGCGCCCCGGTGAAATCTCCATCGCAATGCACGGTGTTTTATTTTTGGATGAACTGCCCGAATTTGATCGGGGCGTTTTGGAAGTTTTGCGCGAACCCATGGAAAGCGGGCGCATCACCATCTCTCGCGCCGCACGCCGCGCCGATTTCAAAGCACAGTTTCAACTCGTTGCCGCGATGAATCCCTGTCCCTGCGGATATCTTGGCCATTTCAATGGCAAATGTCGATGCACGCCAGATCAGGTTGCGCGCTATCGAGCCAAGATTTCCGGGCCCTTGCTGGATCGAATAGATATTCAGATCGAGGTGCCCGCCGTACCTCAAGAAGATTTGCTCAAACAGTCAGACGGCGAAAGCAGCGCCGTCATCAAGAGCAGAGTGGAAGCAGCTCGGCAACGCCAACTCACCAGACAAGGCAAACCCAATGCGCAACTTACCGTCACCGAAATCGATTCTTTCTGCGCGCCGGACATTAAAAGCGAAGCATTGCTGCGCCAGGCAATTACGCGCCTGAATCTCTCTGCCCGTGCCTATCATCGAGTACTCAAAGTCGCCCGCACGATCGCCGATCTTGAAGGTAGCGAAGCAATTCAAATTGCTCACATTGCAGAAGCGATACAATATCGGCGTATGGATAAATAGACGAATAATCCATAAGAACGAAGTTGAACCACGATGTTCTTTCCCCACTTTGCAAAAGGGGGCCAGGGGGATTTGGAATTTGATGCAACGGCAAAATTCCCCTCAATCCCGCTTTTCAAAAGGGGAAGCTGACCCAGTTGACTATTGAAATATCTTGAAAACAATTTGGATTAACAATCTTCAAGGAGTGCAACATGTTTGAATCAAAACTCATCGCAGGAATGAAAAATTTTAACCAACTTATCCATGTATTGCTGGCGCTGGCGTTGGGTGTTGCCTGTGTAATGGTGATCTGGGACTTTGGCATTAAAGCAATGGAAGCCTGGCAGGCAGGCAATGCGGCAAGCGGGTTTTTTCAGGCGCTAGGATCGCTATTTATTCTATGGACTCTATCCACGCTGATTTCCGCAGAAATGAATTATCTGCAAACTGGCCGTACCTTCGTTCGTGTTTTCGTGGAAGTTGCCATGATTTCGGTAATCCGCGAAATGATCGTGCAACCGGTGCAAGTCATCAGCAGCCCGGGGCATGAATCCAACTTCAACCCAATTCATTACGGATTACTGCTTGCCGCATTGCTTGTCATCGGCATCGTTTACAGGTTGGTGACTGATCCCAAGGTGGCACAAGAATCAACAGCAGAATAAGCATCTTTGCTTAACTCATACCCACCGACTATAGGGAGCCTCTATACAGTTAGTCTTCCGGGAATATTCAGTCACAAGTTGAACCCATGTTTTCCATTAGAGCCGTCATTCCGGCGAAGGCCGGAATCCAGTCATAAAAAACTCCGCGAAGCGGACAAAACCAAAGTGTTGTCCCACGTGCGTGGGAAATTTTTAATCATCTGGATACCGGCCTTCGCCGGTATGACGGATTTTTGGTCTAATGGAAAATCCCAGTTGAACTGCTACTTCACCTGACACCCGTTTTGCGGAGGCAAGATAGATGAATTATTTCTGTTGCCGGCACCGTTGTCGTTTTCAGCCGGCAATTTTTCAACATTCATAAACTTGGGTGTCTCAGACAGTCTGGCAACGAATTGATTATTCGCGTATCCGGTTTGACCCTTTGCCACATCAACGCTATTGCCATTATTCTGCGTCAGAATGATCTGTCCGTCATTTACCGTCACATAAACACCCGCCTCCGCTTTTCCATCTGATTTCGAATTGGGATCATTTGTCGGTTGTACCGCAGGTGCTGAGTCATTCTCAAACTCTTTCTGCATATCCACCTTCACGCTGTCCGGCCGGGGCGTTTTATTCTGAATGATACCGGCAGGAACATTGGTCACCGGTACCGGTTTCAAATCCTGACCCAGAATGGCCGCCTGTCCCACTGACACAAGCTGGCTATTGGTCGCGTTGCTCAAGGCCACCTGACCCGACCAAACATACACACCGGCACCCTGCAGGGGCGCCTCTTGGGTCGCAGCCGTTTTGTCTCCCTCGTTGGCGCAACTCGCATTACACCACGCATCAAAGCCGGTTCCGCGTATGCCGATGGTGGCCGTCGTCAGTCTAAAAATATAATTCTCATGTTTGCCACGGCCGATCAATCCGGTCACCACACGCACCCCGCCCTTTAACAGGCGGAATATGGCGTTTTCCTGTGCGGCTTCTGGCGTTGGTTTGCGTTCAAATTGAAATTTCTCCACATGGAAAATGGTTTCTTCCTGCAAACTCACGCGGCCTTCATCCCGAAACACGACAATCGCAAGGGAATTCTTGCCGGTCGTCAATACCTCGTCATCAAAGACCGAGGAACCCACCACGAGTTTACGGATCATGGCAGAATGATCTTTGGCGGTTAACTCACCCTGTATTAACATCACCCGGCCAACCGGCTGAATGAGCTTTGGCTTGACTGTGCCGTCCTCGGCACAATCCTGCCCTGTACAAAGACGCGTGGTAAAGTCTGTGCCGCGCACACCGATGGTTGCAGTCAGCGCTTTTAGCTTGTAAGCATCAAAATTACCGCGCTTGCCAATCAGTCCGCTCACCGTGCGAAACCCGCCTTTGAGCAAACGAAACACGGCATTGTCTTCAGTGGGCACTTCTTTTTTGAATTGATAGGCTTCAATCTTGAGATCGGAATTCGGGCGCAACGTCATCTGTGTGCCGTCATTCATCAGCACCTGCGCGTAGCTGTCCTTGGCGGTTTCCAGATTGTCACCGGCCAGCACCTCGGATTTGGGTCCCATGATGTTGAAGGAGCCATCCGCGTGTCGTGCGATCAGACCACCACTCATGTAGCCGATCTTGCCCGCCACCTCTTCGGCAGAGGCCAGCGGTGCCAGCAATAGCAACACAGCGGTAGCGCTTAACATGTTGGTGGTCATGGAGGTCAGGTTTCGCATGTCACATCTCACTTAAAAGGTGGCCGACAAGACAAGATGAACACGCGTATCACCCTTTTGCTGCTCGGGGTCCGTTCCCGCTTTCAATATTATTCCCGCATCCATTCGCAGCGATACCGTATCAGAGTAGGCCGATCTGAGTCCTACACCATAGCTTGCAATGATCACGTTCGTTCCCGCATTGGCACTCGCCTGACCGACATCGTAAAACACCAAACCCCGAATATTGGAATGCCATTTCTGCAGGGCAGGCG
>CAIRAO010000449.1 GCA_903876625.1 uncultured Gallionellaceae bacterium | reverse complement strand
CGCACAGATGCCATTTCCGCTACAAATTTATTTAAGCGAAGTCAAAGAGTGAACCTCCGATGTTAAGAAGATTCAAGAAGTATTAACACTTATTGTGAGGTGTGAAATTGATAACTTCTCTTGCAAAAGTATGGCTAAGAAATTATGCCTAGCCATGGTTATATAATATGGAACGACTGCAAGAAAAATTGATGTTGATAGCAGTGTTTTCCGGCTAGCTGTTAATCTGACAAGTACCAAATGATTTGGGTCATTATGTTTTCGTAATATTTATAGTCACTGCAAAATAATAACTGGACGTTCGATCAAATGAATATACCAACAAGTCTCACTTTTTTTCCTCGTGTTTCACACATGAAATATTTTCGAGCTATTGGGCTGCTAGTCTTCTTATTACTGATTTATTCATTTATACCTTTCATGTCTCATGCTAAGGACGATCCAGCCCATCCAGTGGGAGAAATGGTTATTCCTGTGACAATGAGCGCCGCACAAAAACAATCCATGCCGGTTTGGATAGAAGCTCAAGGCACCGTAACGCCGCGTAATTATGTCAATGTGATGCCGCGTGTTGCCGGATTGCTGCAAAGTGTTAGTTTTAAAGAAGGTCAAACAGTTAAAGTCGGTCAATTGTTGGCTAATATCGATCCACGTCCATTTCAAATTCAGGTCGCTCAAGCTGCCGCCACACTGTTAAAGGATCAGGCACAATTGGATGGCGCTCAAACGGATCTGGAAAAATATGAATCCCTGTTGAAACAGGATTCAATTGCCGTGCAGCAAGTAACTGATCAACGGACTATGGTTGCGCAGTTAAAGGGAACGGTTGCCTCCGATAGGGCTACCAAAGAAAATGCCGCATTGCAGCTCGAATGGACGCGGATTGTTGCGCCTATTAATGGTGTCGTTGGGTTGCGCCAAGTCGATGTGGGCAACATGGTTGGAACGGGTGGTGCAATCGGTGGCGGTAATAGTTCGCTTGCGGGAGGCGTTGTTTCATCTTCAGTTCCCATTGTTACGATTGCTCAGATACAACCGATTACTGTCAATTTTGCCATTCCCCAAAATCAGCTTCCCACGATACTTGATCGATTGCATGGCGCGTCAATACCCGTGCAAGCTTGGGATCAGCGCCGCATTGCACAGCTTGATAGCGGTAAAGTCGCAGCAGTGGATAACCAGATCAACTCTGCCACGGGTACGGTGATGATCAAAGCGGAGTTTTCCAATTCGAAAATGGCACTTTATCCCAATCAATTTGTCAATGTGCGTATGCTTGTTGACACTGTTCAAAATGCGGTCGTGGTTCCTTCTGCTGCCATTGCGACAGGGGGCAAAGGAAGCTATGTGTATATCATCAGCAATGAAGACAAAGTAGAGTTGCGCACAGTTACTGTCGGGCTTACAAATAAAGATCTAACCGCCATTACCTCCGGACTTGCTATGGGTGAACGTGTAGTCACCGACGGACTGGATCGCTTAAAAGATGGCAGTAAAGTTCAAGTGGTGTTTCCTTCTGACGGGTCGTCTGCTGATGGAGCAGGTTCTCCCGGCCACGGGAAAGGTGGCAAGCCAGACGGCGAGCATAAACGGAAACAAGCTCAATGAGTGTTGAGAATCCTGAAAATGGAACAATGCCAGCTGAGTCTACTGAAGTAAAGCAACCCAAAGCTAAAGTGATAACAGCCGCAGGCAGTGAAATGGTGGATGACGTTGCAGCCAGTGAGATGAGTCCCTCACGGATATTTATCCTGAGGCCCGTCGCTACAACGTTATTGATGGTTGCGGTTCTATTGGGCGGTTTTGTTGGCTACCGTTTGTTGCCTCAATCGGCGCTTCCCGAAGTTGACTATCCGACTATCCAGGTCACCACGCTTTACCCCGGCGCAAGTCCGGATGTGACAACTTCGTCTATTACATCTCCACTGGAAAGACAGTTTGGACAGATGCCCGGTTTGTCACAGATGTGGTCGACAAGTTCAGGTGGTGCTTCAGTCATTAATCTGCGCTTTGATTTGAAACTGCCGCTGGACGTCGCAGAGCAAGAAGTACAGGCGGCAATAAACTCCGCCACCACTTTTTTGCCAACTGATTTACCGTCCCCACCCATTTACGCCAAGGTTAATCCTGCCGATGCACCGGTTATTACGCTAGGCTTAACTTCAGAGTCGCTCCCCTTAACTCAATTGGAAGATCTGGCTGACACCAGACTTGCGCAAAAGCTATCTCAAGTAACAGGTGTAGGGTTGGTGACATTGAGCGGTGGTCAGCGACCAGCGGTTCAGGTGCATGTAAATGGCCGGATGCTGGCTGCGCAAGGCTTGAGTCTTGCCAGCATTCAGGCTGCTGTTGTTGCAGGCAATGTCAACACACCCAAGGGAGGATTCGACGGTCCGCAACGCTCAATGGCAATTAACGCCAACGATCAGTTGCAGTCGGCAGAAGATTATCAAAATCTCGTTGTTGCTTATAACAATGGGGCCCCCGTGCGACTCAAAGATGTGGCCAGCGTGCAAAGAGGCGCAGAAAATTCGCTGTTGGCTGCATGGGTCAATCATAAACCTGGCATTGTTATCAACGTGCAGAGACAACCCGGTGCAAACGTGATTGCCGTGGTGGATCATATACAACAAATCTTGCCTCAATTAAGGCAAACTTTACCAGGAGCAAGTAATCTGACTGTTTTGTCTGATCGTACCGTAACCATACGATCAGCGATAACCGATGTTAAATTTGAACTGATGCTATCGATTGCATTGGTTGTGTTTGTGATATTCATTTTTTTACGCAATGTCCGAGCGACATTTATTCCAGCCATGGCGGTACCCTTGTCGTTGATCGGCACTTTTGGGGTCATGTATCTCGTTGGATTCTCGATCAATAACCTCACCCTGATGGCGCTTACGATCGCAACAGGCTTTGTGGTGGATGATGCAATCGTGATGATCGAGAATATCGCCCGCTATATCGAAATGGGGGAACCCCCAATGCAAGCCGCGCTCAAGGGTGCCAAACAGATTGGCTTTACGATTATTTCTCTTACATTTTCTCTCATAGCCGTTTTAATTCCTTTGCTCTTTATGGGTGATGTGGTGGGTCGTCTTTTCCGGGAATTCGCAATTACGCTGGCAGTAGCGATTTTGATTTCCGCCGTTGTTTCGTTGAGTTTTACACCTATGCTCAGTGCACGCCTGTTACGTCATGCAAGTGAAGAAAAACAAAGTCGCCTTATGCGTTGGAGTCAACAGCAGTTTGATCGATTAACGAGTGGATATGGTTCTTCACTTCGCTTTGTCTTGCTTCACCAACGCAAGATGCTCTGGGTCACACTGGGCACTTTGGCGTTGACCGTAATTCTATACATTGCAATTCCCAAAGGCTTTTTCCCGGTTGAAGATACCGGATTGATCCGCGCAATCACAGTCGCCTCTCAAAGCAGTTCATTCAAAGAAATGAATTTAAGGCAGCAAAATTTGGTTGATGCATTACTTAATGATCCTGCCGTGCAGAGTGTTTCATCTTTTATCGGAGTTGATGGTACAAATACTACTTTGAATAGCGGTCGAATTCTGATCAGTCTCAAGCCGTTGGAGGTGCGGGGCGATCGGGTAAAAATCGTGATGAGTCGGTTGCAACAGGTTGCAGCAAAAGTTTCCGGAATAGATTTGTATATGCAACCTGTGCAGGATCTCACTATCGATGATCTGGTAAGTCGCAGCCCATATCAATTCAGTATTACGGCAGTCAATGCAGTTGATCTGGCAACTTGGACAAACGCCTTGCTTGAAAAATTGCACAAGATGTCACAGTTCACCGGTTTAACCAGCAGTTTGCAAAATGAGGGGTTGCAAGCTTATGTCGACATTGATAGAGATGCCGCATCAAGACTCGGCATCACTGTTGCAAACATAGACGGCACGCTATACAGTGCATTTGGACAACGACTCATTTCTACAATATTTACTCAGTCAGCGCAGTATCGTGTGGTCCTTCAATTAGAGCCTGAAGATAGACAAGGATTGAATGGCTTCAATAGTATCTATTTGACGTCCAGTTCCGGACAGACTGTGCCGTTAGCCCAAATTGCACGCATCATTCAAAAAACGGGTCCGTTGGAAATTGATCACCTTGGCCAAGTTCCGGCAGCCATGATTTCCTACGACTTGGCACCCGGTGTATCGATCGGTGAAGCGGTGCAAACCATTCACGATACTCAGATTGAATTAAATTTCCCGGCTGAAGTACAACTGAAAATGCAGGGTGCTGCAGCCGCGTTTGAAGCCGCGCTCTCAAACCAGCTTTGGTTATTGCTGGCAGCTGTAGCCACCATGTATATTGTGCTTGGTGTCTTGTATGAAAGCTTTGTTCACCCGGTCACCATCCTTTCAACGCTACCTTCTGCGGGGATAGGTGCGCTGCTCGCATTGATCGTGACAAGTAATACTCTGACAGTGATTGCAATTATCGGGATTATCCTTTTAATTGGTATCGTACAAAAGAATGCCATCATGATGGTCGACTTTGCCCTGGATGCTCAGCGCAACCAAGGACTATCGCCACCGGAAGCAATTTTGCAAGCAGCACAACTTCGCCTGAGACCCATCTTGATGACAACCTTTGCTGCATTATTTGGTGCGGTACCTTTGATCATCGGCGGTGGTATGGGAGCGGAGTTACGTCAGCCGTTGGGCATTACGCTGGTCGGGGGATTGTTGTTATCACAGTTACTCACATTGTATACGACACCAGTTATCTATCTGGCCTTTGACAACTTGGCTTCCTACTGGAGAGAACGCTTTGGTCGGGATGCAAGGACTCAGGAAAATGTAGCGTGAACTTTTCAGCCATATTCATTCGCCGGCCTGTAGGTACCACACTATTGGCGGTTGCCATATTGTTGGCGGGTACAATCGCATTTCAGTTACTCCCTGTATCGCCACTTCCCCAAGTTGATTTCCCCACTATCAATGTTCAGGCCAATTTACCGGGAGCCAGTCCTGATGTAATGGCAGCTACGGTGGCTACGCCACTTGAACGCGCATTAGGGCGTATAGCGGGGATCACGGAAATGACCTCCATGAGTTCGGTTGGGTCGACTAACGTCACGATCCAGTTTGACTTGTCCAAAAATATTAATGATGCGGCACGGGAAGTTCAGGCCGCGATTAATGCAGCGCTAACCTTACTGCCCAGCGGCATGACCGGTAATCCTACATACCGCAAAGTTAACCCTGCGGATGCACCAATCATGGTTTTGGCGCTGACATCGAAAAGTTTGTCTCGCAGCCAAATATATGATGCGGCCTCAACAATTTTGGCACAAAAAATTTCCCAGCTTCCGGGGGTTGGTCTTGTTACCGTGGGTGGCGGGGCTCTACCTTCAGTTCGAGTCGATCTTGATCTAACCCAGCTTAATAATATGGGGCTGAGTTTGGAGGCGGTTCGTCAGGCTATCTCAACTGGAAATATCAATGCGCCAAAAGGTGCTGTTGAAGATGCTCGTCAACGCTGGCAGATTCAAGCCAACGATCAACTCACTAGACCGGATCAATATAATGATCTGGTTGTGTCATATCGGAATGGTGTTCCCATACGACTAAGTCAAGTAGCTCATATCAGTAAAGATTTACAGAATACACGCAATATGGGAATGGCTAACGGTGTGCCTTCTATCCAGATGATAATTTCCCGTCAGCCGGGTGCCAATATTATTGAAGCAGTTGATGCTATCAAAGCTGAACTACCAACAATGGAAGCTTCAATACCGGCTGCGATTAGTGTAGGAATAATGGTTGACCGCACAACAACCATTCGTGCATCGCTGCACGACTCTGAAACTACATTGATACTTTCGGTATTTCTGGTAGCTTTTGTTGTTTTTGTTTTTTTGCGAAATTGGCGCGCCACAATCATTCCGGCTATCGCAGTTCCTTTATCCCTTGTAGGGACTTTTGCTGCCATGTATTTGATGAATTACAGCCTGGATAATTTGTCATTGATGGCCTTGATTGTCGCAACTGGCTTTGTTGTTGATGACGCGGTAGTGGTTCTGGAAAATATCATGCGCCACGTCGAAGAAGGTTTAACGCCAATGCAGGCAGCCTTGCGCGGAGCGAAGGAGGTTGGATTTACAGTTGTATCGATGAGTTTGTCACTGGTCGCAGTTTTTATACCGGTTCTGCTGATGGGTGGAATAATCGGTCGATTGTTCAGAGAATTCGCAGCGACGCTTTCAATCGCTATATTCATTTCTTTGGTGGTATCGCTTACGCTGACTCCCATGCTGGCCTCGCGGTTAATTAAACAGCAAAAAGATAATAAACCGGGGCGCTTTGCCGCTATGGGTGAGCGTGCGTACGCAAAATTATTGCGTGGTTATGATCGAACCTTGACTTGGTCACTGAAGCATCACCGTATCATGGTCGTGATTTTTTTTGGCACAATCGCGCTGAATGTTTACTTGTACCAAATTGTACCGAAAGGATTTTTTCCAACACAAGATACGGGTTTGATGACAGGCAATATTCAGGCGGATCAGTCAATCTCGTTTCAAGCCATGTCACAAAAACTGACACAAATAGTGACGATCATAAAGCAGGATCCTGCGATTCAAAACGTAGTCGCGTTTACTGGCGGTGGAGGAACAAACGGCGGTTTTGTTTTTATCTCTCTCGTACCTTATCAAACTCGTCCCGATGCGGCAGCTGTGATCGCAAGGCTCAGAAAAAAACTGAGTGCTGTCCCCGGTGCACAGGTCTTTCTGTCTCCCGTACAAGACATTCGTGCCGGGGGACGTTCCGCCCCTGCGCTCTACCAATATACTTTGCAGGCAAGCGATCTGAACGAACTTCGACTTTGGGAACCGCGAGTTCGTGAAGCTTTTTCACAAATCAAGGGTTTGTCCGATGTTAATACAGACCAGCAAAGCAAGGGATTGCAAGTTGAACTCGTGATTGATCGGGATGCGGCAGCGAAATACGGAATTACAGTGAACACAATAGATCAAACGCTCAATGATGCTTTCGGTCAACGACTTGTTTCGACGATTTATGCCCCGCTGAATCAATACCGGGTGGTGATGGAGGCAGATTGGCCATATCAGCAGCGTGCTGATGCACTGAATGATATTTACTTGATCGCTGGAAATGGCCAACGCGTCCCACTTTCGTCATTGGCTCATTTTGACCAGGACAATACCCCGCTGGCAGTAAACCATCAGGGGCTATTCGCTGCAGCAACTATTTCATTTAATCTTGATAAACAGGTATCGCTTGGACAGGCGTCGCAATTGATCGCAGTGGCTATGGCTAAGATTGGTCTTCCGGGCACGATTCAAGGAGGTTTTCAGGGAACTGCAAAACTGTTCCAGGATACGGTTAACAACCAACCCTTGTTTATTCTGATAGCAATTCTGGTCATATACATTGTACTTGGCGTGTTGTATGAAAGTACTATTCATCCGTTGACTATTCTTTCCACTTTGCCATCGGCGGGTATCGGGGCTGTGTTGGCGTTAATGTTATTTCATACTGAGTTTTCCATCATCGCGTTGATAGGTGTTTTTTTGCTGATTGGTATCGTGAAAAAGAATGCAATTTTGATGGTTGATTTCGCCATTCAAATTGAAAAAGAAAAAGGTTTGAGCCCGCAAGAATCAATTCACCAGGCTTGTTTGCTGCGCCTGCGCCCGATATTGATGACTACCTTTGCTGCTCTATTTACCGCGTTGCCACTGGCTTTAATAAGCGGTAACGGAGCAGAACTGCGCCAGCCACTAGGAATATCGATTGCAGGTGGTCTCATCGTCAGTCAGTTACTCACGTTGTACACTACGCCGGTCATATATTTGGAACTGGAGAAGTTACGCCAATGGGTAAATTGTCGTTTGGCACGTCGAAACACAAGTGCCGCCCAAGTATCAATTTAATTTATATGGAAATTTGCATGAGCTTGACCCGAAGTGTTGAACCGTTTTTATACAACCGTAGCAATGAAAAGGTTTTAGTGATGAAACAGATACTGGATATAAAAACATTTGGACTTGGTTTGTTGGTAAGCTTGGCATTGTCTTCCTGCGCGGCAGGTCCCGATTACCAGCGACCTGCAATAGAGTCCCCTGCACAATTTAAAGAAGATAAAGGTTGGATCAAAGCGGCACCGCTTGCAGTCCCATTTCAAGGAGATTGGTGGGTCATCTTTGGCGATGAAGAACTAAATAAACTAGAACCTCGCGTGTTGAAATCAAATCAAAGTCTTCAAGCCTCTTTCTTTACCTATCAACAGGCGCTGGCGCTTTCCGATTCAGCACGTGCGGGCGAGTTTCCAACTTTGTCCGCTTCGGTTACATCAACCCGTTCAGCAAACTCAACCGGAACGACAGCAACTACAGGAGGGAGTACAACAACCACGGTTTCAGGACAATCAGTGGGTCTGACTGCAAGTTGGGTTCCCGATTTTTGGGGAAAAGTGAGACGTCAAGTTGAAGCAGATGAGGCAAATTCAGAATACAGCAGAGAAAACTTGCTCAATGCGCAACTCAGTCTCCAAGTCACATTAGCGCAGGATTATTTTCAGATTCGGCAATTAGACTGCCAAATAGAGTTGGCTCAGGGAACGGTCAATGCGTATGAAAAGTCATTAACAATGACACAAAATCGTTATAACAGTGGCGTGAGCACACAAGCAGATGTTGCCCAAGCCCAGTTGCAATTGGCCAATGCCAAGGTACAGTTTTCAGCTTTGAGTTTGCAACGGGCTCAACTTGAACATGCAATAGCCGTTCTGGTAGGTGAACCAGCTTCAAACTTTAGTTTACCATCTCAATCAAGCATGCCTAAGCCTCAGGCTGTTCCCGTAGGATTGCCTTCCCAGCTTTTGTTGCGCCGGCCGGATTTGATGGCTGCCGAGCGTCAAGTTGCGGCGGCTAATGCACAAATCGGCGTTACCCAATCCGCATACTTTCCTGCCTTAACACTTTCAGCACAAGGCGGATATCGGAATTCCGTTTTTCCTAATATTATTTCAGCTTCAAATTTATTCTGGTCAGCCGGGCCATCACTCGCATTGACGCTTTTCGATGGAGGAGCACGCAGTGCAGTAAAGTTGCAAGCACAAAACGCATATAAGCAAACGGTCGCCCAATACAGGCAAATCAGTTTGCAAGCGATTCAGCAAGTCGAAGATCAACTGGCAGCATTGTCATTACTCGCCGATGAGGCAAGCATGCAGGCTCATGCGGTCTCGGCGGCGGATGTGTCATTACGTCTGGTTACCGATCAATACAAGGCCGGTCTTGTATCCTATCTTAATGTTATCACTGCGCAGACAGCTTCAAATTCAGCGCACAATTCGGCTCTGCAAATTTCAGGACAACAACTAGTCGTCAATGTTGCTTTAATTCAAGCGTTGGGTGGAGGCGCTGACCAACAATCCAAAACATCAGAATTGTCAACGCCTCGATGAAAGCAATGATTCTGTTTCATCTGAAAATTTAGACGTAAAGCGAAATTCCCCACATGATCAGCCCGCCCGCTGCAGAAACACCTGCAACTGCGAATAGCCATCTTTTACGCGTCAAAACAGTAATCGATGCAAGTGAAATTGCAATTTGTATCAGCGTCATCGATTGCGCAAGCAGGTGATGGGGATGCATTGCTTCTTCGCTTTCCTTGTTGGCTTTTTCTGATTCGGCTTCTAGTTCTTCAGCTTTCTTCTTGATCTCGACTTTGTCCTTTTCGTATCTCGCTATCTGGTTTTCGTAAAATTCGCGTTTTTTTGCCGGAGCCACGTCGAGAGCGAGTTCCATCAAGTGTCCTTTATTACTTTTTGCCTCATAATAATTCCATTGGTCGGAAGCCTGTGTTTTCTTCAAAACTGCTTCGTTCTTGAACAACATGGCCTTATTTTGAGTATCGCCACCTTGATAACTCACAATCGCACCCACTGAAGCCAGAATTGCGGTGAAAATTGCTATTTGCCCTCCAAGACTATCTCCGCCGTGCGCGGAGTGTTCTACTGCATGATCGTGTGCGCCATGTACATGAAAACCTTCTGACATATTTTATTCCTTGAATGTTAAGTTAAGATTAGATGCAAACCAGTATTTTATAACGTAGACCAATAATGAAGAACATAGAAATCGCATTATTTTTGAGTCATTGCAATTCGCCTCACCTGGTTGCAAATGAAATTCAATGAGTTACTTAACTCAGACCATTTACAAAATAGTAACTCCCTCCTTTTTTAGCATTGAAACAAGCTTGATTAGAGGTAAACCAATAAGGGCATTCGGGTCATTGCCTTCAATGCGGCTAATTAATGCAATCCCCAATCCTTCCGATTTGGCACTCCCGGCACAATGATAGGGCTGTTCTTTTATCAGGTAACGTTCAATTTCTTCATCTGTGTTCATACGAAAGGTTACTTTTGTTTCTTCTACTTCCGTCTGCATAACTTTGCTTGAGGTATTAAACAAGGTCAAAGCTGTATAAAAAACAACGGTTTTACCGCGCATCGCTGTTAATTGGCAGACTGCATTATCGTGTGTAAGCGGCTTACCCAACTGTTGCCCCTCTAATAAAGCCACTTGGTCGGAGCCTATGACCAGCGCATTGGGATAGTCTTTGGTAACGGCTTGGGCTTTAAGCCGCGCAAGCCTTAGCGAAGTTTGTTTAGCTTCTTCCCCCGGAAGCGGCGTCTCATCTACATTGGGAGCTGCAGTTTCGAAGGGAATTTGGAGTATGGACAGTAATTGGGCTCTATAAATAGAGGTCGAAGCGAGAACAAGCGACTGAGAATTCAAGATATTCCTTCAATGCGTCTTTGACAGAATGGGGGAGAATATATATCATGCGCGCCTCATGTTTGCACGGCCTTTCATTGATAGCCTGGAATTTGCCAAAAATGGCAAGGAATTATGCGGTGAAATTTCGTTAATTGATTTGCCGCGGCTTAGCGATATGTTGATTAATTCTGAGGGATCTCTGACTTATAGAGTGATCGGATCGCAAGAGGGTGATAGCCATAAATTGGAGATCACTCTTAACGGAAAGTGCAATTTGCGTTGTCAGCGTTGCCTAGAGGAACTTCCTTATCCCCTAGATATATCTGCTCACTTGCAACTGCTTACAGCCGAAATGCTGGAGGAGATTGAAGATGAAGGTAGCATTGAAGACGCTATAGAGGCGAGTAGGCATTTGGATGTGCTTGAGTTGATTGAGGACGAGGTGTTGTTGAATCTGCCTTTCGCCCCAAGGCATCCCGAAGGAACGTGTGCAGCACCGATTAAAGATTTGCGACAAAAGGATAATCCGTTCGCAATCTTGGCAGCATTAAAGAAGCAATAATTTAGTTATTTGAGGAGTTATCATGGCAGTTCAGCAGAATAAAAAATCCCCGTCCAAGCGCGGCATGCATCGCGCACATGACTTTTTGACCAATCCGGCATTGGCGGTGGAACCATCTACCGGTGAACCGCATCTGCGTCACCATATTAGCCCGAGCGGATTTTATCGCGGCAAAAAAGTAGTTAAAACTAAAGGCGAGTAAGTTCTTTGAGCTTATTGAGCAGGCCCCCGTTATTTCCGGGAGCCGAATGTCCGTCTTTTTATTATTCTAGAGGATAGCCCAATGGGTATTACTGTAGCCATTGATGCCATGGGCGGAGACCACGGGACAAGGGTAACAATTCCTGCTGCCGTGGCTTATCTCAAGAAACATCCTGACGATACGGTGGTATTGGTAGGTTTGTCAGATGCCATCGAAGCCGAACTTAAAACGCTTCAATTTGCTGACCGTACACGATTGCGAGTTCACGCAGCCACTGAAGTGGTGGGCATGGACGAATCTCCGCAAATAGTGTTGCGTAGCAAAAAAGATTCTTCAATGCGCGTATCTATTAATTTAGTCAAAAGCGGCGAAGCGTCAGCTTGCGTGAGCGCGGGAAATACTGGCGCACTGATGGCGACCGCTCGTTACGTTCTGAAAACCTTGCCCGGTATTGATCGTCCAGCCATTGCTTCTTTTCTGCCCACGGTTAAAGGGCAGGTTTGTATGCTTGACTTGGGTGCGAATGTGGATTGCACCGCTGAACATCTGTTGCAGTTTGCCCTGATGGGGAGCACATTGGTTACAGCACTTGAACATAAAGAACTCCCTACGGTTGGACTGTTAAATATTGGTAGCGAAGACATAAAAGGAAATGAGGTCGTTAAGCAGGCAGCAGAGCTATTGCAAGCCAGCGACCTTAATTTCTTCGGTAACGTGGAAGGTAATGACATTTTTCAAGGTACAACCGATGTCGTTGTGTGCGACGGATTTGTCGGTAATGTCGCTTTGAAAACAGCCGAAGGTGTCGCTAAGATGATGAGCGGGTTTTTGCGTCAAGGTTACAGCAAAAACTGGTTTACAAAGTTTGGTGCTTTGGTTTCGATCTCTGTCCTTAAAGCCTTCAAGCACAGACTGGATCATCGACGTTACAATGGGGCCAGTTTTCTGGGTTTAAAAGGCATCGTGGTTAAAAGTCACGGCTCTGCCGATTCATTTGCTTTCTTGTGTGCCATCGAACGCGCAGCCGAAGAGGCTCGCGGAGGAATGTTGCATCAGATCAGTATGCACGTTGAGAAATGGCATCAATCACGCCAGCAGAATGCTGAGGAGGCACTTTGATCCATTCTAAAATCATCGGTACAGGCAGTTATTTACCTGCCAAGGTAGTCACAAACCTCGATTTGGAAAAAATTGTCGATACCAACCACGATTGGATATTTACTCGAAGCGGCATTGTTGAACGCCATGTAGCCGCAGAAAATGAATTTACCAGTGACCTAGCCTTGCAAGCCAGCCGCAAAGCAATTGAGGCAGCAGGCATAGAAGCCAACGAGATTGATTTAATCATTATCGCGACCACAACTCCTGATCAAGCTTTCCCAAGCTCAGCATGTATTCTGCAAGATAAACTCGGCATCAAAAACGGAGGTGCAGCATTTGACATGCAGGCGGTTTGCGGTGGTTTTGTTTATGCGTTAAATACAGCCGATATGTATATTAAGGGCGGGCAAGCTAAAACAGCCTTGGTAATTGGCGCAGAGATAATGACAAGATTGCTCGATTGGAATGATCGCACCACCTGTGTTCTTTTTGGAGATGGTGCAGGGGCAGTCATTTTGCGTGCCTCCAATGAGCCAGGCATCGTGGCGAGCAAGTTGCATGCGGATGGTAGCCATCGCGAAATGTTAAAGTCTGACCCGTTAATTTACATGGACGGCAAAGCCGTCTTTAAGTTTGCAGTCAAGGTGTTAAGTGAAATTGTTGAAGAATTACTTGAAGATCAAAAAATGAGTGGTTCTGATATCCACTGGCTTGTACCTCATCAAGCCAATATCCGTATTATTGAAGCAACCGCTAAGAAACTTGGGTTGAGTATGGATAAAGTGGTTGTCACGGTCGCGACTCAAGGCAACACTTCAGCGGCCTCCATTCCTTTGGCACTGGACACTGCGGTTAGAGATGGACGTATCAAACCAGGGCAAAATATCCTTCTTGAAGCAGTAGGTGGAGGTTTTACTTGGGGCGCAGTATTGATCAAGTGGTAGAAACGACAGTTACAAGCCCGATTAATATCTAGCGACTAGCAACTAATAACTAAAGACAGATTTCAAAATGACTAAATTTGCTTTTGTATTCCCAGGACAAGGTTCCCAATCGCGCGGCATGATGAACAGTTATGCTGAGTTTACCGCTGTAAAAGATACTTTTACTGAAGCATCAGATGTTCTCAAGCAAGACCTGTGGCAGTTGGTTGCCGAAGGGAGTGATGCGGATCTGAGTGCTACGGTGAACACGCAACCCGTCATGTTGACGGCTGGCGTGGCAGTTTACCGTGCCTGGTTATCACAAAATGGTCCAAAGCCAGCGATCATGGCGGGCCATAGTTTGGCCGAATACACAGCACTAGTTGCAGCTGGCGCACTTAAATTTGCTGATGCATTGCCGCTGGTGCGCTATCGCGCGGAATGTATGCAAAATGCCGTTCCTGAGGGCGAGGGTGGTATTGCTGCTATTCTTGGTTTGGACGATGAAGGGGTTCGCGCTGCGTGTTTGGAAGGTGCTCAAGGCGAAGTATTGGAAGCAGTCAACTACAATTCCCCAGGACAAGTGGTAATCGCCGGTCACCGCTCTGCCGTTCAGCGCGGAATTGAGTTGGCTAAGGCCAAAGGTGCAAAACGAGCCATCATGTTACCAATGAGCGTACCGTCACATTGCCAGCTATTAAAAGGTGCGGCAGAGCAGTTGCGTGAGTACCTTAAAAATATCCCAATGGTGGTTCCGGAAATACCGGTGATACAAAATGCCGATGTTACTTCTTTCAACGATGCTGCAGCGATTAAAGATGCTTTAGTGCGCCAATTATATATGCCTGTGCGCTGGGTAGAAACGATTCAAGCATTTGGTAAGCTGGGTGTTACTCATAATGTTGAGTGTGCTCCAGGCAAAGTTTTAGCTGGATTGAACAAACGAATTGATTCAAATCAACAAGCTTTGGCTATAAATGATGGTGAAACCCTGAAAGCAGTTTTGGCTACTCTCAGATAAAGAAGGGAAGATATGATGTTACTGCAAGGACAAATTGCTCTGGTAACGGGTGCATCGCGAGGTATCGGTCAAGCGATTGCATTAGAATTGGGCAAGCAAGGTGCAACAGTAATTGGAACCGCAACCAGTGAAAATGGAGCGCAGGCCATTAGCACCTATTTGGACGCGGCAGGTATAAAAGGCAAGGGTTTCGCGCTGAATGTAAACGACGTATCACAAATTGAGCAAGTTCTAACTGGTTTACGTGCACAGTTCGGAGAAATTTCGATTCTAGTGAACAACGCCGGAATCACCAAAGATAACCTGTTGGCTCGCATGTCCGAGGAAGAATGGGACGATGTGCTGACTACGAACCTCAAATCTGTATTTCGACTAAGCCGCGCAGTATTGCGCGCTATGATGAAAGCCAGAGGCGGGCGAATTATCAGTATTTCTTCGGTGGTAGGCTGTATGGGCAATCCGGGTCAGTCCAACTATGCTGCTTCAAAGGCGGGCATGGCGGGTTTCACTAAATCGTTAGCTCAGGAAATCGGAAGCCGAAACATTACAGTAAATTGTGTCGCGCCCGGTTTTATCGATACAGATATGACGGAAGCTCTTGGGGCCGAACAGCGCGCAAAATTAGTAGAGCATGTTCCACTAAAACGCCTTGGGTCTCCAGCCGATATCGCCGCTGCAGTAGCTTTTTTAGCAGGCCCTGGTGCAGCTTACATTACTGGAGTTACATTGCATGTAAACGGTGGAATGTACATGGAGTAATGAAGCAGTTTGGAAATTGGCGCGAGTTTGGTAGAATGCTCGTGCTTTTTGAATTTTAATTAATAGGGAGTATAGGAATGTCAAACATCGAACAACGCGTCAAAAAAATTGTGGCTGAGCAACTCGGCGTAAATGAAGCAGAAGTTAAGAACGAATCTTCTTTCGTCAATGACTTGGGCGCAGACTCATTGGATACAGTTGAATTGGTGATGGCCCTCGAAGAGGAATTCGGCGTTGAAATCCCTGATGAAGACGCAGAAAAGATTACTACTGTGCAGCAGGCGATTGATTACGTCAACGCACATCCAAAATAATTGGTCGTTTTGATTCATTTTTCCTTCGTAAGCGGAGTCCGGTTTGACTAAACGCAGAGTCGTTGTTACAGGCTTGGGCATTGTTTCGCCAGTTGGTATCGGCGTAACCCAAGCTTGGCAAAATATCGTGGCCGGAAAATCTGGCATTACTCGAATCACCCGATTTGATCCGTCGGCATTTGCTTGCCAAGTGGCGGGTGAGGTCAATGATTTCGACGTATCTCAATATCTTCCTGCGAAGGAAGCTCGGCGGATGGATCGCTTTGTTCATTTTGGCCTTGCGGCGGGAATAGAAGCTTTCAAGGATTCTGGACTCGTAGTAACGGAACAAAATGCCGAGCGCATCGGTGTGTGTATTAGCTCAGGAATCGGCGGCCTGCCGATGATTGAAGAAACACATGCTGACTTTGTCGCAGGTGGCCCGCGCAAAATATCTCCATTTTTCATTCCCGCCACTATCATCAATATGATATCCGGGAATCTGTCTATTATGTTTGGACTGAAGGGCCCGAATTTCTCTGTGGTTACTGCCTGTACTACTGGAACGCATAGTATCGGTGAGTCGTTTCGCAAGATTGAATACGGCGATGCCGATGTAATGATTGCTGGTGGAGCTGAATCGACGATTTCGCATTTGGCGGTAGGTGGCTTTTCCTCTGCCAAAGCGTTGTCTACCCGCAACGATGATCCAGCTACAGCTAGTCGCCCTTGGGACAAAGACCGTGATGGTTTCGTCATGGGTGAAGGTTCGGGTGTACTGGTTCTGGAAGAATACGAACACGCGAAAGCACGCGGAGCAAAAATTTATGCAGAGCTTTCCGGCTATGGCATGAGCGCTGATGCTTTTCACATGACGGCGCCCAGCATGGATGGTCCGAAACGCAGCATGATCAATGCATTACGCAATGCGGGATTGAATCCGGATCAAGTCCAGTACGTTAATGCGCACGGTACTTCTACTCCTTTGGGAGACAAAAACGAAAGCGAAGCCATCAAACTTGCTTTTGGTGACCACGCCAAAAAACTGGTCGTTAATTCAACGAAGTCGATGACAGGTCACTTGCTGGGTGGGGCAGGTGGTGTCGAGTCCTTGTTCTGTGTCTTAGCTCTTTATAATCAGATTTCACCACCGACTATTAATATTTTTGAACAAGATCCGGAATGTGATTTGGATTACTGTGCCAACACTGCACGTCAGATGAAAATTGATGTTGCGGTAAACAACAATTTTGGTTTTGGTGGAACGAACGGATCGCTGGTTTTTCGCAAAATTTAATTTAGTTACTTTGTCGTTAATAGCTTAATTATTCGCAATCACGTTTTTCCGGAATTACCTCATTGTTAAAATTGGTACCACTGGCTTTGCTTGGATGCACGTGGTATTAATTTGAATCCTCTTCTTGATATTGATGTCACTACATTTTATAAATCATGAGTCCGATTAAAGAATTCGCACTTTGGTTATTATTTATTGTAGTGGTGTTTGCCGGCCTTGCAGGGTTTTACGCTTTACGCCCATTGCCACTTCCACAATTACCGTTTGAGTTTTCGCTTAAACAGGGCAGCAGTCTTAAAAGTGCCGCACGCCAAATGAATCAAGCCGGGGTATTACCCAGCGATATGCTATTTGTATTGCTAGCGAGAGGCTTGGGAAAAGCTGCGCAAATTAAGCCGGGAAATTATGAAATTGAAAAAGCGACTAGTCCATTGCAGCTATTGGATATGATCAGCAAGGGCCGGGTAGAACAAAGCGAAATTACGTTAGTTGAAGGTTTAACATTCAGCCAGTTTAGGCAAAGTTTAAATTCTTCTTCCTCACTGCGTCATGATACGGCTGCTCTTCCAGAAGATGAGATACTAAAACGCATCGGAGCAGCTGAATCACAAGCTGAAGGATTATTCTTCCCAGATACCTATAATTTTGCCAGCGGGAGCAGTGATTTGTCAGTGCTCAAACGTGCTTATCAATTGATGCATCGGCATTTGCAAGAGAATTGGGAAAAGCGTGATGCTGATCTCCCCCTGAGAACTCCCTATGAAGCGTTGATCCTGGCATCAATTGTAGAAAAGGAAACCGGCCAAGCAATTGATCGCCCAATGATTGCAGGTGTTTTTATAAATCGTTTACATAAAAAGATGCTGCTGCAAACTGATCCAACCGTCATTTATGGTTTAGGTGAAAAATTTGATGGAAATTTGCGCAAGCGAGATTTGTTAACGGATACGCCCTACAATACTTATACTCGGGTTGGTCTGACTCCCACACCTATTGCTTTGCCAGGACTTGCCTCCATTCAAGCAGTCTTTCATCCGGCAAAGACAACGGCACTATATTTTGTGGCAAGGGGAGACGGAAGTTCATATTTCTCAAGTACACTTGCCGAACACAACAACGCTGTAAACCGCTACCAAAAATGAACCAAGCTAAATTTATTACATTTGAAGGCGTAGACGGGGCCGGGAAAAGTACTCATCTAGAGTGGTTTGCAACTGCTTTGCGTCAACGGGGCATTGATTTGTTAGTTACTCGCGAACCCGGTGGTACGCCATTGGGTGAAAAGTTGCGTGAAATATTGCTGAATCAGCCAATGCATGCTGAAACTGAAACTCTGCTGATGTTCGCAGCACGGCGCGAACACGTTGAGCAAGTGATTCAACCAGCTTTGGATAGAGGAACTTGGGTAATCTCTGACCGTTTTAGTGACGCCAGCTTCGCATACCAAGGCGGGGGCAGGGGAGTTTCGTTGCAGAAACTTGAACAACTTGAGCAATGGGTTCATGCCGACTTGCAACCCGACCTGACATTATTGTTTGATATTCCCATCGAAATTGCGCGTCAACGTTTAGCCAACAATATTTCCTTGGATCGCTTCGAACAAGAACACGGCAGTTTTTTTGAGAAAGTGCGCCAAGCCTATTTGGCCAGGAGTCAAAAAACACCTTCTAGATTCGCGGTCATTCATGCTGAACAAACACGTGATGAAGTTCAGATAAATTTACAAAGAATAGTTTTATCGCTGATATGAAGGAAATCTACCCTTGGAATCTGGAAGCGTGGCGTAACCTGCATGAAATGCGTGCGCACCTGCCAAATGCACTATTGATTAAAGGTGCTTCTGGTATTGGCAAGTTGGATATGGCGCTTAATTTCACGCAGTCACTATTGTGTGAAGCCCCGACAAAAGACGGATTACCTTGCGGTGAATGTAATTCTTGCCATTGGTTCGATTTGGATACACATCCTGATTTTCGACTAGTCCAGCCGGATTCACTTGCAGTTCTTGATGATAATGCAGAAAAAGAGAGTGGTAAAAAACCATCGCGTGAAATCAGTGTAGATCAAATCAGAGATTTGGCTAATTTTGCCAACCTGTCTTCACATCTGGGAGGCTATCGGGTCATTCTGATTCATCCTGCTGAATCCATGAATAAAAATTCGGCTAATGCAGTTCTTAAGACCTTGGAAGAGCCTACCGAGAAATTGCTCTTTATACTTGTTACCCATAAACCCCAGCAACTGTTACCCACAATTCTTAGCCGTTGTTTAAGTTTCACTGTAAACACTCCAAATTTCGATAGCGGGTCTGCATGGCTTAAACAACAGGGGGTTACTGATCCAGAATTGTTCTTGGCGCAAGCGGGATTTGCTCCTTTGCAAGCACGACATTTAGCCGAAGATGAAGTTGGCTCAGTTGAACGCAATATATTATTGTCCACAATTCAGCGACCAGCGCAAATGGATGCGTTATTGTTAGCCGAAAAATTACAGCGTTCTGCCCCCGTTCTTGTTATCCAATGCCTTCAACAATGGTGCTATGACTTGGCCAGTGCTAAGCTCACAGGGCAGGTTCGGTACTTTCCTGCTCAAACTGATTTATTGAAACAGTTGTCTTCAAATATTTCATACTTGCGTTTGTTAGGCTACCAAAGTGAACTGTTGACAGCCAAGCGCGAAGCATTTCATCCGCTTAATCCAAAGTTACAATTCGAATCTATTTTTTTGGCATATAGACAAATGTTCACTTCTTCATTAGCTTAACTTCTATGTTTATAGATTCTCACTGCCATCTAAATTTTCCTGAACTTGCTGAAAATATCGACGAAGTTTTGGCCAAGATGCAACTTAACGCGGTATCGCATGCTTTATGTGTCTCGGTTGATATGGTCAAAATACCCGAAATTTTGCAACTAGCTGAGAATCACGACAATCTATACGCTTCTGTGGGGGTTCATCCTGATTATGAATCGGCTCAAGAACCTACTATAGATGAATTGGTTGGGTTAGCTAAACATCCCAAAGTAATTGCTATTGGCGAAACCGGCCTTGATTATTATCGTTTAAAAGACGACTTGGATTGGCAACGCGAGCGTTTCCGTACTCATATCCGGGCATCACTTGAATGTCGCAAGCCGCTTATCATCCATACCAGATCAGCAGCTGCTGACACATTACGAATTATGCAAGAAGAGAATGCTGGCCAGATTGGCGGTGTAATGCATTGCTTTACTGAAAGTCTCGACGTGGCTCAAGCAGCAATTGAGATGGGGTTCTACATATCATTCTCTGGCATTGTTACTTTCAAAAATGCAATCGAGCTAAAACAAGTTGCGGCGAGTATTCCGCTTGAGAAAATATTAATTGAAACGGATTCCCCATATTTAGCCCCGGTTCCTTTTAGAGGCAAACTCAATCAACCAGCTTACGTTAAACACGTGGCAGAAGAGATTGCCTGGTTGCGAAATGTTTCTTTGGATGAGATAGGGGTTGCGACATCTGAGAATTTTCGTCGATTGTTTAAGGTTGAAGATTGATCCAAATACTTCTTAAAAAAGGATTTGAGATTGATCACATTGAAGCATATCTTGGATAAGTTGATAGCAACGTTCGACTTGTTCATCATAAATGCCATATAAAAGATCAAGAGAATAAAGGTTATGTCTAATTTTGTCCTTTCGCAATGTTGGGCAAAATTAAAAATTTTAATTTAATCATTGGAATGATGAAGTGAAACTAGATCATCATATCGCTAGGTTTATTCAATCCGCAGGCACCGGATCAATTGATATTTACAACGAGTTCAGTTTGCAACACGAGCTAGGTATATTTCTGCGAACTCAGCTTTCCGACTGCAAAGTTGAGTTTGAGCGCAATGTGTCGCACTTCAATCTGGATAAATCGAATTATTATAAAAAAGAAATTGATATTGCGGTCACTACTGTTGCGGGTGAGCATTTGAGCGTTATTGAACTAAAATATCCGCGTAATGGTCAGGTTCCAGAATCAATGTTCGGCTTCTGCAAAGATATCGCGTTCCTTGAGCAGTTAGTGTCGTCAGGTTTTAAGTCTGCGTATTTTCTCGCTTTTGTCAAAGATAAGAATTTCTATTCCGGAAGTAGCGAGGGAATTTATGGACTGTTCCGTAGTGGTAATCCAATAACTGGAACAATAACCAAACCAACAGGAGCCAAAGATTCCAAAATTGTGATCAATGGTTCATATACTGCATCATGGTTCCCTGTGTCCGGTGATACCAAATATTGCCTTGTTCAAGTGGATCCCACTTTATAAAAGAACATAGATATGAATCTGGAAAGTTACTGTTCATCGTTTATACTTATCTAATTCCTGTCTAATGGTCGATATGAAAAACCTTTCGGAACGTGACATCTGTTCCAAATTCATAACTCCCGCACTTATCAGTGCAGGTTGGGATTTGTTCAGCCAGATTCGAGAGGAAGTGAGCTTCACCAAGGGCCGCATCATTGTGCGTGGCAAGCTTCATACTCGAGGTGAGCAGAAACGCGCCGATTACATTCTGTATCACAAGATGAATATTCAGCTGGCTGTGGTTGAGGCCAAGGACAACAGCCACAGCGTGGGCGCCGGTATGCAGCAGGCGCTGAACTATGCCGAAACCTTGGGTGTTCCGTTTGTATTCAGTTCCAACGGTGAAGGTTTCCTGTTTCATGACCGCACCGGTCAGTCTGAAAAAACTGAACAAGTGTTGGCGTTAAATGCATTCCCTTCGCCATCCGAACTTTGGCAGCGCTACTGCAAATGGAAAGGTATAGAGACTGACGCGGCTCGTATTACCGTTGAAATGCCATATTACGATGATGGTACTGGTCGCGCTCCTCGTTATTATCAAGCCAATGCCATTAACAACACGGTCGAGGCAGTGGCGAAAGGGCAGCAGCGCATATTATTGGTAATGGCCACCGGCACTGGCAAAACCTACACGGCGTTTCAAATTATTTGGCGGCTATGGAAGTCCGGTACCAAGAAGCGAATCCTTTTCCTGGCGGATCGCAACATTTTGGTAGATCAAACCAAGAACAATGACTTCAAACCGTTTGGCGCGGCAATGACCAAAATCAGCAAGCGCCAGATCGATAAAAGCTACGAAATTTATTTGTCCTTGTATCAGGCTGTCACCGGCAGCGAGGAAGAGCAAAACATCTACAAGCAGTTTTCCCCCGACTTCTTTGATTTAATTGTAATCGACGAGTGCCATCGTGGCAGCGCTGCGGAAGATTCTGCATGGCGCGAAATTCTTGAGTATTT
Source organism: uncultured Gallionellaceae bacterium (assembly GCA_903876625.1). Lineage (GTDB taxonomy): Bacteria > Pseudomonadota > Gammaproteobacteria > Burkholderiales > Gallionellaceae > PALSA-1006. The sequence goes on along the minus strand of CAIRAO010000449.1, from coordinate 6,339 downwards.
TTCATCGGCAACGCATGTGGGTTTAACGGCAACACCGAAAGAAACCAAAGATGTTTCCAGTATTCATTACTTCGGTGATCCGGTTTACAGCTACACGTTGAAGCAGGGGATTGAGGATGGTTTTCTTGCACCGTACAAAGTCGTGCGCATCGACATCGACAAAGACATTCAAGGTTGGCGTCCCAACAAAGGGCAAATCGATAAAAATGGTCAGGTGATTGAAGATCGTATTTATAACCAGATTGATATGGATCGAACGCTGGTACTGGAAAAACGCACCGAACTTGTCGCCCAGAAAATTACCGAATTTCTTGTGGCCACTGATCCCTATGCCAAAACTATCGTGTTCTGCGATGACATCGACCACGCCGAGCGCATGCGTCAGGCTTTGGTTAATCTGAATCCTGAGCGAGTGAAAGAAAACCGTAAATACGTCATGCGCATTACCGGTGATGAAATCGAAGGCAAAGCCGAGCTAGATAATTTCATCAATCCCGAAGAGCGTTACCCAGTGATCGCCACCACCTCCAAATTGATGACAACGGGTGTCGATGCGCAAACCTGTAAGCTGGTGGTGCTTGATCAGCACATCAAATCCATGACCGAGTTCAAGCAGATGATAGGGCGGGGCACTCGTATCAACGAAGATTACGGCAAGTACTGGTTCACCATTATGGATTTCAAAAAGGCGACTGAACTGTTCGCCGACGAAGCCTTTGATGGACCGCCAATTGTGATTTATGAACCCCCTCCAGGTGCGCCGCCGGTTCCACCGGATCCAGAAATAATTTTCGATGAAAACGGCAATCCATTGCCGCCAGAAGATGGTGGTGATGCGCAGGCAGGTGAGCAAGATTTATTCGGAGAAGATCAAGCCGGAGCTGGCCGTGTTAAATACGTCATCGGCGATGTAACTGTATATGTAGTTGCCGAACGTGTGCAATATTACGGACCGGAAGGCAAACTGATTACCGAATCACTCAAGGATTACACCCGCCAAACCGTACGCAAGGATTATTCCTCGCTCGATGAATTCCTGCGCCGTTGGGGCAAAGCCGAACGCAAGGCTGCCATTCTGCAAGAACTGGAAGAGCACGGATTACTTCGGGAGCCACTTGCCGACGAAGTAGGCAAAGATTTTGATGCCTTCGACCTGATCTGCCACGTCGCCTTTGACCAGCCACCATTGACCCGGCGCGAGCGCGCCGACCAAGTGAAGAAGCGCAACTACTTTGCAAAATACGGAGAGCAAGCACGCAAGGTACTGGAAAGCCTGCTGGAGAAATATGCTGATACCGGCATTGAAAATATAGAAGATATAAAAATCCTCACTCTCGACCCATTCAAGAATATGGGGTCAGCCAGCGAGTTAGTCTCAGCCTTTGGTGGCAAGCCAGCTTATCTGGCCGCATTGCAAGAGTTAGAAACACATCTTTACGCCTGATTTATACCCAATTAATAATTCCCCAAATTTATGAGCATTTCCTCCACGATTAAATCCATCCAGGACATCATGCGCAAAGACGTAGGCGTAGATGGTGATGCCCAGCGCTTGAGCCAATTGGTGTGGATGTTGTTTCTGAAAATATTTGATGATCGCGAGAGTGAATGGGAGTTGCTGCAAGATAATTACAAATCTCCTTTGCCGGAAAAATACCGCTGGCGCAACTGGGCAGCCAATGCCGAAGGCATGACTGGCGATGCCCTGAAACAGTTTCTCGATAATGACATGTTTCCCGCCTTGCAATCTTTGGAAGCCAAAGGCGGCGACCAACGAGCCTATGTAATCCGCTCGGTGTTTGAGGATGCCTATAACTATATGAAGTCCGGCCAGTTGATTCGGCAGGTCATCAACAAGATTCAGGAAGGTGTGGATTTCAACAAGGCTCAAGAGCGTCACTTATTTGGTGATATGTACGAACAATTGCTGCGCGATTTGCAGGCAGCTGGCAATGCGGGTGAGTTTTACACTCCGCGTGCAGTAACCGAATTTATGGTTCGCATGTCCAATCCTCGCCTTGGTGAGAAAGTAATGGACCCGGCCTGCGGTACTGGCGGTTTTCTTTCCTGCTCGATTGAGCACATCCGCAAACAGGATGTGAAAACAGTAGAAGATGAGACACAGTTGCAGGCCATCATTTTTGGCATCGAGAAAAAGCCGATGCCGCATTTGCTGTGTACCACCAACATGATCCTGCACGGCATTGATGTGCCGAGCAATATTCGCCATGACAACACGCTGGCGCGTCCGCTGATTAGTTGGACACCGAAAGAACGTGTGGATGTAGTTGTCACCAATCCTCCCTTCGGCGGCATGGAAGAAGACGGCATTGAAACCAACTTCCCCGCCACCTTTCGCACGCGTGAAACCGCCGATCTATTTCTGGTGCTGATCATGCAGCTGCTCAAAACCGGTGGCCGCGCCGCACTGGTTTTGCCGGATGGTTTTCTGTTCGGCGAAGGTATCAAAACGCGCATCAAGGAAAAACTTCTGGAAGAGTGCAACCTGCACACCATCGTGCGCCTACCTAATGGAGTGTTTGCCCCATACACGGGCATCAAGACTAATTTGCTGTTTTTCAGCAAAGGCACACCTACACAGCATATCTGGTTTTACGAACACCCATACCCGCCCGGCGTAAAAAGCTACAACAAAACCAAGCCGATGAAAATCGAAGAATTTGATGCGGAGGCTGCGTGGTGGGGTAGGGAGTCAGACGGCTTCAATACGCGTGTTGAAAACGAATACGCATGGAAGGTAAGTCTGGATGATATCAAGGTGCGCAACTTCAACCTCGATTGCAAGAACCCGCATGTCGGCGAGCAAGAAATCCACGACCCTGAGGTGCTGCTGGCGCAATACGCCGCCATGCAAAATGACATCGCCGCGTTGCGTGGACAGTTGAAAGGCATTCTGGGAGAAGCATTAAATGGAGGCGCATCAAGATGACCTCTGAACTTAAACCATTGCCCGTTACCACCGCCAATTCGCCGTTACCCGATGGTTATGGAGACTTTTTACTAGAAATAAAAGCACAGATTCGCCAGCGTCAATTTCAGGCATTGCGCGCCGCAAATCGTGAGTTACTTCAACTATATTGGTGGCTGGGAGAAAACATCAGCCGCCGACAAACCGAGCAAGGCTGGGGGAAATCCGTAGTCGAAAATTTGGCGTGGGACTTACAGGCCGAATTTCCCGGGCGAAATGGTTTTTCGGTTCAAAATCTGTGGGCAATGCGACAATTCTTCAACGAATACCAAACCAAGCCAAATCTCCTATCGCTGATAGGAGAAATTAGCTGGGCAAAAAATCTCCTGATTATGGCGCGCTGCAAAGACGACTTGGAACGCGAATTTTACCTGCGCGCTACCGCTCGCTTTGGCTGGACAACAAAAGTGCTGCAACACCAACTCGACAATCACAGCTACGCACAATATCTCAACGGGGAAACCAACTTTGATGCCGCTGTGCCCCACAGCATCAAGGCACAAGCTATGTTGGCGGTTAAAGATCACTACACTTTTGATTTTCTGGGGCTATCAGATGCGCATTCGGAGCGCGAACTGGAAGAGGCACTCGTGCGTAACCTGCGTCGTTTCCTGTCCGAAATGGGCGGCGCATTCACCTTCGTCGGCAATCAATACCGGCTTGAAGTGGATGGCAAGGATTACTTTATCGACCTGCTGCTGTTTCATCGTCGTCTGCGTTGCCTAGTTGCCATTGAACTCAAAATCGGTGAATTCAAGCCGGAGCACAAAGGCCAGATAGAATTTTACTTGGATACACTGGATCAGCAGCACCGCATAGAAGGTGAAAATCCGCCCATCGGTATTGTCATTTGTCGCAGCAAAACCAAAACCATGGTCGAATACGCACTACGCACCGCGACCCACGCCTTAGGCATTGCCACTTATACCGTCACGCCACAATTGCCCGACCTTTATCGGGACGAACTGCCTAGCCCCGAGCAAATCGCAGCCCGCTTGCAGGGATGGGTGGGCGAAACAGACGAATAAATAAACGAGCCATGAAAACGACTCAAGACTTAGTTACCCGGCATCTGGATATTTGGACAGCCGCCGATACGGAAAAGAAAACAGGCCGTGGCCGAGCTTCGGGTAATGCGGGCAGTGTTTATGGCATTAAGAAACTGCGGGAGTTGATTTTGGAACTGGCTGTGCGTGGCAAGCTGGTGCCGCAAGATGCGAATGACGAATCCACTAGCGTGTTGATCAAGCGTATTCAGGCGGAAAAAGCCAAGTTGATTGCGGAAGGCAAGATCAAAAAAGACAAGCCGCTGGCGGTGATTACAGAGGAAGAGAAGTCGTTTGAATTGCCGAAAAGTTGGGAGTGGGTAAGGCTTGGTGATATTTCCAGTACCGTTCAATATGGCTATACCGATTCTGCAAATCACCACTCAAGAGATGTGCTTTTTCTGCGCATAACCGATATTCAAGATGATGCCGTTAATTGGGCTACCGTGCCGGGTTGTAGTATTTCGTTGTCTGATTCTGATAGTTATGCACTTGAAAATAATGATTTAGTGATTGCAAGAACTGGCGGAACAATTGGAAAATCTTACTTGGTAACGGGTCTTGATCAAAAAGCTGTTTTTGCATCGTATCTCATTAGAATCGGCAACTTGTCATCGACATCTGCCGAGTATAAAAAAGTCTTTTTAGGTTCAGTATTGTATTGGAGGCAACTCATAGCTAGCTCTATGGGTACAGGTCAGCCAAATGTAAATGGCACAGCTCTAAAGAATTTAATATTTTCACTTCCACCATTGGCCGAACAACGCCGTATCGTCGCCAAAGTCGATGAACTGATGGCGCTGTGCGACCAACTGGAAACCCAGCACAACAATGCTACCGAAGCCCACGATAAACTCGTAAGCCACCTGCTCGGTACGCTTACTCAATCGAAAAAAACAGATACCCCACTTAGCAAAAGGGGGGCAGGGGGGGATTTAGACTGGCAGCGCATCGCCGCACATTTCGACACCCTGTTCACCACCGAATCCAGCATCGACGCCCTCAAACAAACCTTGCTGCAACTAGCGGTGATGGGCAAGCTTGTGCCGCAAGACCCGAACGACGAACCGGCCAGTACATTGCTCAAGAAAATTGCCGCCGAAAAAGTGCGGCTGGTGGATGAAGATGGACTTAGAACAACAGCTGCTGAAGCCGAGCACAAATATTTTGATTGGTTACCGCCCCATTGGGAATGCGAGCGTTTAGGCAACTTGGCTAAGTTTATTGATTACCGTGGCAGGACTCCCACGAAAGTAAATGAAGGCATTCCTTTGATCACCGCAAAGAATGTTAGATATGGCTACATAGATAGAGAGCCTCGTGAATTTGTTACACCTTCTGAATACAAACAATGGATGACTAGGGGTTTCCCTAGAGTCGATGACCTATTGTTTACAACTGAAGCTCCGCTTGGTAATGCTGCATTAGTTGACATTGATGAAAAATTTGCTTTAGCCCAACGCGTGATTTGTTTTCAGTTTCATAAGCCAGAAATTAGCAAATTCATGCTTCTCGCATTCATGTCGTTAAATATGCAGCAAGAGTTTCAGCAAGAGGCGACGGGAATGACAGCTACCGGTATCAAAGCTTCCAAACTTAAAGAAATACCTGTTCCGTTACCGCCAATTGAAGAGCAACACCGCATCGTCACAAAAGTCGATGAATTGATGGCACTTTGCGACCAACTCAAAACCCGCATCACTCAAGCCAATCAATTGCAGCAAAAACTGGCGGATGTAATGGTAGAGCAAATAATTTAGTGAATTTGAGGCCAATCTATGACTGTCGCCACTGTTAAAAGCGTTGCCGAACGATACTTAAAAAATAGTAAACCTGAAGTGCTTGCACTCAAAGGTGCATGGGGTGTTGGTAAGACATATACGTGGAATCAGATAGTCGAATCACATAAAAATGATACTGGACTTAAGTATTACTGCTACATCTCGTTATTTAGTGTGTCTTCAATTTCTCAGTTGGCCTTATCTATATTCACCAAAACTAAAGAAATCAAACTTGTAGGTAATAAAATTGACGCAAATACGATTAATAAACATTGGTTCGCACTAGGCAAAGTTGGATTAAAAAAAGTTGGTAAATTCTTGTCTGATAAATCCGATCTTCCTCATGTAAAAAATATATCAATAGGGCTAGAGCAAATTGCGCCTTATATGATCAAAGATACAATCGTCTGTTTGGACGATTTTGAACGTATGAATTCGCAGCTTTCTGCTGAAGAAATATTAGGTTTTATTTCTTACTTAAAGGAAGAGAAAAACTGTAAAGTTGTTCTCATTTTCAATGAGG